>DATHCH010000228.1:0-4897 GCA_035319625.1 Thermodesulfobacteriota bacterium
CCCTGGCTACTTTGTGTCGACCATTGGGGTTGATGAGGACCAAATCCTCAAATACGTCCGATGGCAAGGACGCCAGGATGAAGGTCAAGCGAAGCTTGACTTAATTTAAAGTGCCACGGGCTTGCCCGTGGGTATCTACGAAAATTTTACAGAAGGGAGGTCTGTCTCTATGAAGGTGAGGCCACTTCACGACCGGCTCATTGTCCAGAGATTGGAGGAGGAAGAGAAGACAAAAGGTGGGATCATTATCCCGGATACGGCCAAGGAAAAGCCTATTGAGGGAAAGGTGATCGCCGTCGGGGCGGGAAGGATCAAGAAGGATGGTACAAAGATTCCCCTTGGGATCAAGAAAGGCGATCGGGTCCTCTTCGCAAAGTATGCAGGGACCGAGGTAAAAATTGACGGGGAAGAATATCTCATGATGAAAGAGGATGATATCTTCGCCATCATTGAATGATGGATCAGAAAGGAGGAGGTGTTCATGGCAAAAGAATTGAAATTCGATCAGGAAGCAAGAAATGCGGTTCTGGAGGGCGTCAACATTCTGGCCGATGCAGTCAAAGTGACCCTGGGACCCAAGGGAAGAAATGTGGTGCTCGAAAGGTCCTTTGGCTCTCCTGTAGTCACAAAGGACGGCGTGACCGTTGCCAAAGAGATCGATCTCGAAGATCATTTCCAGAACATGGGCGCAAAGATGGTGAAAGAAGTGGCCAGCAAAACCTCGGATACGGCCGGAGACGGAACCACCACCGCCACACTTTTAGCCCAGGCCATCTACCGGGAGGGATACAAAGTAGTGGCTGCGGGAATCAACCCCATGGATGTAAAACGGGGAATTGACCTGGCCGTGGAGGAGGTTGTCAAAGAGTTGAAAAAACTGTCCAAGCCCGTCAAGGAACAGAGAGAGATTGCCCAGGTGGGTACGATCTCCGCCAATAACGATCGGACCATCGGCGATATCATTGCCGAAGCGATGAATAAGGTTGGAAAAGAGGGTGTGATCACAGTCGAAGAGGCCAAGGCGATAGAGACCACCCTCGAGGTCGTTGAAGGGATGCAATTCGACCGGGGGTATATTTCTCCCTATTTCGTGACCGATCCCGAAAAGATGGTCGCTGTGCTCGATGACCCTTTCATTCTGCTTTATGAAAAGAAGCTCGCCAATATGAAAGAACTGCTTCCCATCCTGGAACAGATTGCCAAGACGGGAAGCCCATTGGTCATTATCTCCGAGGATGTAGAGGGGGAGGCGTTAGCTACGCTCGTTGTCAATAAGCTTCGGGGGACATTGAAATGCGCGGCTGTCAAGGCCCCTGGGTTCGGAGACCGAAGGAAGGCGATGCTCGAAGATATCGCCATTCTGACAGGCGGTAAGGCCATTATGGAGGATGTGGGAATTAAACTCGAGAAGATGAAGATGGAGGACCTGGGCAGAGCGAAGAAGGTGGTCATCGATAAGGATAATACCACAATCGTTGAAGGAGCAGGGTCTGCCTCTGCGATCGAAGGCCGGATCAAACAGATTCGTGTCCAGATCGAAGAAACCACTTCGGATTATGACAAAGAGAAACTTCAAGAGCGATTGGCAAAACTCGCCGGCGGGGTGGCTGTCATCAAAGTGGGAGCAGCCACCGAAACGGAGATGAAGGAGAAAAAGGCACGCGTGGAAGACGCGCTCCATGCGACACGAGCCGCAGTGGAGGAAGGGATTGTTCCAGGCGGCGGAGTCGCCTACTTGAGATGTTTATCAGCCGTCAAGAAACTCAAGCCGGAGGGCGATCGCCAGACAGGTGTGGATATCATTGTGAAGGCCCTTGAGGAGCCTATTCGCCAGATTGTTCAAAACGCCGGCCAGGAAGGGTCTGTGGTAGCACAGAGGGTAAAACAGGAAAAGGGCGCATTCGGTTTCGATGCCGATAAGGAAGAGTATACGGATATGATCCAAGCTGGGATCATCGATCCGACAAAGGTCGTGAGATTCGCCCTGCAGAATGCTGCGAGTGTTGCTTCTCTGTTGATCACCACAGAGGCCGTCGTGGCTGAGAAGCCCAAGAAAGAACCGGCTGGCGGACCCCCGATGCCTCCGGCTTATTAACGAATACCCTTTGCTTTCCCTCTTTCCAGAGGAATTGTGTCGTCATTGCAGTGAGGGACAGGTGAGCTGCTTTGGAGGCTTTAGAATTGCCGATCTTTGAAAGGTACAGTCAATCATTCTCGTCATCCGAAATGATGTCTTCTTGAAGTAAGTGCGGATGAAATCATAGAATGAAAGGTCCCGCTTTAAAGCTTCCTCAGCCGGTCGCCTGTTCTTCTGCATCTTATCAATCCTGATCCAAGAAGGGCTTAAATGGCTGACCCGTCTCTTTTGACTTTGCCCGAAGAGCAGAAGGAAGCCGAAAAGGTCTTCAATTCTCTTTCTGTCAAAAACCAGCTCGATATCGTCTTGCAGGCCCGTGGCAGAGAGCGACTCCGTTACTTATTCCTTTCAGAACACCCGGAACAGCTGATCCAAGAGCTTCCGGAGCTGGAGGTTTTTCTAACCCTGAAGGAAGTCGGGGAAAAGGATTGTCTCGATCTGACTTCGCTCACCAGTCCGGAACAATTCCAGTATCTTCTCGATCTCGATTTGTGGAAAAGGGATCAGTTAGACACGGAGAAAGTCCTTCACTGGATGGAGATTCTGCTTGAATCGGGCGAAAAGAAAGTCAGCCAGTTCATTCAGACCACAGATATTGAGTTCATTGCCCTTCTTCTGAAAAAATTCCTTCAGGTCACCACCATGGACGGGGAGCATCTGGAAGGAATGGACAGAATCCCTCCTTTCACGTTGGACCAATATTATTTCATCCATTTCAGGGGGAAGAGGACGAGGGAGGTTTTCGAACCTTTTTTGCAAATCTTTTACAGGGCGGACAGAAGAAACTATCAGAGATTGATGGACTCCCTGATCGTGGAATTCGAACCAGAGCTCGAGGAGACCAGCTACCGTCTCAGGAATGGCCGATTGGCGGATTATGGATTCCCTGATTTTGAGGAGGCTCTGGAGATTTATCGCTTTGTCACCCCGGATTCTTTTACGGTAGGCGAAGGCTTTTCTCCCGTCATGAGTCGGGACGAGGTCGGTAAGGAAGGTTCTATTTTCTATCTTACCTTTCGAAACGAGGGCCCTTTTTTCTCATCTGCCCTCTCTAAGATAGAGGACGCTCATGAGCAGGATCGATTGAAACAAGAGATAACCGCCCTCTGCAACAAGGCCGTCGTGGCAGAGGCGATCGATCTCTCTAATATTGTTGCCATGGAGAGGGTAGTAAAAAAAGCCTACCACTACTTGAACCTGGGGCTTCAATATTTGGGCAAGGAAGACGAAGGAAAATCGGTTGAAATCCTTCGATCCCTTCCCATACAGAAACTCTTTCAATACGGTGTGAGCACGACCCTTCTTCTCAGGAGAAAAGTAGAATCCATTTTACAAGGTACCTGGTTTTCGAATAATCAGGAGAACCTCGTATGCTTGGACCCTTCTCATTTTGAAAAATTTGAGGGAATTTTGAGAAAGAAGCCCGCCCTTTATCGAAACGGGATTTATGAGGACTTCAAGACCCTTCAGGACTTAAAAGAGGCAGATGACTTTTTGGAATTCATTAAAACGACTACCAATTTTTTGCAAAAGAAATTGAATCTCTCCCCTCTTTATCTGAAGGAGATGGATTTGAGTGGTTGCTATCCGGATGACTGGCGGGAGATCGCCCTCTCTGCGATCTTTCTCACCTCTACAGCGAATCAAGTTCTCAAAGGGACTTTCCAATTCGAAGCCATTGGGCAGGATCGTGTGAGAGATCTCCTCGACAAAGTTTTTGAAAGAGATGCCCAAGGGAAGGGGGTCATAAAGGTGGAAATCAAGGAGGGACTCAGAAACTGGTTAGATTCGATCGAAGGCGAAGAAGTGAAGCGGCAACATCTTCATGCTTTTCAGGATTTCTGTCTCGACTTATTTGAGGCGGAGTACGGGAAAATCCCTACCGACGAAGAGGTGGACCCTCGATTTGTAAAAGGACTCCTGATCAGAAAATGATCTTATGACGTGCCGTTGCTTATTAAAAAAGGCCCCATGAAGAATCAGCTAGGGGCCTTTTTTCAGAAACGGAAGGGGAGGCTATTCCCCCTTGAATACCGGTTCGCGCCTCTCGAAGAATGCAGTGAATCCTTCCCGTGCATCCTGGCTCTGGGCGAGCTTCCTTGACCACTCCCGGTCGACGCGGATCCCTTCGTCGATGCCCTTGTCAAGCCCCACCCACATGCCATTGAGCACCGCGTTCACGGCAAGGGGCGGCCGCTTGGTCAGCGTCAGTGCAAAGGCCATGGCCTCCTCCATCAATTCTGCTGCGGGAACCACGCGGTCTACCAGGCCGATGGCCAAGGCCTCTTTCGCCGACAACCTCTTGCTGAACAAAATCATGTCGAGCGCCTTTGGCTTGCCCAGAAGCCGCGGCAGACGCTGTATGCCGCCCCAGCCGGGCGTGATGCCCAGGTTCACCTCCGGGCACCCGATGACCGCCTTGGGATTATCCGTCATAAACCGGAAATGGCATACGAGCGCGAGCTCGCATCCGCCACCCAGGGCGTATCCGTTGATGGCAGCGACGAACGGCTTGCCGAACCGTTCGATACGGTTGAAGACATCGTTGCCGTTCGGCCCTTTCTCGATGTTCGCTATGTCCGACACATCCATGCCTGCGCTGAAACCCTTGTCACCTGCGCCGGTGATGATCACCACCCTGGTATCTTTGCTTTTCTCCAAGTCGGTGATCGCTTGGTCCAGCTCTTCGCGTATCCCAAGGTTGACGGAGTTCGTTGGCGGACGGTTGAGCGTGATGGTGCTCACAAAATCCTTCGTGGT
>DATHCH010000229.1:0-8535 GCA_035319625.1 Thermodesulfobacteriota bacterium
GGTCTGCTGGGAGTTTAGAATTGAGATATCCAAATTCCTAAGCGAACATTATTCCGCGGACCAAATCCAATGCGCCTTGACGCCTTCTGCCAAGACGAGGCTTGATACCATTCTCGAGCTCACCGAAAAAGCGAAACAGAACAAAGAAGAAGGGGAGTAACCCGATGTCGATCTCCGATCGGTAGAGGGCTATGCAGACTATGGGGTCGTCGGAGACCTTTTCCAGATTGTGCCAGCATTAACCGAAGAACTGAAAAAGCTTCCAAGCAGTGACAAGTAGGCAACTCTTTCCCCCTTTCCTGGCCTAACCCGCTTTCCACCCCCTCCTGCCTTAAGTACAAAAAATCTTCTTATTTATGATGGCTTACACCGGCTGTAACTTTTCCCAAGTTTAGACGAATGAAGCCCTATCCTTTTCCTTTTGGACAATTTGTTGAAATGACATGAGTATAAGGAGCTGAAGAGGCTCCAAATTCTTCCAAATGGGAAATTTTGGTTTGACAAACGGATGGGCGGTTTTGAAGAAATACACTAGATTTTGTTTAAAAATCCAGAATCTAAGTTATAATCACTGACAAATGAAAGGGGCACCACCCAAAACTCAAATCGTTAATAAAGGAGGTTATAATCATGGCTGAGAATCCTTTAAAGATTATCGAGAAGCTCGATCTGGAATTGTTTAAGAACCTGGAAGCCACCCAAACACTTGCCCTGGTAGATGGGGTTTTGCCGAGGAAGGTTAAGCTTCTGATCGCAATGGCCCTTGACGCTTCACATGGAACCGTTCAAGGGACCAAATCGTTGACTCAGCAGGCAATGAAGGCTGGGGCTACAAAAGAGGAGGTCATGGAGACGTTGAGGGTAGCCCAATACATCAGCGGGGTAGGATGCGTTTATACTGCTGCTCATGCATTTAAAGATCTCTTTTAGCTTTTTACATTATCCGTCAGACGAAAGAGAATGACATGCTTTCTATTGTTAGAGGGATCAATCGTCATGAATGGTTTCAACCGATAAAAAGAGAAAAATTGAGATGGTCTTAGACGATCTCGGTTATAAGATCCGATGTCAGATTGGAAAGGAGAAAGACAAGAATGGAGAGAGGTAACGTATGAGCATCAAAAAGTGTTTGATCATTATGATCGTTGTGCTCTTAAGCTTTTTGATATCCACCCCGGTCGTTTTTGCAATAGGTGATGACAAGTATAGTCGTCGATCGCTTAAGGGTCTTAAGAAATTGTCTGTGGTGGTGCAAATCGAAAAACCAGTTTCAGAGGATTTTAGGAAAGCTGGCCTTACCGAAGACCGAATTCGAACGGGTGTAGAACTGAAGCTTCAGGAGGCAAAAATCGATGTCGTATACGTCGAGAGCTTATCCTCGGATACTCCGATTCTCCATGTGGAGATCGATGGTTCAAAAAAGACCGATAAAACATTTTTATTTCTTATTGAAGTTGAATTGTGGCAAAAGAGCTCTTTGAAGCGAGACCCTAAAATCGAGGTGGTTGCCGGAACTTGGTCTGCAGGACTTTTTGGTTTAGCATCTGCCTCGAATATAGGATCCGACATGATGAGATCGATTAATAGTATGATGGATGCTTTTACTAAGGCTTACTCGTCTGTAAACCCCTAAGAAGATTCCTTCGATTGCGGTGCAGCAAACGAAACCGCCCTTGCCTCAAAGCGAGGGGTTTCCACCGTCCCGAAGGAAGGCCAAAAGCTGGAAAGAATGCATCAAAGGAGGCTATCAATGAAAAGAACGATAATTCCCGCAATGGTTCTTATCTTTGTCTTATCTTTCAACGGACTCCTCTTCGCCAAGGATGATTCTTCGGCAGATCTTTCCTACCCTGAAGTTGCTGGGGATGTTCTATGGGTTAGGCCTCTGGGAGTCGTGCATATCGCGTTGGGAGCAACGGCCTTCGTGATTTCCCTTCCGGTTACGATCCCCCTTAAAAAGGCGGGGGAGGCGAGAGAATTCCTCATTACGTACCCTTATTATTACTATCTTAAGAGGCCACTCCGAGAAATGTAGTTCTCGGAAGAACTGAGATAGGCTGAGTTTGGCGCACACGTCTTCATGTTGACGGAGCGAAGCATTTGAGAAACCAGTCGCGTGCGAGCTTTGCCACCCATTCTAAAGCCCCAGGCTCCTCGAAAATTCAAGAAGACCCCTCCTTCAAAAAGGACAGACGCCCGTTGCGCACCCTCCGGAGTACTCTGAGTCAGCGAAAACCGGCCCGTTCACTTCCGCCTGCTCCGCGATCTTTCGGTAGCCAAAAGATAGGACTTGGTCTTTCTTGCTTCCGTAGCGGTAAATAGTGATGCCTTTGCACCTCAGTTTGTAAGCAAGGAGATAGACCTTTCTCACGTCATCCACCGTAGCATCGGCGGGCAGGTTGATCGTCTTCGAAACAGAATTGTCTGTATATTTCTGAAAAGCCGCTTGAATTTGCACGTGTTCCCGGGGGCTCATGTCAAACGCAGTCAAGAATATCTTCTTGACATCCCCCGGAATCCCCTTGATCTTCTGCAGAGAGCCGGATTGGGCGATCTCTGCAATCAGTTCTCTGCTGTAAAAGCCTCTGGCCCTGGCCAATTCTTCGAAATGTGGGTTCACTTCAAACAATTCAGTTCCTGACAGAACGTTCCGCACAAAGCTGATCGCAAAGAGGGGTTCGATTCCGCTCGAACAGCCCGCGATGATGCTGATCGTCCCGGTCGGAGCGATCGTATTCACCGTGGCGTTGCGCACCCGAAGGCCTTTCCTCGCGTAGACGGACTTTTCGTAGTTGGGAAAGACGCCGCGTTCTGCCGCAAGGGACTGTGACGCCTTGAGAGATTCTTTGCGGACGAAGCGCATCAACCCTTCGGCAAAGTCGACAGCTCTCTGTAAATTGTAAGGAATTCCCAGGCGGATCAGCATATCCGCAAAACCCATCACGCCTAGCCCGATCTTCCGGTTTGCAAAAGTAATCTTTTTGATCTGGGGCAGAGGAAATTTGTTCACTTCGATGACGTCGTCGAGAAACCGGACTCCCCAGCCGATGATTTCTTTCAATTTTCCCCAGTCGACTTCGTTTCCCTTCACCATCTTTCCCACATTGATAGAGGCCAGATTGCAGCTCTCATAGGGCAGAAGAGGCAGCTCGCCGCACGGATTTGTGGCCTCGATTTCTCCGACCATAGGGGTCGGATTCCGCCTGTTGATCTCGTCCAGAAATATCAAACCGGGGTCGCCGGTATGCCATGCGCCGTTGACGATCAGATCGAAGACAGACTGCGCCTTTGCCATTCCGGTTTTCTTGCCCGTCTTCGGATTGACCAGACCATAGGGTTGATCCCGAATCACAGCTTCCATGAATTTGTCTGTGGCCCCGACGGAGACGTTGAAATTGGAGAGACGGTCTTTCTCGAGCTTTGCCTCCACGAATTGAAGAATATCCGGGTGATCGCAACGTAAAATACCCATATTGGCACCGCGCCTCCGGCCTCCCTGGACGATCACCCCCGTGGCCTTGTCGAAGATCTCCATAAACGAGACCGGCCCCGAGGCCTCTCCTTTCGTTGAAGCCACGAGGTCGCCCTGAGGCCGCAACCGCGAGAAGCTGAACCCCGTGCCTCCGCCGGTTTGGTGGATTCTGGCCATATCTTTTAATGCCCTGAATATGCCTTCTACGGAATCTTCCACGGGAATCACAAAGCAGGCAGAAAGCTGGCCGAGCGATGTCCCCGCATTCATGAGCGTAGGCGAGTTCGGCATGAACTCCAGGCTCCGCATCATGTGATAAAAATGCTCTTCCGCTTCCTCTGGGGTGACACGGGATTTAAAGTTTCTCCCTCCCTGTGCGATATGAGAGGCAACCCTCCGAAAAAGCTCACTCGGAGTTTCGATGAGCTTTCGGTCGTCGCCTTTCAGGAGGTAACGCCTTCTCAGTACCTCAACGGTATTCAGGGGCAATTTCAGGTCGTCTTTCAAACCCAGCGCCGATTTGGCCAATCGCACTTCGCGTCGCCTCTCCCTGTAAAGAATGTAGGCTTTTGCGATGTGGTTATAGCCTTCTTCCATCAACGCCACTTCAACGATATCCTGGACAGCCTCTACCGTCGGAGTCCTGTTTCTGAAAGCGGAAACGATCTTTTGAATCACCGCACCGGTGACAGCAGAACTGATCCTTGCCGACTTCGACTCGTCCTGCAGCACTTCGTAAGCCGCTCTTTCAATCGCCCTCTCAATCTTCTGACGGTCAAAAGGAACAACGGAGCCATCCCTTTTCTTGATCCGTCGGGGCAGCGTGCGTTTAGCCATGTCCATCACCTCGGTTTCTTTGGGAACGATAGCAAAATCATCCCTTAAATATAGTATACTAAATTCCCGAATATATTTAAACCATTCGTACGTTAAGACAAACGCATTTAATTTTTTGACGAGAGGCCCCCTCACCCTCCCCTCTCCCCGGCGGGGAGAGGGATAGGGTGAGGGGGATGCCCCTGGGTATAGTAATAAGTCTTAATGCGTTTGCATTACGTACCGCGATGGCTGGGGGCACTCTTCCGCGAACGGAATTGGCAGATTTTCGCTATAACAGGAGGGGTGGTTTATAATAATTGTAGGAAGTCTTGGTTATGCCAAGATAGGTTTCCCGACAGAGACGAAAGAGAGGAGGTTTCTCTCGCATGAATCAGACCCGCCAAGGAAATGTCCAGCAAGCAAAGAGAAGCGATTTGATCACCCTCTTCTTGTGTGGCGATGTGACGACCGGAAGGGGTATCGACCAGATCCTTGCACACCCAAGTGATCCGACGATTCACGAACCTTATATGAAAGATGCCAGAGGGTACGTGGAAATTGGCGAGAGGGTAAACGGCCCAATCCCCCGCTCCGTTGCGCCCGACTATATCTGGGGAGATACCCTTGATGAATTGGAAAGGTCGGCGCCTGATCTAAGAATCATCAACCTGGAAACAAGTGTCACCAAGAGCGACGATTATTGGGAAGGAAAACAGATCCACTATAGAATGCATCCGGAGAACGCCGATTGCATCACGGCGGCCAAGATCGATGTCTGCTCTCTTGCGAACAATCATGTCCTCGACTGGGGCTACATCGGACTCGAAGAGACCCTTGAGACTTTAAGAAAGGCGAAAATAAGGGGGGTCGGAGCTGGGATGAACCTCATAGAGGCCGAGGCGCCTGCAATAGTGGAAGTCCTTGGAAAAGGAAGGGTGATCGTATTCGCCGTGGGATCGCCGACGGGCGGTATGCCCTTGAACTGGGCCGCCTCGGAGAAAAGATCTGGAATCAATCTCCTTAGAGATTTCTCAGATGACACCATTCAAGACCTCCGGAAAAAAGTGCGAGAGGTGAAGCAAAAGCGTGATATCGTCGTTGTCTCCATCCACTGGGGAGGAAACTGGGGGTACGATGTCCCTCAGAAAGAGATCGATTTTGCTCACCAATTGATCGACAAGGCAGGGGCCGATATGATTTATGGCCACTCTTCACATCACGTCAAAAGGATTGAGGTCTATCAGGATAAACTCATCCTTTACGGCTGCGGAGATTTTCTCAACGACTATGAGGGCATCGGAGGCTACGAGCATTACAGGAGTGATCTGGGACTGATGTACTTTGCGACCGTGGACCCGTTGGCAGGAAGACTGGTTCAATTACAAATGACTCCCACCCAGATCAGACACTTCAAAGTCAATCGGGCGTCGAGAGACGATGCGCTCTGGCTGACCCATGCTTTAAACAGAGAAAGGAGAAAGTTTGGAACGAGGGTAAAAGTGGATGAGGACAACAGATTGGCACTCTTTTGGCCTTAATTCATGGTTCAGGTTCATTGTTCATCGTTCATAGTTCATCGTCCATCGTTCATTTGTCCCTTAACACGTCAAATGGAAAGCGCCTGCTACCCTTTTTCCTTTGGAATGAAGGTCGTTAAATGTTTTCACGGCCTGAGGGGTCTCCTGAGCAATCAACTTGATGTTACAGTTATTAAGCGTGGAATGAAGGGGTTTTGAGACTTCCATAAAACCCGCGTACCCCGTGCCCATGATGAAAACCTCAGGAGTCGCGGCCAGAATATCGGTTACATCGCCCACATCAACGCGGTGCCCTTCCCTACGCCACCAATTCTCAACGATCTTGTCCCCGATGACTTTCAGGTCCTTGCAATAATTTAAGCTATCTCCTCTGATGCACCTTTCTTCGTACTGAAGCGTCATCATTACCTCCTATTTAATTATAAAACAGCAGAGGCACCTTATGCCCCAACAGCTGGTTCGATTTCTTTCATTTCAGGAAGCAAAAGAGTCCGTCCGCAGGAGTCTTCCAAATCTTACCATGTCAGTATTAACAAAAATCTCATCCCCGCGATATTCCATAATGATACGTTTCCGTCCCGCTGGGCGCTTCTCTCTATGGTTCCAATTGCTGAGCCTCAGCGCTGTCTTAATAAGAAAGTGTTGTACAGTTTTTCACATAGGTTGATTTTTTAAGAGGGAATGGACAAACTTTATAAAGGAGGAGATGACGGACCGAAAAGTCTATGCTTGGGGAGGGATGGGGATATGGAAAAATGTTCAGAACAATGGTCGTTGAAGATAGCTCTTCGTTCAGAGAAATAATCAAATACAACCTACGAGATCAATTTCCTTCGATGGGCGTCATCGAAGCAGCAGACGGGGTAGAGGCGTTTCAGAAAATCGATTCTGATCATCCAAATCTAATCTTTATGGACATCGGCTTACCCGGAGAAAACGGCCTTGAATTAACCAGGAAGATTAAAGCGGATCACCCTGATGTCACCGTGATTATTGTTACGAGTCATGACACGCCGGAATATCGAGAGGCGGCCATCCGATACAAGGCGGATTATTTCTTTTCCAAGGATGCGCTATTAAATGACGGGGTTTTCACACTGGTCAAATCAATTCTAATTGAAAAAGGCTTCAATGCGGATGGTTCAGATAGCCGATAGGTCATCTCGATGACGGCTTTGTCTGCAGATAACCGTTATCCGCAATACTGGCTCAAAAACTTCTCTATATCTTCGTGGTCTTCTTCGCCTGAATCTCCGTTTCGTTTTTCGGTTTGTTTGACTCACGCCAAAGCGAATTCTTGCCAAACGCTTGACTCCATGCCGCCCACTTCTTATACTTCAATCCTGCCGGATTGCATCACGAAGAATAGGTTATGGCGTCGATAAAAAATGATCTGGAGCTCTTTTTCAAGCCGAGGCATATCGCTATCGTCGGCGTTGCGCGGTCCGGGTTCAGCTTCGGGGGCATGAGTTTTTTGCAGAAACTCCAGGAGGCCGGCTTCCCCGGAGCGCTTTATCCCATTAACCCGAACGCAACCGAAATCAGGGGCCTTCCAGCTTATCCGAATCTTTCTTCCCTACCCGTCGTGCCCGATCTCGCGATGGTGTGCGTGGCCGCGGCACATGTGCCGGCTATTCTAAAAGAATGCGGCCGGATGGGCCTCCGGCACGTTCATATCCTGACCTCCGGGTTCAAAGAAGTCGGGACAGAGGAAGGAAAGCGACTTGAGGAAGAGATTGCTTCCATCGCAAAACAAGGAGGACTTCTCGTCATCGGACCTAATTGCATGGGCCCATACTGCCCGGCTTCAGGCCTGACAGCGTGGGGAGCAATACCCGGGGCAAGCGGGCCATTGGGCATCATTTCGCAGAGCGGGGCCATTACTCAACGCCTGACGGAATACGCCTACTCCCTTGGCATCGGAACGGACAAAGCCGTCAGCGTCGGCAATGAAGCCGTTCTCGATTGCTCGGATTTCCTCGAGTTCATGGGTACGGACGAAGGCATACGAGTCATCGCTCTATACATCGAGAGCATGAGAAACGGAAGAAAGTTCTTCGAGTTGGCGCGGGAGATAAGCGAAAGGAAACCCATGATCGTCTTGAAAGGCGGGGAGACCGAAGTCGGAACACGCACCGCGGCCTCTCACACGGGTGCCATGGCTGGGGAGCGGATGATCTGGGAAGCCTTTTTCCGCCAAACAGGGGTAATCCACGTAGGATCCCCAAACGAATGGATGGATGCGATCCTCGCCTTTGCATTTTTACCCCCGCCCACCAGTTCCGGGGTCTTTGTGATGGGCATCGGCGGCGGCGCGAGCGTAGTCAGCAGCGACACGTGCATCCTTGAGGGTCTCGATGTCCCCTCCCCGTCCCCCGCCACCATGGAAAAACTCCGCGAGACCGTGCCGATTGCAGGTTCCATCGCGGGAAACCCCCTGGATGATTTCCAGACCTCTGTAAACCCCTCATACTTCGGAGCTATCTTGGACCTTGTTTACCAAGACCCGGCGATGGGGATGGTCATTGCGGATCGCCTGATTCCGAGAAAGGCGTTCCACACATTCCACCATTTAGATTCGGTTTCGCCTACGATCGAGCAGGTGAAACAAAGAGGCGATCGAAAGCCCGCGGTCTTCGTACTCGATTCCGAAGGCGGCGATCCTGAATTGGCGGCACAGGGTGCTCGCTTGCGGGCGGAGTTCGG
>DATHCH010000230.1:0-6791 GCA_035319625.1 Thermodesulfobacteriota bacterium
AAGGCTTTTGGAGTTGATTTGGATGAAAAAGCGATAAAGGCTTTCGACATCTACCTGAAAGAACTCCTCAAGTGGAATCAAAAAATTAATCTCACTGCTATCCTATCAGAGAAAGGGATTGTCCTAAAACATTTTCTCGACTCCCTCTCTGTCAAGCCCTATCTCCCTAAACGTCCCTCCGTCCTGGACATCGGGTCAGGGGCAGGCTTCCCTGGCATTCCCTTAAAAATCGTTCAACCCGCCTTTCAGATGACCTTGATAGACTCTGTTCGTAAGAAAGTGGATTTCCAAAGGCACGTTATTCGAGTGCTCGGTCTCAGAGGAACGGAAGCGATCCATGGCCGCGCTCAAGACAGGGAAATCGTTCAAAATTTGGGAGGACAATTTGATATCACCCTCTCAAGAGCCTTCTCTGATCTTCGAACCTTTCTCGTCCTGAGTTTCCCCTTCTTGAAAGGAGGAGGAACAGCCATAGCCATGAAAGGTGAAACCGACGATAAGGAAATAGGACTTCTTGTTGAGGCGGAGGCAACACGATATCGCTTGAGAAATACCCTTCAGCTGGTCCTTCCTTTCAGTCATTTCAAAAGAACAATTCTCCTGTTTGAAAAGATATGAAAGCGCAACTTTGTCTTTCCATCCATCCCTTTTTTGTGCTATATAGAGTTTGATCTGGAACACCGGAAGAACGGAAGAGCGGAATTCCATCATTCCGCAGGATTTTTATGGCAAGGGTCATCTGTATCGCCAATCAAAAAGGAGGAGTGGGGAAAACGACGACGGCGGTCAATCTTTGCGCTTCCATCGCCGCCGCAGAGAAAACAGTTCTCCTCATCGACATTGACCCCCAGGGAAATTCAACGAGCGGTGTCGGTTTAAACAAGGAAGGGATCGGCGGGACCATCTATCGGGCCTTGCTTCGTGGTTCGGGTATGAAGGGAATGATCCAGAAGACCTCCCTAGCCTGTTTGGACGTGGTCATTTCCAATACGGATTTAATCGGCGCAGAAGTGGAGTTGATCCAGGAAAAGGATCGTGAGAAAAGGTTGGAAAAATTGATCAAAGAGGTCGAGGCCGAATACGATTATATCTTTATCGATTGCCCTCCTTCGTTGGGCCTGCTGACCATCAACTCCCTGACCGCCGCCCACTCCGTCATCATTCCTCTGCAATGCGAATACTATGCCCTGGAAGGGCTGGGCCAGCTTCTCAAGACGATACGCCTGATTAAACAGTCCCTCAATCCAAAATTGGAGATCGAAGGAATTTTGCTCACCATGTTTGACGGCCGGAATAACCTCTCTCACCAGGTTGCCGAAGAAGTGAGGAATCACTTCAAGGATAAGGTATTCAGGACAATCATCCCGCGAAATATCCGGCTGAGCGAAGCTCCAAGTTATGGGAAGCCTGTCCTCTTGTACGATATCCATTCGAAGGGTGCGGAAAGTTATTTGAACCTGGCCAGGGAAATCATGATGGACGGAAAGGTCGATGGCGACTAAAAGAATGGCTTTGGGAAAGGGCCTGGGAGCGCTTCTCCCGGAATTTGGACAGGCGGAATCAAAGGCACTCCTCTATTGTGGGATTGAAGAAATCCTCCCTAATCGATCCCAACCCCGAAAACATTTTGACGAGTCGAAAATTGAGGAACTGGCAGCCTCCATCAAAGAGAAAGGGGTTCTCGAGCCTCTCATCGTTCGGAGGACGGATCAAGGTTATGAACTCATCGTTGGCGAACGTCGCTGGCGAGCGGCTCAAAAGGCAGGGCTTAAAGAAGTTCCCGTATTGGTAAAAGAGGTCGAAGGGAGGGAGGCGCTGGAGATCTCCCTCGTTGAAAACCTTCAGAGGGAGGATCTTAACCCGCTCGAGGCCGCTGAGGCTTTCAAACACCTGTTAGAAGAGTTCAACATCAGCCAGGAGGATCTGAGCAAACGGATGGGCAAGGATCGAACGACCATCACGAATACTCTCCGGCTCTTAAGGCTCCCATCGGAAGTGAGAAATTATCTCTTGCAGAATCGCATCACTTCCGGACACGCCAGGGCGATCCTCAGCCTCGAGAGCAAAGAGAAGCAGAAGGAACTCTGTGCCCTGATTGTGAAGAAGGGCCTTTCGGTGAGAGAGGCCGAAGCCATTGCGAAGCGATGGTCAGAAAAACCCGGAAAACCACCCGTCTCTTCGGTCAGGAAAAGGGATGACACCGAAAGTCAACTTAGCAGCTTGAAGGATTCCTTGAGGAAATATTTAGGCACAAAAGTCCATATCGCCCAAAAAGGTAAAAGAGGAAAGATAGAGATTGAATACTATTCCCACGAAGATTTGGAAAGGATTGTAGAAGCCATTCTTGGAAAATAGATTAAAACGGAATACCCCTGACCCCATCCTTCTCCCCTTGGGTGAGAGGGAAAAGGTCAGGGGCTGAAAGGAGCGAGCCATGTCAGGAGGAAAATCGGTGTTCTCTAAAAACAGTAGTGGTTCCACCTCCCCACCCACCTCGGAAGAAATCAGCGCTTATCTCGGAAAGGAGACGGTCTTTGAAGGGAAGATGACCTTTGAAGGCGTATTCCGCCTGGATGGGAAATTTGAAGGGGAGATCTTTGAAAGCGGAACATTGGTCGTCGGAGAAACAGCCGTCGTCAAAGGGAAAATTGTGCTCAATACGATCGTCATTAACGGCTTGATCGAAGGGGATGTTTGTGCTAAGGGTCGTGTGGAGATCCACTCCACAGGAAAGGTCTATGGAACTCTGCTGACCCCTGTCCTTGTCATTAATGAGGGTGGAATCTTCGAAGGTAACTGTAAGATGAAGGGTTCCCCTGATAAGAAAGAGGAGAATGCTGAGTTTCCCTCCTAAAAGACAGACAATCCTCTATCTGTATGAAATTACTGAATAAAGAAAATTATTGACAAGCTATTCGTTGTATGTTAATTAATTCACAATTATCGCTCTTTGAGATCGATCGCCGATGTCAGTAGGCTGCTCTCGGTCAAGGGAGCGGCCTTCGTCTTTCTAATTGCTTTTGGAGGTTCATCTGAAGAGCTGGGTAAAGCCGCTTCAATTCCTACTCACAGTAGGTTGGTATGTGGCCTTGAGTTTGCTCATCCCAGTTGCGATCGGTTATTGGCTCGATCGGCCAGAGGTGCTTGATAAGCGCCCCTTATTTACTCTCATTGGTCTTGGCGTTGGGACAGTCATTGCGTTCTCCGGCCTTTTCCGCATGCTGATCAGGTATCAGGCTGAGCAGGAAAAGCGAAACATAGAGAATAAGAATGGAAAAAGGAAGTAGCCGCTCCAAGATTCTAATTTTCTTTTTTATTCCCGTTTTAGTCCTCTTCGGCGTTGGCCTGGTCTTCGGCCCCCTTGGCTCCAGTTTTTTGGGCAGGACCCCCCCGAGCATCTTCCAGGTCCCTCGGCCGACCGTTGAACTTCCTGCGGAGCCAGTTTTTCATGTCAACCACTTCTCCGTTACGAACACACTCCTTGCCTCATGGCTTACGATCCTCGTGCTGGCCGTCTTATTCTTTGTCCTCACCCGCAAGATGAAACTGATTCCGGGCAGGCGGCAAGCGGCAGCCGAGGCTATCGTAGAAGGATTGTTGAACTTTGTAGGAAGTGTCGCCGGTGAAAAACATGCTCGGATGATCTTTCCCGGAGTTGCTGCGATCTTCATCTATGTGATCGCTAACGCCTATTTAGGTCTTTTGCCCCTTTTCGGCTCCGTGGGAGTGATTGAGCACGGTGGCAAGTTTGCGCCCCTCTTCCGGGCGGCGAACACAGACCTGAATGTACCTCTCTCCATCGCGATTATGTCTTTCATCTTCGTTGAATCCTGGGGAATGAGGGCCTTAGGGGTTTCTCACTACCTCGGTGAATTCATCAATATCGGCCAGATGATAAGAGGGCTTAAAGAACTGCTCAAAGGCAAAATCGGCCAGGGGGTAATGAACGTTGTTTTCGGGTTCATCAATTTATTCGTCGGCGTCTTGGAGATATTCAGCCATCTTATCCGCATGCTCAGCTTCACCTTCCGTCTCTTCGGCAATATGACCGCCGGGGAGATATTGATCTTAGTCTCATCTTTTCTTATTCCTCTCGCATTTTCTATCCCTTTTTATGGATTGGAGTTACTCATCGGTCTGATCCAAGCTCTTATCTTTTCCGGTTTGACTCTGGTCTTTGCAACGATTGCCGTATCTCCGCATGAAGAGACAGAATAAAAAAGGAAAGGAGGTCCTTTAAATGACGCCAGAAGTGGTAAAAATGTTAGTGATCGGGTTAGCTGCGGGCCTGGGTTTCTTTGGCCCAGCATTAGCGTTGGGACTCATCGGCTTTTCAGCCATGCAATCCCTGGGACGCAACCCTGAAGCCAGAGGGGCGATTCTCACCAATATGATCTTGATCGGTGCCCTCGCTGAAGCCATAGGGATTTACGTCCTGATCGTGTGTATCATCTTAGCGATGGTCGTCAAGTAAGGAGGTACAACCATGGGAGAGGGAGGATTACCTGCGAGTTTAGCAGCGATTATCATTGCCATCATCATAGCAGTTTTTTCTATCGCCGGATTAGCTATGTTTTTGGTCCTGCGGGCTTAACATTCCGGGGAAGAGATCTCTTCGCTGTGCATGAATCATCAAAGGGGGTAAAATGGGAGGCTTCGCCAGTCTGGGGATTAACTTGCCTCTGTTGGTCGTTTTTGTCGTTAACTTCATCATCCTTTTTGTTCTGCTGCGGCTTTTCTTGTTCAAGCCGGTCCTGAAGATGCTTGACGAAAGGGCGGCGAGAACGAGGGAAGCGATGGAACTGGCTGAGACGACCAAGAAGGAGTTCGAGCAGGCCAGGGAGACTGTTGAAAAACAGATCGAGAAAGGGCGCCAGGAAGCGCAGGCCATCATTGCACAGGCGGTGCAGGTCGGAGAAAGACTGAAGGAAGAATCGAGACAGGAAGCGAGAAAACAGGCGCAGGCGATCGTTGACCGAACGCGAGCAGAATTAGAGGCGGAGCGAGATAAAATCCTCGGCGATCTGCGCCGGGAATTTGTTGATATCGCTATAGCGGCGGCTGAGAAGGTCATCAAAGAGACCTTGGATAAAGAGAAACATCGCAAACTGATTGAGGAGACCCTTCGGGAAAGTATCACTTTCAAGAAAAGCTGACCCTTCGATTCCGCCAGGGCTCTGCTCCATTGAGCGGGGATACACCCTGAGCTTGATCGGATCGAGGAAGCCCGTTGAAAGTCTTTTGTAAACTCCGGGCCATGAACAGCGGTGAACGGCCTCGAAGTCGACGGACCTGCCGAAGTCTCGAGCTGAAGCCAAGCCCCGGGCTTCGGACTGGAAAAAGTCGAAGAATTGACGTGAGAGATGCCCAGAATAAGTTCAGGCAAACGTTACGCCCAGGCTGCTTTTGAGCTCGGCCTGGAAAAAAATGAATTGGACAGCTGGCAAGGCGATTTGCGAAGAATAGCCAGTTTAACGGCCGACGAAGAGGTCATTGCTTTTCTGGAGAACCCCCGGCTTCCTTTCGCTGCGAAGAGCAATCTTTTGCAGAAAGGATTGGGTGAGATAAACCCGCTGGCTTTTAACCTGGTTCTTCTTCTGGCGAGTAAAGGGAGATTAAAGCTCGCCGGGGATATATCGCAACAGTATGACGAGCTGTTGGATGTTCATCGCGGTATTGAACATGCGGAAGTAATCGCCGCATTGCCTTTAACTGACCACAACCGCGAGGCAATTTCCCGCCGGCTTGGAGAAATGGTCGAACACCGAGTAGTTATTGACGCCCAGGTAGACCCTTCCATCCTCGGGGGATTCATCGCCAGGATCGGCGATAGGCTGATCGATGGAAGTATACGTCAACGATTAGAAACCTTAAAGAGAAGATTGGTCGAAGCGGGTCGGTAAATTGAACTCAAATACCTTTTCACCGTTCACTTTTTAAACAGGAGAGGGGCTAAGATGGCAACCCGGGAGCAGGATATTGTTGCAGTAATCAAAGAACAGATTGAGCGTTTCGGTGCTGCTGTTTCCGTAACGAATGTTGGGACCGTGATCGAAGTGGGTGACGGGATTGCCCGCATCCACGGGTTAGGGCAGGCAGCTTACAACGAATTACTTCAATTCCCCCATGAGATTACGGGTCTCGCTTTAAACTTGGAAGAGGATAATGTGGGGGCAGTTGTCCTCGGCGATTGCAGTAAGATTAAAGAGGGGGACGAGGTAAAGGCGACAGGGAGAGTGATCGAGGTTCCAGTCGGAGCGGCTCTCGTCGGCAGGGTGGTGGATCCCCTGGGGCGTCCCCTCGACGGCAAGGGACCCATTAAGGCCGGTAAGACTCGTCCCGTAGAGAGAGTGGCACCGGACGTCACTAAGAGAGCGCCGGTCAATACGCCCGTCATGACGGGGATCAAGGCAATCGACAGTATGATCCCTATTGGACGAGGCCAGCGCGAGCTGATCATCGGCGACCGTTTTACCGGCAAGTCGGCCATTGTCCTGGATAGCATCATCGCCCAGAAGGGTCAAAATCTGATCTGCATCTATGTCGCCATAGGCCAGAAGACATCCAAAGTGGCGCAGGCGATCGCGGCACTGGAGAAGTTCGGAGCGATGGAGTATACGATTGTCGTGGCGGCAGACTCCTCCGACCCTGCTCCGCTCCAATACATCGCCCCCTACGCAGGATGTGCAATGGGCGAGGAATTCATGGAGCAGGGAAAGGATGCCCTCATCCTATATGACGACCTTTACAAACACGCCTGGGCTTACCGCCAACTTTCTCTGTTACTGCGC
>DATHCH010000231.1:0-7539 GCA_035319625.1 Thermodesulfobacteriota bacterium
CTCCGAAGTACATGGCCCCTGACGCGCCAATCGGATGGCCCAGTGCAATGGCACCGCCCGTCGGGTTGACCCGGGGATCGAGGCGGTTGTAGCCAAGCTCGTCCGCAAACTGAAGCAATGGGGAGGCAAATGCCTCATTTGGCTCGATGATGTCCATGTCATCGATGGTTTTGCCAGCACGTTTGAGGGCCTTCCTCACCGCCGGAATAGGAGCCAGAAGCATGGGAACTGGTTCGCCGCCTGCTACGGCGCATGCCGCGATTCTGCAGAGGGGCTCAATTCCCAATGTTTCGGCCTTGGTCCCGCTCATGAGCAGGACTGCGGCAGCGCCGTCCACGATCTGCGATGAGTTGCCGGCGCTGACGAGTCCGTTATCCTTGAACGGAGTGGGAAGCCCCATGAGACCTTGAAGGTATGCTTCCGGGTCGGCCACCGCCTTTGGCCGAAGGACCTCATCCTTTTGTACGCTCCGGGTCACGCCCTCCCAAGTGAACTCGAAGGGAACGATATGATCCGCATACCACCCCTTCCGTTCAGCCTCGACAGCCTTTTGCATGCTCCACATGCCAAAGCGCTCGAGGTCCTCGCGGGTATGCCCCTGGTCTGCCGAGATCATCTCGGAGCAAACGCCCTGAGGCACCAGCATGCCGATCTCCTCGAGGCGAGACGACAAACGGACCGGATAATTGGCATCCATGGCCACCTGAACGTCGGACATCATACCGTAATGGGACATAATCTCAACGCCCCCGCAGACCATGATGTCTCCCTCCCCCACCATGATCTCGTGTGCAGCGATGTTGATGGCCTTGAGGCCGGCATTGCAATACTGGTTCACGGTACAGCCTGCCGCCACCTTGGGAATGCCAGCAAGGAGTGATGCAATCCGACCAATATTGATGCCCTGCTCGCCGATCTGGCTTAGACACCCAATAACGACGTTCTCGATTTCTGCTTCGTCGAACTTAGGGCAGCGAGTGTGGACCCTTTTCAACAAACCCCGGAGCGTATTGGCCATGAGATCCTGAGCCGATGCCTGGCAAAGCTGGCCCGCTTTCTCCATTCCCTTCCGGCCTGACTTTCCGATGGGAGATCTCACTGCATCTACGACTACCACTTCATTTAGCCTCTTCATACTGGTGCCTCCCTTCTCTCAATCGTTTCCGTCATCCTCCCTCCAGCCAAGACCTCTAGTGACTCTGCGCCATCGTACCTAACTTTACCCTCAGATCGGTCTGATTATAAGAAAAAGTGGGCTCCACAGCAAGACAAAAATCCCATTGGCGATCAGCAGTTGAAATTAAGAAGAGTTTGCCCGAACACCCAGGGATTGTTCCTTCCAGAATCGATATCATCTCTGCAGGGAGAGCAACTTTCTATAAACTCCGACGATATAAAATGTTTGGTCTGCAACGACTGTAACAGTTTGTGGGGATGGCGCGATGTAGCCGTCGACATCACCAAACGAGACCAGGTGGGATCCAGCGATCAAGTTTCCACTCCAGAATCTTGTGCCCATAAGAAGGTAGTCAACGTAGATGGCCCCGCCTACAGGCGTGGTCGTCACTGAAAGCTTGCCTGTTTCCTGGGCGTTGGAGGGGGTCACCTGACCCACAAGGAGAGAGATAATGACAATGGAAAGTAAAGCCAAAAGGATGCGAAGCATCCCACACAATATAGCAGTTCTTCTACAAGAAAGAAATACTCCATTTTCCTTTGAGTTGGAAAATGAGAACTTGACAATGGCTTCACTGTACGACCCTCGTGCACTTTCCGAGAATTTTCCACAAAACATATTGACATTCGGTCACGCACAATGATAATTTACCCGCCAAAGGTCTTCCTCAATGCCAGGCTTAATACTTCAGTATCCGATACGAACTCTCGACAATCAATCGTTGTTCCCCGCTGGGACGCTTGTGACGGAGGAAACGTTAAGCGTGGCTATTGGTTCACAAAGGGCGGTTTCGTATCAAACATATCCCCTGCTCATGTACGGTTCGATTCAAGAAGACTGTTTAGATTTTCTCGGCTTCCCTCCTTACCCGACCATTTTCCAAGACAGAAAACAAATCGACGGTCTGTTCAGCCTTTTAGAAACGGTTCGTTTTCCCATCCCCATTCTGCAATCGCTCGACTATTTCAAACTCCATGACTTATACACCTATACCCATGTTCTCATGGTATTTGCCTTGTCTACCCTTTTGGCAAAGGACCTGATACCGGACTACCAGGACTGTATCCAGTTGTCTGCCACCGGTCCTACCCACGACGTTGGCAAAATCTGCGTGCCCTTGCACATCCTCAAAAAGACGACGCCTCTCACCAAAATGGAGCGGAGTTGCTTAGAACATCACGCCGCAGCCGGCTATGCGCTACTCAGCTATTACTACAAAAATACCCAGCACCTCGCTTGCAAGGTAGCCTTTGATCATCATGAAAGGAGAGATAGTTCGGGATATCCCCGAGGTATACCGCTTAAGGATCCATTAGTGGAAATCATCGCTGTGAGCGACATTTACGACGCACTGATCATGCCCAGACCTTACCGATTCGGAGCCTACGATAATCGAACAGCTCTCGAAGAGATTACGGAGATGGCGAGACAGAATAAGATAGGATGGGATGTGGCGAAGGCGCTCATTGCTCGTAATCGCGAATCTCATCCACACTACAGGGAAGTAACCATCTCAACCGAAAAAAGAGGTACACCTCCTTCCTACAATGTCTATGGTGTTGTCGCAGAGGAGACAGACCCAAAAGACAAAACCCGGTAATCCTTCACGACGGGTTCGTTACCCCTCAGAAATCCCCCTCGCCCCCTCTTTACTGAAGGGAGGGTGTGAAAAAATTGCCCAGTGGAAAGGGCGGGCAGGATGTCGACAAAGTTTTACGGCGGCACCTTTTCGCGTTGACTACCCACAATGGAAAACTTGGTAGCTACTCATCACCTACGGGCTTTTGTTAGCTTTACCCTCTCAGAGAACCGCATTTGTAAAACTTTAGAGATATTCTTGCCCGCCCGGCTCCCACATTTTTTCACAGCATAGGAGGGTTGGAGGTGTTATCCGGTCCCTTCCCCTGTTTCTCTATGAACCAATCGATGAGCCTGCGGGCAATGCTGATTTTCCCGGGAATACGCGGCAAGTTGTCAGCCTTGAACCAGCCTGCATTTTCGATCTCTTCGTCATTGAGTGAGATCTCACCGCCGGCGTAGGTGGCTGTAAAACCGATCATGAGAGAATGGGGGAAAGGCCAGGGCTGACTCCCGAAATAATTGATTTCCCTGACCTCAATTCTCACCTCCTCCCTGACTTCGCGCATCACTGCCTCCTCCAGCGATTCGCCCGGTTCCACAAATCCGGCAAGGACGCTGTACATCCCCGGCATAAAGTGACGGGATCGGGCCAGAAGCAGTTGGTCGGCTCGCTGGACAAGCACAATGATCGCCGGAGCCAGACGGGGAAAATGGAGCAGACCGCATTGGGAACATTCTTTTGCTCGTTCCGTGGTTTTTGTATTCAACGGAATTCCACACCGGCCGCAAAAACGGTGCGTCCTGTCCCAATCCACAATTTGAACTGCCCGGGCTGCGATCCAGAACAGGTCTTCCTCCAAAGGGCCGTACAAATGGCGTAAGCCTTCAAAGGTCATGTCCGCAGGCGGAATGGTTCCTTCAGCGACTTCGGCAGTATAACAAGGCCGGTTGTCAAGCCGGCCCAAATAGTGCTCAGATAAAGGCGTCAACCCTAATTCTCCTAAATCAACAAGACAGGGAGGGCTTACCGGAGAAGGTTCCTGATAAACGAGGAGTTTACTTTGTTGGAAGACGAACCACCAGGCAGGCTCTGATTGTTCCGCCGGAGGGACAACGCCTGAAATAAATTTTCCCTTTTGAACCATATCAGACCTTGGACATTCTATTGTAAAACGATCGAGCGTTATCTGCTACTTAATCATTCGCAAAAGGGGGGAATTCGACGAAAGCTTAAGTGCTGTGTTATACTTTTACGTCATGTTTGATGCGGATGTCGTCATCATTGGAGCAGGGATGGCAGGGCTCACGTGTGGTTGTCTTCTCGCTCAGAAGGGGTTGAGGGTTGTGATGATCGAGAAGAATCAGAAGGTGGGCGGCTGCTGTACTTCTTTCCAAAAAGAAGGATTTTCCTTTGACCTCTCAGTGCAATCATTGGGCGAATGCCAAGAGGGCGGGAGGGTATGGAGGGTCTTGAAGCAATGGAACCTTTTAGATCAAATCCGTTTCATTCCTCTCGATCCCGCAAGAGAATATCACTTTCCAGATCAAACGGTGAGTCAATCCTCCAGAATGGAAACCCACATCGAAAACCTCTCCTCGCTTTTCCCTGCGGAAAAAAGGGGGATTAAAGAGGTCTATGCGGCCCTGGAAAAAATCTTCCAAGAATTTTCGAGTCTTCGATCCTCTCTCAATTGGTTTGAGCCTTCTTCCTTTCTCTCCCGGTATCCTTATCTGTCACGGTATAAGGATAAGACCTATGGAGAACTTGTCGACGAATTTATCTCCCATCCCTTATTGAAGACCCTTCTTTCGATACGAAGCTCTTATGCGCTTCTTCCACCGGAGGAAATCTCCGCAGCGGCGATGGCAGGAATTGAGATGTCCTATTTTAATCATGGGGTGTCTTGTGTTGATGGAAAGGTGGAACAGCTCCCGATGAAAATGGGAGAGGTCCTTGTGAGGATGGGAGGAGAAATCTTGACGGGTCATGAGGCTCAGCAAATTCTGATAAATGAGAAAAGGGCAATCGGTGTGCGGCTGAAGAATGGCCAGGAGTTAACGGGAAAGGTCGTTGTTTCTAATGTCGATGCCCATCACACATTTTCGGACCTCATCGGAGAGAACCACATTCCAGGTGGGTTTCGGTCAAAGTTAAAGGGGATGAGACCTTCTCTTTCGTATTTTATCCTCTATTTAGGGATCGAAGGAGACGTGGACGAGCTTCCCGTTTCGAATAATGAAATTTTTTTGGGGGACGCACCCCGAAAGGAGTTTGACTTCCTTTACAAGAATCGGATTTCTGAGAAGGCCCCCTTCTACCTGCTCGTTCCATCGAAAGTAAACCCGTCCCATGCACCCGCGGGAAAAAGTACGCTCTGCTTGAGCTGCAAGGCTTCCTATAATTTCAGCCCGGGTTGGGATCGTAAAACGAAAGATGAACTCTCCAAGAGGCTTATCCAGAAGGCATCGGCCTTCATCCCCAATCTCGAGAGGAGGATCCTGGTTAAGATAGAGACCACCCCGAAGACGATTGAGCAGTGGACCGGAAATCGACGGGGAGCAGCCTATGGATGGGCGCAGATCCCGAGGCAATCCGGGATTTATCGTCTTCCCCGGACCACTCCCATCCCGAATCTTTATCTGACCGGACATTGGACATCTCCGGGAGGAGGAATTGCCGGGGTGGTCGCCTCAGGGGAATTGACTGCAGAAGCAGTGTTGAACAGGCTTGAAAAAGGAGAATAGAGAAATGATTCGAAGACTTTCTGCATTTTTCTGTTGGGCACTCTTGGCCCATCACCCGCGCGGTCGCCAAGGCGGCCTACCTGCGCGAAGCGTTTCGACGAAGACAGGCTATGGCGCGTCGGCGACTTCCCCTCTCCCCCGGGGGAAGACGGACGGGGCGAGGGGGAATCGAGGTAGGTTCGCCAAGTATGGGTATGTTTGTATTGGTCTCATTATCCTCAGTTTCTTCCTATCAGGGTGTGCCAAAAAAATGGTGAGGATTCCTTCGATAGAGGTGCCTCCTGTTAAGGATCCCATGGCTCAACTTCTTGAATCCTTTTCCTCCGTAGAATCTGTTCAGGCCAAGGCCTCGATTCGTATTGACACTGTGAGAAAAGGTCAGGAGTACAAGTTTCTTCTCAACGGAGTCGTCTACTACGAAAAACCGGATAAACTTCGCATCTTGGGTTATCACCCGTTTGGAATGGGTGTGTTTGACATCCTTTACCGGGGCGGGGAATTCCTCCTTTTCAGTCCCCTACAAAATAGGGCCTATACCGGAGAGATTTCCGAGTTTGGAGATCTCATCGCGAAGGCCAATATTAGGATTTCTACAGAAAAACCTGAAGGCAGCGAGGTTCCAAACCGAATTCGGATCGAGATGCCGGAGAAGGAGACCCGCCTGGATATGAAATTGAAGGAAATCTCCGTCAATCAACCCTTGCCTGGGAACTCGTTCGAGTGGGACCCTCCAGAGGGGGTGGAGATCAAACCGTTGGCCCAATTCCTAAAAGGGAAGAAGCTGGAATGAAGATTTCTTTTATTATTCCGAGGTGGCCGAAGAACAGCTTCTGGGATGTCATCGCGTTCAAATTCCCCTTGCTTTCATCTTCCCTTCTCGCGGGGCTCACGCCCTCGCATCATCAATTCCGCATCATTGATGAAAGCCTCGCGGAGATCGATTTCAATCAGGAGGTGGATCTGGTCGCTATCACCGCCATCACTCCTTTGGCCCCGAGGGGATACGAGATTGCGGATGAATTTCGCAGGAGAGGGAAGAAGGTGGTGATAGGAGGCATCCACGCATCCTGGCTTCCCGAGGAGGCCAAAGCCCATTCCGATAGTGTGGCCATCGGCGAGGCCGATGAGGTTTGGGTCGAGATTCTGGAAGATGCTGAAAAAGGGACGATGAAGCCTTTTTATCGCCAGAAGGAGAGAACAGATCTAAGCGGTCTTCCTATTCCAAGAAGGGATCTTTTTCCTCCCAAAGGATACCTCTTTCACAATCTGGTTCAGACCACAAGGGGATGTCCTTATGATTGTGAGTTCTGCTCGGTGACGGCTCTCCACGGGAGATCCTATCGGATGAGGCCGGTCTCCGAAGTTGAGAAAGAGATTCAATCCCTGGAGCGGTCAAAGGCCTACATCTTCTTTGTGGACGATAATCTGGTTGGGAATCTCTCCCATGCCAAAGAGCTTCTCAGCATGCTCTCCCGTTATCGGCTGCGCTGGGTAAGTCAAGGACCCATCCAGATTGCCGAGAATAAAGAAATGGTTTCTCTGATGGCGCAGGCTGGATGCCATGGGCTCTTCATCGGGTTCGAGAGCCTTCGTGAGGAAAACCTAAACCTCATGGGAAAGCGGATCAACCGAATTGGAGCCTATGAGAGGGGGGTTCAAAGACTCCATGACGCCGGCATCGGAGTCTATGGTTCCTTTGTCTTTGGCTATGACTACGATGATCCCTCGGTGTTTGACGATTTTTTGGAGTTTGCCGAACGAAACCAAATGGAAGGGGCCTTTCTTCCCCTTCTCACCCCTTTTCCTGGGACTCGCATCTACCAGAGGTTAAAACAAGAGGCAAGGCTTCTGACAGAGGAATGGTCAAAATATGATATGGCTACAGCGGTCTTTCAACCCAAGAGGATGACTGTCGAAGAACTTCAGGAAGGGTTCTGGAAAGTGAATCGGTCTTTTTATTCCCTTCCCTCGATGTTGAAACGAATCTTTAACCCCTTCCACGTCAGAAGAAGCCTGATCATCTTCGGGCCGATGAA
>DATHCH010000232.1:0-13560 GCA_035319625.1 Thermodesulfobacteriota bacterium
TCCAGCCTGAACCAAAATCAGCCATAAGCTGAAGAAGGGTATCGGTATGCTCGGCGATCGCCTGGCGGCGGTGGTCTAAATGGGAGATAATGAGGTGAGAAGAAAAAACAGGCATGGGATTGCAGAGGATCAAGTATTCCCTTCGGTAGAGAATTCCCCTCTGGCTCCCAGGGAGATTATCAAGGCAGAGGAAACATCGTCGGTCGTTTGCATTTTTCTCGCCTACGTCGGCCAGGCTGTTCTTGATTCTTCCGGGATTGTACTGGAGGTGGATGGAAAATCCCTTGCAACGGATATCCCGCTCCCTGACGTCCTCAAGCGACTTATATGCTTCCCGAAGCTCGAGCCATACCACCTTCTGCTCCCTGAGGAGTTCGAGACAAAGTTCGGGAAGACCCTTCACCCTTCCCCCTTCGTCGAAAGCAATGTAAATTTTATGGCTGAGAAACGAGCTCTTCTCTAATTTCTTATAGCCGATAACATGGGCTACCGTTGTCTTTCCCATGGTGAAAGGTTCTTCCCGCACAAATTGGAAGCCCGTCTTCCTGTAAAAGGCGACGGCTTGCCTGTTTTCCACCATCACGCCGATCCAGAATCGATCGAGACCCTTTTCTCCGGCCAAACCCTCCGCCGCATCGAGAAGCTGCCTGCCCATGCCTTGTCCCTGATACCCTGGAAGGAAATAGAGCGAAGGGACATAGAGACGGCCCTCGTCCCGGTTGAACAAAAGTCGTATGTAACCCGCAATTTGATGATCCTTCTCTGCAATGAAACCATATGTGAACGGATCGTCGAACATATTGAGCAGGGACGCTTCCGTATAGTGAATGTCAAAATACGACCTCAGGTCGCTTTCGGGAATGAAGCTCGAGTATGTAGCAACCCAGGACTGCCAGGTTATTCTTCGGATGGATGCGACATCATCCTTCTGCCAGGGTCGAATCGCGACTCCCACGGCTATCGCTTCTCCTCCTCGATACATTACCAAGATGAGAAAATAGCGCGTCCGCGCCCGTTTACCGTTTCCGGAAACGTGACACGCGACACGGTCACGGATTTACGCTATGTCTATGCGCCATGCGCTCTACAATTTTCTTCCGGGCGAGGATTTCAGTGGTCCGGATCTTGTCCTTGAACGCATTGTTCCGGTTTACCTCTTCGATGCCGAGCGCCGCATCGGTGTTGCCCGGCCAGCGTCTGCAGAGGTAGATGCTCTCGTAGACCCTTCCAATACGGTATTCCCGGCAGATTCGCAATGCTGCGGCATAATCTTCACCGTAGCTGACATCGAGAAAACCGATTTTTCGCATGAGGTCGGTATTGAAAGCCCGCGGCGCACCCAGGCCATTGATTCGCAAAGCATTGTTGTGACCGTTCTCATCGGTCCATTCGTGATGGTCGATGAGCCCCGGCGGAATCTCCTCCAGCCTCGAATCGACGAGGGTGTAGGAGCCGATGACCATCGCATAGTTGCCTTCAAGGAACCTATCGACCATCTTCTGCAAGGCCCGGGCGTCGCTGTAAAGATCGTCCGAATCGAGCTGAACGGCATAGCGACCGCAGGCTTCATGCCGAAGGGCCTCGTTCCAGCAACCGCCGATGCCGAGATCGGTCCTTTTCGGGATGTGATGCTTCAGGCTCGAATACTGCCTGGCCAGATCGGAGAGGATGAGCGTTGTTCCATCTGCGGAGTGGTTGTCCACGACAATGACGTTGTATGGAAAATTTGTTTCTTGCGATAAAGCGCTCCCCACGGCCTCTGCAATCGTCTCCTTCCGGTTGCGCACGGGAATGACCACAGAAGCCTCCACTGGAAAGAACTCCGGTGTCGACTCGACCTCCCTGAGCAAATGGGATGGCAGATAAGCTCCGATTCTCTTCAAGTAATCCGTGAAAACAGCCTCCATTTCCTTCTGGACAACTTCATTGCGGGGATCGACATACGCAAAAATCTCTTCACCGCCCGGAGACTCATCTATACCCGTCACAGAATAGAGCGGTTCCTGGCAATGATAGACAGAATGATCGATAGAAACCCTCAGACGAAGATCGTAAAGGCAGGCAAATTTAGCGTGGCGGATGGCACCGTATGCTTCCAAGGCCTTCCTGGCGGCAGCAACTGAAAACAACATCATGCTGCCGAAATCAAAATCGTCGCGGACGCTTCCAGGCTGGTAATCAATGAGTGGATGAAAGGTCTTCCAGTGTTCGTTTTCGTCGTAGAAATCCGTAAAGACCAAGCCTGCCTTCGTGGACTCGGCCTTCCCCAGAATTTTCTCCAGGGCTTTAGGCTCCGTCGAAATCTGTCGGGATCCCAGTAATAGGAGAAAGTACTCCGTCCGCATTCCAGTCAGAATCGGGTTGAGTATCTCGTATGACGTGAGGGGGCCCGCGACAAGAACTTGACACTTCTCCTGCTTGAAATGAACCGGTTCCTGACTGACGATCATAACATTTTCTACAAGGTCTGACTTCGTCAGGGGAAGCAGAGTCTTTTCAAAAGAAGGTCCTGGGTTGTAAGGGGTGACTATGGTAAGCGGCTTCATCCTGTCCAGCACTTTCCGCGGGGACTATCCTATCATCATGAATAGGATTGCCAACAATCGATGACGCGTAGTATTTTACACCAGGCTTAGGCTTTTTGGAAGCGAAAATTCGAAAATCACATTCTGGTCTTAGTGTAGTGAGTCTAACGCTTTCTTGCGATAATAATGCGGGGGTTGTCATTCCCGCCCCGTTCCAAGCACGGGGTAAACTTCAGCGAGAATCCAGTTGAAAAGACTGGATTCCGGATCGAGTCCGGAATGACGGTCTCTGTAAAGTAACGTGTGAATCACTACGTTCGTTATGAATCGGAAAGAAAAATTCGTCATTGTTTTTGGAAAATGGAAGGATCGGGGATGGGCGTTGAGCTACGTGGAGGCTCCGCTGAAGGCTTTAATCGAGCTTACGTGATTCCCAAATTAACCCGGATTATCGATGTCAAAAACCTCCTCGCTATTTTTGTCCAGTGGGGCCTGGCCGGAGGTAGAAGAAAGAGCCGTTCTTTTTTCGAAGTGGATCAGGTTTGTTGTTACGAACGACGTCAATTTCAGGATTTCGAACTCACACTCGGCCCGGAGATAATAGATAACGTCGTTTATGTTATCGCTCCTCGTGACAAAGTCCTGTGACATCCCTCGCCCATAACATAATAGCAATTGCATCAGATCTTCATTTCTTATCATCGTATCTCTCCCTCCCAAATAGATTCGTGAAGGACTCCTCGACAAAAATACAGATGCAGTTTGCCCTCTTTCTTCCAATGAGCCTCCCGAGACGATACTGGAATGAAATGATTTTATTAATTATTGTACTTCTCATCGCATCTAAACCAGCTTCTCTAAATTAAAAAACCGGATTGCCTTTTTTTAAAGCCACGGCAATCCGGTTCCTGTGAGATTTCACTTCGGCAACCCGGCTATCCCAGTGGGACCCGCAGCTTTCCCCGCCTGCTCCCTCTTCGGATCAGTGGGCCTCCCCGCCAGTTACGGCGGGCAGGCGTCCCACGATTACTCGTGGTTTGGCTTTATCGGCAAATTTGATTCGAGATTTTTTATATTGTCCTAACAGGAGCAATTTCGATGCCAAGAAGGATAAATTCCTATAACAAATTGATATTTAAAGATATTCTAAAAAAGTGCAGAATTTCACAGGATTGGGATTCATGACGTTTTTTGACTCAAATACTGACGGTGACCCAAAGGAACCACCAGGAAATACAGAGTCTCAAGACACTCGTTTGTTTCGAAATGCTTTTCCACATTCTGCCTTCAGAAATGCGATCAACTTTTCGGCACGGGATTTTCGGTCCTGTTACTGTTTTCCCCCGTATTCTCATAGATGATTAGATGACGCGTGAACATTTCTAGTTTCGCCTCCATCTCTTTCTGACTGACGTTTCCCTCCTTGATGAACCCGACTGTGTACAGAACGGAGCCGGAGGGGGATTCCTTTTTCGCCCCTTGGCCACCCCCGTTGGATGTTGTGGAGATAATCGTAACCTTATCCTTATAGTAAGCAGAGCGATCATAGGGGAATTTTCGCTCCACCATATTCTCCCAGTTGCTCTCATACTGATCGCCGAGTTCCTTCGGAGGCTTCATCATTCTTGAGACAGCGTAGCCAACCTGATTGTATTTTTCCTCGATGGCCATAATCTCTTTGATGTCCCATATTGTCTTACCATTCTCCTTAACGTAGCCAAAATCAAGCTGGAAGCTACTCTTGTCAGAAATTTTCATGATCTCGGGACCGTAGGACAAGCAGAGCCTCGCCGATTTGTACCGGAAAATCTTGTCCTTCTCAATACGAATGTCAAGGGTTGAAAAGATGGAGGGGAGGAGGTTTTTCACGTTCAGGAATTCCTGCCATTCCTTGAAGGTGCCGTAATAAGAAACATAAATAAAATCCGAGAGCACTTCCAGCTCCGGGATGTCTTCCCGGTCAACGTCACCAGTCCGGCCTGTTCTCATCATGACGATGCAGCCCCCTGGAACCGGGAGAGCATAGGTCACCACCTTCCTGTCGTCATATTCGATGAGCCACGTACGCACCATCCAGATCCTTCCGTAGGAATCAGTGAACCGGTCGTCTTCAAAGGCACGGCCCATCGACGTGATCTTGATGTTCTCCGGTCCGATCTCCCTGTAACGGTCACCTCCCCTGAGGATCATATCCATAAACAGCTTCGAGTCGCCATAGAACGTTTCCAGAGGAACGTCCTCCGGCTTATGGATATAAAGGAAGGTTGTGCTGCCCAGCGTTCCGTAGGTGAGATGGCCATTCTTTCCCAGGTCGGCTTCTCTCGTCCTGTTGGGATAATAGGCATCCCAGTTTCCATCCTTACCCATCATGATGAGACGAGGGAAGACCGCGTTATAACTCTTATAGAACAGCCGGGTTGATCCTGGGCCATGAGGGAATACGGTGTCCCGATTCTCTGTAAGCAGATCTTTGAGGAGCTTGTTGGAGAACTGATCCATCATCACATTCAGCTCGCTGTCCAATTCCTGGTAGGTCTTGGGCAGCGTGATCTCCCTTTTCAGGGTCTCTCTTTTGGTCATATCCATATTATCCAGGATGTAGCGCATTTTCGTTTGAACGACTGCCACGTTTTTATTTGCGTTGATGACTTCAAGGATTGGGACAGCATAATTCAGGTTCTCATTCGGGGACTTTCGCAGGACGATGCCGATCACTCTTCCATTGTGGTCAAGGAGCGGACCGCCGCTATTGCCGGGAGAGGCCGCCGCGGAGAAACGTATCCACTTCCACTCCCCTGCTTCTTCTTCAGGTGTGTCAGACGTATATAAACCATCCCTGATGACAATTCCCTCCCCGAGGGCATTACCTACGGCATAAACCTTTTGATTGAGTCGGGGGCTCATATTCGTTGGCAAAAATCCTTTTGCTTTGGCATTGTGGAGGGAGAAGACAATGAAATCCCTGTTTTTTGAGTATTTGAGGACTTTATCGATGGAGTAAACTTTCCCTTCCTTATCTCGGAGAAAAATTTCCTTAAATTGGCTCCCCCCCCCGAGGTTCATGGCATGGGCTGCCGAAACAAACTCGGAAGGGCTGATGGCGAACGCTGTACCGACCGGATAGTACTTGTCCGTCCGTACGCAATAGGGAAGAAGATCCATGGGCAAGGGTTTCTCGTATTGCAGAGAATCCTTCGTCGGCTTCGGCACAACGACCTCATACACTGCGTTACTGATAGCATCCATCACACGACAATCCAGTTCGGTCCCCTCGGAAGCTGCCCTATAGGGCCCTGCACACCCGATCAAATACGGAAAAAGGAAGACCAATACGATCACCAGCACATTCCTCAACGCCTTCATTACTTTTGTCTCCTTTGCTATTGAACCCTAACGGCCATGATCTCCTGCACCCGTCACGCTCTGCATCTTAACATGATTCTTTCCTCAATTACAATTCCCCAAGGTAGGCCAATTCATCACCGGGAAGCCGTGCAGGGGAGTTTCAGTTGAACAGGTGTGCTCGCAGGCATCATGTGCTATTTTCCCGTGAGCCTATTTGGATAGTCGAGTGAACGTTTACTTTGCGGGGATTGTGGTGTTCAGAGTAGTGACGAGAAGGGTAGCAATCAAAGTCATGATGTTATTGAGCAAATGTACCTGAACGAGTTCAAAAGAAGAACACCATGTGTTTGTAAGGAGATAATCATTTGGGTTTTGCTTGGTGGTGGGGAGGAGGCTTACTCGCTCGCCTCTTTTTTTCTATGTGCTTCGTACCTTTCCCGCCCCTCCTCAAAGAGTCTTTCTCCCTCTTCCGTCGTTATCAGGAGAGGAGGCACTTTCGTGGGTTTGCCTGCCCTGTCCAGGGCGACATAAATGAAATTAGCGGTCAACGCCTTTTGCTTCTTTTCTTGAGCGAGGCTTTCGGTTTCCACTTCGACGCGAATGTCCATGGAGGAATGGCCGACGAAAGTCAGCGAAGCATGAACCAGCAAGACATCCCCCACCCTCACAGGTTTCAAAAAAAATATATTATCCGCTCTCACGGTTACTACGTTCGTATGGGCATGGCGGGCTGCTACCACTCCGGCGGCATTGTCCATGATCTTCATAATCTCTCCACCATGGACGTAGCCCGCCAGGTTGGCCTGGTGGGGCAACATGAGTTGGGCCATGATCACGGCAGAATGACCTACGGTCCTGTGGTTGGGAATGATACGCTCATCAAAATTCTTTAGCAGAGAAAGACAAATTTCTTCATGCCTGGCTTCAACCTTGGTCATGCGCTCAAAAGATCCGGCAATCTCCTCAAAACCTTCTTCTCTTGCCGTCTTGGCAAATTCAGGGTACATGACGGCGCCCTCGTATTTCTCTTGTCGGACGACGGCTTCCAGGTTCGCCCTCGTATCCTTAACTCGGCCGAGGAGCTCAAACTGTGTCCTCGCATGCTCCCCCTCATTCTTGGCGATCTCCAAGAAGAAATCGGCGATACGGTCGTAGCCTTCTTCCCTGGCAGCGTCGGCATAGTACCTATAGGTGTTCTGAGCCCGGGACTCATCCGCAAAAGCGCCCTCCAAATTTTTCTCTGTTTTGCTCCCTTTTAAACTCATGCCCTTCTCCCTCTTGAGGAAATAATTACTCTCTCAAAAATAATATAGACCGCGGTCGTTCTCTATTCAACAACTTTTTCTGGAATGGGAATCCTTATCCCAGGTCGAGGCCATAAGAAAGAGCTTGACAAAGCTTTTGCAAGGAAAATACTGTCACATTCGAGAAGTAGTGAATAGAATTGAAACAGATCCGCAGTCCAGGGCTTTCGCGATGGAGATCAGGTGAAAATGCAATTTGACATAAAGGGAGAGCCTGAGCAGGATGGGATCATATCAAAGCAAGCTACGTGGACCCATTGGGCGCTTTGCAAACAGTGATAAAAAATACTACGGGGTTGCCCCCTATTTTCCTTACGATGATTCTTATATTATCGTTCCCCTCTCATAAAGTTCCTGCACCTTATCAGACGTATACCCGAGCCGCTGCTCCAGGATGAACCTGCTGTGCTCACCCAGGCCGGGCGCAGGTATGCGAATGCTCCCCGAGACGTCTGAAAATTTGAAGGGAAATCCGGGAATATCGATGTCGCCATATTTTTCATGATGGACCCTCCGGTACATCCCGCGCTGTCTCAAGTTCTCGTCGTCATTGACCTGCGCGCTTGTATAAGCAATGCCGCAGGGTATCTTCTTGCCTTCCAGAACGGTTATGATCTCCTGCGACGTGCGCACCCTAATCCATTCTTCGATAAGGCTCACGGCTTCTTCTTGGTTGTGAATCTGAGCGATGACGTCGGAGAATTTCGGATCCTCGGCCATTTCAGGGCGTCCGATGATCTCCGTCAGGTCTTTCCACTGCCGGGCGGTAAGAGACACGATAGCCACCTTGCCGTCCTTCGCCTTGAAGAACCCGTAGATACCCACGGGCAAGCCCGTGGCACTTGTCTAAAATACAAGCTTTGCTTGACGCCCTACGGGCGAGTTCCCATTCACCCACGGCCAAGGCCGTGGAACTCTGCCCTTCGGGTTATTAGAAGGGCATCCGATCCGAAGAGTTCAGGACGTCCTCGGGTCTCCTACCCAATCTTTTCTCTACGTCCGCTACGATTGGCTTCAGCGCTCTGTCCATCATGGCGCGGTAATTGTTGTAGTACATTACATCCTGCATGGAAATGTCGATGTATTGCCCCTGACCGGTCTTCATCCGATGGATCAAAGCGAGCAGTATTGACACAGCGGCATAAGCGGCGGTCATCAGATCGCCCCAGTAATTGTCCGGCACGAGGAGCGTGTCCTGGTCATTCCAGAACTGTCCACCCGTCGCCTGAGCGATGATGTCGAAAGCAGCCCGCTCGGGAGCCACTCCGACGGCACCGAACCCTGAAATGGAGGCATAAATGATGTCGTTCCTGCGGGAACGGATATCCTCGTAGCCCAGGCCCTGCTTTTCGAGGTAGCCGGGTATCAGGTTATGTACGAAAATGTCGGATATCGTTGCGAGCCTCAGAACGACCTCCCGGCCCTCGGGCTCGCGCATGTCGACGGCGAGGCCGTACTTGTTGTGATTCAGTACGGAGTAATTTCGCTCCGCTCCAGGAGTCAATTTGAATAGCATCCGCATCGTATCGCCCTGAGGTGGTTCGACCTTGACGACCTCGGCGCCCATGTCAGCGAGTATCTGGGTGCAGCGCGACCCGGAAATAAACTGCGTGACATCGCTCACCTTGATCCCTTCAAGAATTTGCATGAGCATGCCTCACGCCCGGACCTTACTTGAAAACTAGAGAACCCGAATTCTTTCCCTGCTCAGAGCTTCTGCCGTAGCGTTTTTCCGAATTAACATACCCTCCGGTCAGATTTTTTTGATATGATCAAAATTAGAAGCCCGACTCTTTGGTTGACTTCCGATCGGAATGATAGAAATAAAGTGGGATAGTTTTTTTATCTTTGAGACTCTTCTCTAATCACGATGACCGGGTTTTTTGGATGCCCTTTGGCGTCCTTCATCACTGTTAGACGATCAACGACTCGAGGTTTTCGATCGTGGCTTCGGCTTCTTTCATGATACGGTCACAGAGTTCCCGCACCGTCGGGATGTCATGGACACGGCCAGCCACTGCCCCTCCCAAAACCGCGGCCTCCTCAATCTTGCCCTGGAATAAATTGGCCAAGCCGCCAATTTCCAGGTCGAGGATTTCCTGGGTCGACCCACACGGGTTGCCTTTAAAGAGGTCTGAGCTACCCCGTATCGTGGCGTCGACGAGCTCTAACGCACGACGGTTCCGTAAAAATCGCATCGGTCCAAAAAATCCACGGGCCACCAAGGCATCCTCTTCCGTGCTTTTCACAATCAACTCTTTCCACCCTTGCTCAAAATCGCTTTCTTTTGTTGCGATAAACCGGGTCCCCATCTGCACGCCGATCGCCCCCAGCGCAAGGGCGGCGACTAAAGAAGCTCCGTCAGCAAACCCACCCGCCGCAACAACCGGCGTTGGGGCAACACGTCTAACGGCCTCAGGGAGAAGAACCATCGTGCTCGTATCTCGCCAGCTGCAATGGGCTCCTCCTTCACGGCCCGATGCAACAATCACATCGGCACCCGCTTTGACGCCCCGCAATGCCGCCCGGACGGATGGAACAACATGGACCCACATGATTTCGGGGACCTCATCCTTGATCGCAATGGACTTTGCGAGTTTCTTCGCTCCGGGGGTTTTCGACCACGGTAAGGGATCTCCTGCAGATGTCACTATCACCTTCAATTTTTCCTTGACGGCAGCGTCGTTCTTCACCCTTCTGATCACACAACGGATCAATCTGGCCGCCGTGGGGATGAATTCTTCCGAAAGAGGAATATTGACGCCAAACCGGGCCTGTGGGGCTTCTTCGATCTCAGCCAGCACATGGTTAATAGAGCGAGTCAAAAGCTCTTCAGGAGAGGCGTCATCAAAAATCCATGAATAACGGGACGGGCCAAGGCCGGGTATCGCAAAGGTGCCCATGCCGACTGTCGAGATGATCCCCAATCCCCCCGTCTTGGCAACCGCGCCGGCGAGCTTTGTGGTATCGTAAGGACCCATTCCCGCCTGAATAATGGGAAGCTTCGTTTGAAAGATGTCGTGGAATTTGGTTCTGATCATCATTTCCGGTTTAGAGATCAGAGATTATGAAACGGCGATTTCCGTTATTCCCAAACCCGATTTCTGTGAGAAAACCTACGGTAGAATTATCACATTCCTTTTCAAACTTCAATGGTCCGTTTACGCCTTTCATCAGGTGGTCCAAGATGTGGAAAACAATTACACATCTGCAGGGAGTCAATTCGGGGCTTTTGTGAAAAAGGCTTCCACTTCTGACTTTCATTAGGATATCGATGCTACCTGAAATCAATATAGGTTACAACGACTTATAATCATGTCACAGCTTTGGCATAGGGATTGATACTCGATGAATTCTGATTTGTTTAGATCCCGACAGAACCAAACCATTCATCATAATTAGATGCCATGTTAAGCGCTTGTCAGTAAGATACTGTCTAAAAAATTGGAGGGAGGAAAGGTGGGAGGTACGATGACCACTGCTCTTGTATTCCCTTTATTATTATTGACGTTTGGTGTTTTAGGTTTCATGTTCGGCAATTTCGACTAACTTCAATTCCGCTCCATCCCGGCTCAGGCCTTGTCTTTTGGGTTCCTGTAGAAAAGATTATCCCCACCTTCGGGAGGGACGGATCGTTACTTCTCAGAACCATCTTAGAGATGATGGCAGGAGACCATACAGAAAGCAATCGCAATTCAACTCTTAGGAGGAAGAACTACCATGTTTAGAACGATGCTCGTTGAAGATAACCCCTCCTTTAGGCAGATACTCAAAGATAATTTACAAGATCTGTTTCCTTCAATGGAGATCGTTGAAGCGGCGGACGGAGTACAAGCATTCGAGAAAATCGATTTTCATCCTCCGGATCTGATCTTTATGGATGTCAGATTACCCGGCGAAAACGGCTTGGAACTGACCAGGAGGATCAAAGCTGACCATCCAGGTATCATCGTGATTATTCTTACAAGTTATGAATCACCGGAGTACCGGGAGGCCGTCATCCGATTCAAGGCCGATTATTTCTTTTCTAAGGATGCCATTACCAATGATGAGATTTTTGCATTGGTCAAATCAATTGTATTAAAAGAAGGGTTTAGTCCGGAAGGTTCAGAGTGATGCCCATGTCAGACTGCAGTCGTGGCCTTCGGGGGTCATCCAACACTGAATCGTTGCTGGACTAACAAGCAGCCCACTTTCTCATAAAAAGTCCCTTGGGAAAAATGGGTCTTTCCTGTTTCTCCCGTTCCCTTGTTTTACTCCCCTGATTTTTTCTCCGGTGTTGAAGAGGGCTCTCCGCATCCGGACCTAGTCCACTCCTCGCTGAGCCTATGCAGGTCCTGGTGCTGCTGTAGAATCGAAAACTCGGCATATTCAGGGTCCTTTTTCCTGTAAGTCCTCTCAATGAAGGCAACGGAGTCGTTGGCGGCCTGGATCTCTGCGCGGATCATTTCACACCTTCTCAATCCCTTCTGGGTCTTGATCGAATCAGCAGGATGGAGGGAAAGCGAGGCCTTTTCCACCGGTGTGGGAGGCGGCTCCCCGCATTCGGACTTGATCCACTCCTCGTTGAGTCTTCCCAAGAGCAGCTGTTGTTGTTGAATCGAGAAGTCGGCATATTCAGGGTCCTTCTTCCGATATATCCTCTCAATGAAGACGACGGAGCTGTTGGTTGCCCGGATCTCTGCGCGGATCATTTCACACCTTCTCAATCCCCTCTGGGTCTTGATCAAATCAGCAGGATGGAGGGAAAGCGAGGCCTTTTCCACCGGTGTGGGAGGCGGCTCCCCGCATTCGGACCTGGTCCACTCCTCGTTGAGCCTTCCCAAGAGCAGCTGTTGTTGTTGAATCGAGAAGTCGGCATAGTTGGGATCCTTCTTTCGATAAGCCCTCTCAATGAAAGCAATGGAATTCTTGGTTGTGCGGGTCTGTGCGTGGATCATCTCACACTTCTCCAACCCCCAACGGGCTTCGATCGAGTCCTCCGGATGAGGGGAAAACCAGAGATGGTTCTGATAAACATGATAAAGTGTGACCGAGCGATTCTCTGAGATAGCGATTGGAATAGCCTCCATCATCCCTTTCACCATCTCATGGTTCAGATGGTTCGATTCGACGATCTGTGAAAGATGGTCCATCAGGGAGATAATCATTCCGTCACGGCCCTGGGTACTGTAGACCTCCCACAATTCCGAAGCCTCCGGACAGCCTCCATTGCGACATTGTTGGTATCCTGCCAGAACAATGGGAACCCTCTCCCTGAGAAGACGAGTGACTGTTTCCATGACTTTTGCTATCTTCTCCGCGGGGGCATAGTGGGTGGGGTCAACCCTTTTGGCCACGGCCTCGACGAAGTCGGCATAGCCATCACAAAAACCATGGGCATATTGCTCTTCGGAATAGAAGGGGTGTTCTTCGAAAGGGAGATATTTCCATTCCCCGTTTTCAGAGACAGGCCATCGGAATTTCACGAGACCGGAGCGGGCTTTGGATTCGGGCCTCGCCGAAAAAAAATACCCCGGACTCAGTTTTTGAACTTTCACGGGAAGTGCCGACTCCCAGGTCTGAAGCGGATGGGCCTGGCTCCCGTCGAGGAAGACATGGCCGATGATCCCTGCATGGGATTCTCTTACTAAAAATAGCGTTCCCGGTGTGACCGAATCGGAAGAAATGCGGACGGGATAGGAATCGAGGGGGAGGGTTCCCGTCCACGTCTTCTGAAGGACATAGAGAAGGGCAGCACGAAAACGCTCGTCCCTGTGCCACTCCGGGTCGGTCGGAAGATGCTTCCACTCCGTGGACCAGTGGCCGATGAGTTTCCCGTCCGTTGTGGTAGCCGCAGCGGGGAGATGGGCGATCCGGGCATAGATCCATCGGATTGCATAGACGGCATCCGCACAATCCGCGGGGATCCTGTATCGGATAAAGAAATCTTCCGTAATAGTCTCGTCCACCCATTTTTCAAACCGATGTTCTTCTTCAACCGTCCACCGCCGATCGCCGACTTCCCAGACTTGATCAGAGGGTTGAAGGTCCTTGCCCACAGGGCGGGGGTTCCGGGGCACGTGCTGGCCATTCAGCGACTGGCTGAAGCAGGGGGTTGAAATAAGAAGAATCAGAAAGAGAAGGAAGAAGGGCATCGCCTCATATTAAAAAGAATGACAGAAGTTTGTCAACATGAAGAACGGGGAAAACTTCGGAGGTGCCTGTGCAGCCTATTTCCTGCCGAACCCAATGTTTCTTTTTCAAGATCCTGTTGAGATTGAATCATAAGAAGCAAACATTTCAGTTTCAAAAATTCATTACTGCCCATGAAACGTCTAACTACCCTCTCTACTTCTGAAGGAGATATTTCCCTTAAGTGGGTTAAAGCCCCCCGGAGTTCCTCC
>DATHCH010000233.1:0-6387 GCA_035319625.1 Thermodesulfobacteriota bacterium
CTCCTGAGCCGATAGTAATGGCCGAGGCAATCGTTTTAACAATAGGGACCCTCTTCCTAACGATTCCCTTTTTCCGATGAAAACTCTCAATCATTGCATCCGTCCCATGCCCCTCAGCTTCGGGCGCAAAACGGAACACAAGGAGTCCTGAGAGGAGCCCTCCCAGGGCAGGAATCCATAGGATCATCCAACGAGCGAGGGGGACCCCTAAGAGGGAAAATGCTTTGAGCTCCCCTGGAAGGATGAGGGCTATGAGGTCCTTCATAAAGAATTGGGTTCCTCTTTGTAAAAGAAAATTAAAAAGAATGGCCCCGAACCCGGATACGACACCAATCAGAATCCCGATGAAGATCCAGCGCCATATCGACCTCATTCGAGCGGGTGAAAAGGATTGAAGAAATTTTTGAATTGTGGGCATCACTGGAGACATTGGAGAAAACGGTGGCAGGATATTTTCCTGCCACCGTTGAACGGTTTCTCGGTCAACCCGAGCGATTTTTATGGAAGAATTTTAAACTCTTTCTCGTTCGATGACCAAATTCCCTATGACCATCCAACCTTTTTACTTCGATAAAATTACGATGTGGGCTCTCCGGTTTTTGGCCCATGCCTCTTCATTATGGCCAGGGTCCAAAGGCTTCTCTTTTCCATAGCTGATTGTGGAGATACGACTTGGAGAAACACCATGGGAAGCGAGATAGTTTTTTGTCGAATTTGCTCGTCTCTCTCCGAGAGCAAGATTATACTCTACCGTTCCCCTTTCATCGCAGTGGCCTTCGATTTGGATCTTAACATTAGGGTATTTTTTCAAAAGAGCTGCGTTTTCATTCAGAATAGATGCATCTCTAGGACGGATGTTGTATTTATCAAAGTCGAAGTGAATGTCCTTGAGCAGAGAGCTTTCGAAAACTTCCCCTTCAACGCCGGGGGTTTTCTCGGCGACCAGACTCTTTTCAAATTGTTCTTTTGCTTTCGCTTCCTTTGTTCCTTCAGCTTCACGCTTTGCCACCTCTTCTTCTTTTTTAACGGATGGCTCCTCCTTAACCACGGTTTTCTTTGGACATCCTATTAGGATGAGTCCAAAACAGAGAATAAGGACCAAAATACCGACATCTTTTCTTGCCATAATCTACCTCCTTTAATGAGTGATTTGAATGACCTTTTCTATTCAAGTCATATTTGGATAACAATTACTATGGAATCCTGTAAAGAAAAAGAAGGAGACCTGTGTCAGAGAAGTGGATTCCATGGAAATCAGATTTGATTTCGATCATGGGAGGTGAAACAAGCTGACCATGCCTCCTTCAATACTATTCGCTCTTTTTGTTATTCGAGTTGCTCTCCCTGTCGTTAAAACTATGTCAGTTTCTCTATTCTCTGTTCCCGTGATTTTCCTACCTCTGAGGATTCATGAGCAGCCTCGCAGCAGTTATTCCTGATCGAAGAAGAAAGTGACCTTCACATCCTCGACTTCCATGATTCCGACCAATTTCTGGACCGAGTCGAAAATGAGATTCAACTCTCCTTTTTTCAAATTTGTTAGCCCATGAATCATCTTTCCTTGAGCAGGATTCGGCGCCCTCCTAGCTAACCTCTTCCCTTTGCCCGTCAACTGGACATAGATAACTCTACGATCCACCTTGTCCCGATTCCTCGTCACGTAGCCTTTCTTCTCCAACCGGTCTATTACTCCTGTGATGGTGCTGGGGTGTAAATACATTCTTTCACTTAAGTCGCTCAGCGACAAGCTCTCATTTTGGGAGATGGTTTTAAGTGCCCAAAGTTGTGGCCCGGTGATTCCGAACTTTTCGGAGACTTCATGCGAGTAATCTTGGATCGCTTTAAAGATTCGCCGAAGGGATTGCATGATTTCTGAAATCGCAACATCCCGGGCAACTTGCCTGGTCATCTCCGCCTCCCAGCATATCACTTTGTACACAAAATGTTTATAGGCAAACTATATGAAATTCTTTCAGGTCTGTCAAGAAAAAAATGAAGAAAAAAATGACTGCTTTTCTTCGTTGGGACTTCCTGGCCGGGTCTGCTTAATAGGCGGGCGCAGGCAGACGAACTATTCACTGCGAACTTTCGGGAAACAGGTATGCGTAAGTGTTTGTTCTATTCTTTCTATCTCAAAGGTAACGGCGTGAAGCCTGGGAACCTCTCTCGTTGTCCACATAAATTGCCCTGGGTTGATGGAAAGAGTGTCTCCAATCCGGTCAACGTAGGTGCCGGAGAGTGCGGGTGACTCATGGATATGTCCATGAAGGGTCAAAAGAGGTTGATTTCTTTCAATGAAGGCTTGGATAGATCGACTTCCTGCTGATTTTCCTCCTTCGATGAGATCCAATCGAGTTCCAAAAGGGGGAGAATGCATGATATAAATCGCTCTCCTTGACCGGAGAGGTTTTGGGAGTCGATCCAAGTCTTCCTCAATCGTCTCTCGTTCCCTGAGATAACGATAGGGATCAACGGGTATCAGCCGGCTCGCCTCGGGGCGCTCGCCTCTCGGCGAAGCCGGGGGAAGCCACGGGTCACTCGGATCGGAGGAGAGAGTGTAAGAAGGGTTCTTCTGCGGAGGCCATGGGGTTTCCCGATCATCCATCTTCTCAAAGTCTTTTGGCCGGAAGGGGGTCGGAGGGACAAAGGGGTATCCGAGGAGTTCGTATCCATTCTTGAGTCGATAACTTCTCTGATTGAGATCAAAAATCTTCTCCGGTGTCTCCTTAAAGAGGAAGGAATAACCCAGGTCCCAGTTTCCGGCTACGAGAAAAATCTGTTGAATGGAAGTGGTCTCTAATATCCTTTGAAAGAAGGGAGAAAGAAACTGGTCAATGAAGGTTTTTTGATTCGGAACCATATCTTCGTATCGTTTTGTTGGAGGGAAAGAGGGGAGGAGATCACCCCCCATCACCATGATCTCTGAAGAAGAGGAAATGGCCAGTGACAAGAGTTCCTGATAGAGATGAATTTCACCATGGAGATCTGAGGTATAAAGGACCTTCATCCTATTCCTCAAAATCATCTGAAAGGATCCATTTATCTTTCGTCCTTATTATCTTGAAGGTTACCTTGCAATAGGAACATAGGACCAGATCCCCTGGCTTCTCGTCTCCTTCAAGGGGGATATCGGCGTCACAGATGGGACACTCTAATTCGGCCATAGATTGCCTCCCTGGGTTCTTATAGAGATTTCAATACTTAAAGTCCTTAGAAAAATCAAGCCGTTTTTTCTTTTTTTAGCATCTCCGCAAAAATTTTTGAATTTTTTTCTTTCATCACAGTCTAAGACTATATAAAAATGCAAAAGTAACAAGGAGGAGCTTCGATGAACAGAAAAGCCGCTATGATCATCTCAATAGTTGTCCTCTCTACCATTGCTATCCTTTTGTTGGGATGTCCGCCCCCCGTGGTCAGAGTTAGACCACCTGAACCTCGCGTGGAAGTTTATGGATCACCTCCCTCTCCGGACGCTGTTTGGAGACCCGGACACTGGGCGTACAGGGGAGGGGGGTGGGTATGGATTGCGGGCCATTGGGCGAGACCTCCGAGGCCTCACGCACATTGGGTGCCCGGCCATTGGGAATCAAGTGGAGGAGGTTGGGTCTGGATAGATGGTCGCTGGGAGTAGTGATAGCTAAAAATGAAGAGTTAAAAGTTTAGAGTTAAGAATTTAGAATTCGGAATTAAGTATTAAGAAGGATTGGATATAAGCTCAGCCTCAGTGCCTATTCTGGGGACGAGGCGCTTCATCTGAATTGGGTTGACTGTTCAAGGGGCTTTCGACGGCCTTCCGGAGACTCATCCGGGATGCCGATAGGAAGCAAAGAGACTACTCGAACGGTCTCTGGAAGTTTGAGAAGTTTCTGGATAGAAGTCTCGGTCTCTGTCCCCCAAATCCCAATCCAACCAGCCCCCAGGCCGAGGCTGTGGGCTGCCAGGGTCATGTTCTGCGTGGCCGCTGCTCCGGCTTCGATCGCATGAAGGGGGTCAATCCTACGGTCTACGCAGACCAGGATGACCACAGGCGCTTCATTGATGCCCAAGTGGAGCACACTCTCCCTGGCCGCTTTATCCAACGCAATTTTTAAGCCTAAGTCTCTAACGACGATGAACCTCCAGGGCTGAAGATTACTAAACGAAGGAGCCCATCTTCCCGCCTCGAGAATCATCTGGAGCATCTTCTCATCTACCGGGTTGGGCTTGAACCTCCGAACCGTCCTCCGGTTTCTTATGGCTTTCAACACCTCATTCATAATATACTCCTTTCTGCGCAGGGATTAAGAGTAGCATAGTGAAGTCGCCAGAAGAAGTCAACCCTCCAACCCTCCCAAAAAGTCGATAGCCAGAAGGTCAAGGTAAAGACGCCTGTCTCGTTCAACGCGACGGCGTCGGTCTTTAAGATCTTTTAAACACTTTAACCGTCTAATTCCTTACCAAACTGGCCTCTTAGTCCTAACGCAATGGCCACTTTTATGATTCTCGGGTGTTAAAACCATTATGATGCATTATCCACTCTTTTCTGTTTTTCCCTTGAGGAAGGTTTCAAGTTCTTTCCTCGAGGGGAGGGAGGGCTGAGCGCCCAATGTTGTGGTCGCCAGGGCTCCAGCACCGTTCGCAAATCTCAAGGCTTCTTGGATGGGCTTGTCCTCAGAGAGGCCGCAGGCAAAGGCTCCGAGAAAGGCATCCCCCGCAGCCGTGGTATCAACCACCTCCACTTTGAAGGCTTTCATCCAAAATTCCTCACTTCTGTTTTTGAAAAAGAAGCCCTTAGGACCCAAAGTGATCACTACGTTTTTTACACCCATGTCCAGCAACCTTTGGGCCATCCTTTGAATCTCTCGATCACTCTTCCATTTTATCCCTGTCAGGGACTGAGCCTCCCATTCATTGGGGACAATAAAATCGACCGAGGAGAGAATATGAGGAGGGAACCGAACGGGTGGGGAAGGATTGAGAAGGGTGATGGCACCGTTTTTTTCCGCCATCTTTAATCCCATCTTAAGCGTTTTGATCGGAATCTCGAACTGGGTCACAAAGACCTTTATTTTTTTCCATAGAGGGGTGAGTCTTTTTAAGTCTTTTACAGAAAGAGAGCCATTTGCCCCTGGAGAAGCAATAATGCGGTTCTCTCCTTTGGAAACCAATTCGATCAAAGCTATTCCTGTCAGAAGTTTTCCATCCTTGAGAAGATATTTTTTGGGGAAACCATTTTCGGCCAAGTAACGAAGATAGGATTTCCCATAAGAATCGTTGCCCAGCTTGGTCATGAAGATTACTTTTCCACCTAAACGTTTTGAGGCGATGGCTTGATTGGCCCCTTTCCCTCCGAAAACCGTTACCGGATTCTCTGCTTGTATTGTCTCGCCGGGATGATGGAAACGGGGAATTTTGAAGATGAGATCGATGTTAGAACTTCCGAGTACGAGAACTCTGTCTTTCATTCTTTACCCGCCTCCATCTACCTGCATCTCTTTATTTGAAACGCCTCAGATGATCTCACCATCGCCGAATTCCAAGTAACTATGGTCGAATAATAGTCAATGATCAAGTCCCGAAATTGAAACACTCTTCGGCCATTGGTAATTGGGATTTACTTGGAGATTGGGATTTGGAATTTGTTATTTTCATTTTATACCAACCTTGATAGGAAGAGTTCCAAGAATTCCTTTGCATTGACTCCCAAACAGACTTCCACCTTTGGGCCCTCTTTTGCTTCTGAGGTCTTACCATAATGTTCTCCCTCTTGAATCTCCACATCAATCGGAAGTCTCTCCTTTCGCGCCAATGTGGGATCAATGACCACCCCCACGGCAAGGGGATCATGAAGATAAACAAGCTCCTTATTCCTAAACTGACGGGTGGTCGAACGATACCCGGTCGCCTCGATAAGGAATTTGGAAAATGAGTTACGGATGGGTTTCGCCCTCTCTTCCATCCATTGGGGTGTAAGACAAACCTGATGAGTTACATCGAGGGGAACCAAAGTAATCGGCAACCCTGATTCTAAGACTATCTTAGCGGCTAAGGGATCAGAGAAGATGTTAAATTCGGCAAAGGGCGTAATGTTCCCCCCTGTTCGGACTCCCCCTCCCATGATTGTAATTTCTTTCAGTTTTCTCATTCCTTCCCGATCTCTTTGAAGTGCCAAAGCCAAATTGGTCAGGGGTGCTGTTGCAATCAAGCTCATTTCATCCGGATACTGGCGAGCCATCTTTACGAGAAGCTCATCTGCGCGACCCGAGGAGAATTCCCACCCATCCTCTCCTCCCTTGCGATCTATTTTGGCACCTCCCAATCCATCTCGTCCGTGGACAGAATAGGCGTAAACCGGTTTTCCTACCAAAGGTTGACCAGCCCCCTTGGCAATAAGCGGTTTATTTCTGG
>DATHCH010000234.1:0-7197 GCA_035319625.1 Thermodesulfobacteriota bacterium
TCGCTTCTTGAACGGAGAAAGTATGCCGGGTATGGCAGGCGTCGCAGGAGGCCAGGCCAAATCCTGCGCCCTCCTGTTTTAATTCCTTTATGTCGGTTTCGCTCTTCAGTCCAATCTTGTGGCATCCTCCGCAGCCCTTCATGCCTTCGATTAATTCCATGGGTTGCCAGTGTACAGTAGGCATTGCCTTCATTGCTGCCCACGCAACAGCATGCTTTCCGCTTTTGAATTGTTTTACCCGGGCTTCATGGCAGGCTCCGCACGTATCGGGTGTGGGAATTTTCGCCTTTGCCACATCTTGAGCTGATTTGTGTTGATCGCCATGGCAATCTGAACAGTCAATCTTATTCTGATGGTGTTTGCTCAGTTGCCAGTCCGAGACAATATTAGGTGTAATCTTTTTATGACATTCCGCACATACCTGGGCTGAAGCAGCAGAAACAAAGACCACACTAAAAAAAATGATAAGCATCGTCTGAAATGTTATTCGTCCCATTTCTCCCTCCTTTTGAAATCATATTCCAATACAAGCGCATTAAGTATCATTACATTTCTTTGAATTGCCCCTTACCCGATCCCCCTCCCCAACGCCTGCCTGCGGGTAGGCAAAGGGAGAGGGGGAGGTGAGAAGGCAGGGGGTGCTAGGGTATAATAAGATTGTCAACTCGTCTCCTTGCCCCAGTCTTCAGCTACTCTTTTCATTTTAAACATCTCACCGTCTCAATTCCAATCATTTTTTTGAGATCTTTCTTAAGGTTGCTTAGAAAAAAAGACACGTCCTACGGCAAGGGCCTTTCGATAAACTCAAGGCCCTGAATCCCGCGAAGCGCAGGATCGAAGGGTAAAGAGGCTTGCCCTGTACCAGATTAGGTTCAGGGCAAGCCCCGCCCTCGGTTGGGACCGGGGCGGGTAGGCAGGGACAACTTTCTTTGTTTGGATGGTTGCCTTAATGGCTAAGGCTGCGATGGGTTTAAAATACGCTGAATTTAAAGTATTTCTTGGGGTGCTCTTTGATATCTTTCACCAGGCCCTCCAATTCGGAGCTCAATTTCCTAAGTTCCAGAAGGAGATCTCGCAGCTCCTTTGCAAGTTCTTCATCGCTGATTAAGGCTCCTGCCATGCCTTTGCCTTTTTCTATCCCCTCCAAGATAGAGGAGAGCCGTGAGGCCGCCTGATTGAGGTTGCCGTACAATTCAGGGTCTTCAATCAGTTTTTTCATTGTCCCGGAGCCCTCGTTCAGTTTCCTGGTAAATTCTTCAATAGATGAGATCGTCGTTACGGTTTTTTTGTAGAGAGAGGGGTCTTCGATGAGCATCTTCAAGGTGCCCTCAGAGTTTTTTATATCTTCTAATAGCTGAGAGAGGGTTTCTGTGGACTTCTTTAGATTATTATAGATGGCAGGGTCGGTGAAAAATTTAGCAACGGTTCCTTCCCCCTTTTCCATTTTCGTCACAATGATGTCGAGTTTATCTATGAAGTCGCCCATTTTCCCGATGGCTATGGAAGTGGTCTCGATGATTTGGGAGAATTGGATTGCCTCCGTTCCCTTTATCAGTTCGCCGGGTTGGAGCGGCGCTGCCTGGGGAGAGCCGCCACTTAGTTCAATGTATTTGTCGCCCAGAAGTCCCATGGTCAGAATACTTGCTTGAGAGTCTTTTTTGAGAAACCTCAGGGCGTCCTTATTAATAGAAATGGTTACAATGGCTCCGCGGATTGGGTCCAACTGGATGTTTCTCACCGAACCTACCTCTGTGCCGAATATCCAGACAGGGGCACCTGTTCTTAACCCTCTGACATCCCGAAACTCTGCTTTCAACTTGGTCTTTGGTGAAAATATTTTCTCGATGTTTCCCGCAAAAAACACGGCCACCAATAATGCTAAAAACGCAATCGTGATCACCAGACCAGCCTTTAGTTTTGACCATCTGAGCTGCTTTTTGACATCAAACATTTTAGTCTCCTCAATGGTTAACCTCCCCCTTAGCGGGAAGATGCCTCCGAGGGGGGAGTTAACTCTTTTAAAAACACCTGAATCTCCACGAAAGGCGACTGCATCAACTGGTCTCTGTTTCCGTCAAATATAATCGCCCCGTTTTTTAGAAACATAAATCTTTCCGCCAGCCTGAGGGCATCGAAAACCTTGTGGGTGACGATAATAAAGCCTTTTCCACCCTTAGTCAAATCGAGGATCAACTTACATATAATATCCGCATTCACCGGGTCGAGCCCGGTGGTCGCCTCGTCGTACAGAAACATCTTGGGGTCGAAAGCTGCTAGAGACCTCATAATGGCAACCCTTCTAAGCATGCCACCGCTCAGCTCTTCAGGCATCAATTCGATTGCATGCTCAAGACCAACCTCTCCCAATAGTTCTCTCACCTTCTTATCGATTTCCCCTTCGGTCATTTTCGTGTATTCCCTCAAACCAAAGGCGACATTTTCCTTTACATTGAGCGAATCGAAAAGCGCCCCCTCCTGGAAAACAATGCTGAATTTCGTTCTGATTTCCCTGAGTTCGTCTTCTTTCTTATCCGTGATGTCTTCCCCAGCAATGATAATTCTTCCAGAATCGGGTCTTAAAAGTCCCAATATGAGTTTGAGCAGCGTTGTCTTCCCGTCCCCACTTCCTCCAAGAATGGCTACCTTTTGATTGAAAGGGATGGAAAAACTGACATCTTTCAAGACTTGCTGCATTCCGTAAGAGAATGAGACTCGGTCGAAAACAATCATAATGAAAAACCCAAAATATAGAATAATACCCTTGTGAGGACAAAATCGGAGACGATGATCATGATAAACGATGCGACGACAGCCCTCGTTGTTGCCCGTCTGAGGCCTACAGCACCACCTTTCGTCGAGAGCCCCATATAGCAGCTAATACAGGCGATCAGGTATGCGAAGATGAAGGGTTTGATAGAGCCCGATACCACATTCTCAAAATTAAGCACGTCCCGAATCGAACTCCAGTAAACCGAACCGCTTTGATGGCTTACAAACACGGCGATGTAGTAGCCTCCTACGATTGAAACAGTGTCTCCTATAATGGTCAGGGCTGGGAGCATGATCAGACAGCCCAGCACCCTTGGGGTAACCAACTTTCTTACTGGGTCGACGCCAAAAACTCTGAGCGTATCCACTTGATGCCCAAGGACCATGGATCCCAATTCGGATGCCACACCAGAACCTACTCTTCCTGCATAAACCAGCGCCGTCAGGACAGGTCCGATCTCCCGGATGATCGAAACGCCCACGATCTTTCCGATATACATTTTGAATCCCATGGCCGAAAGCTCGGCAGAAAGCTGGAGGGAGAGTGCCATCCCGATAAAAAGAGAGATGAGAAGAATGATGAAAAACGAACCTGCTCCGGAATAGTCCATCTGTTCAATAACATCCTTCGAGTAAAAGGGCCTTTTCACCAAACCCAAAAGGCCCTGAACGGAGAGGAAGTAAAAGTCCTGAAGGTCGCTGATCAACTCCTTTATATGAATAGTCTCCCTTTTCATCAGGCTGCCATCGAACCGCTAAGGTCCCTCCGCTTGGTCGGTTATACCCCGAATCAACCAATCGGGGGACCGTTATGATTCCTCGACTAATTTCTCGGTAATTCGAACCAAAAAATGTGGCCGAGAAATAGGGAATCAGGGTTCTTATGAATTTATGGGAAAAAGGTAAATATGTCAATATGGAAATTTTCCTTATTTTGAGATGAAAGAGTCCGGATTTTTTGCCGAGATTTCTGAATCTTCAATGGATGTCCAAACCGTCTTCAAAGTAGTTTGCTCAGGAAAAACGTTCGCGAGGTTTTGTCGAAGAAAGAAATGAGTCATCTCGCTGGATGTGACAGGATATTCGAGAAGGCGATTGGACAGATAAGATATGAACAATCGAGCAGATACAGTGTTTTTCAGCATCAAATACAGTATTTGCCCTATTTATTTATAAATTCATCGTTAGTATCTTATTGCTAATACGAGTGCGTTAAATGCAGCGATTTTATACATGCGAGAAGCGAAATAAAGAAACCATCCTCTCAAATAGCAGATTACTTGGCTACCGCCCGCAATGGAAAAGAATTTAGTGCGTTTGTATTAGTAACCCGGAGATTCACAGATCAGCAAAGGAGGTGATGAGCAGAAGGGAGAATCGCAACGGTGTTAAAATTTGCGAGCGGAGGGTATTAAGGAAGAAAGGAGGAGAATACAATGCGCAAAATAATCATTCTCGGTGCCTTGGCAAGCTTCTTTATGGTTATGAGTGTGGTCCTTCCAGTCTATGCAGCTGAAACAATGACAGTCAAAGGTGAGGTGATCGATACCTACTGCTATGCCTTGATGGGAGCAAAAGGTGAGAGCCATCGACAGTGCGCCATCGACTGCGTTAAAGCCGGGATTCCAGCAGGGCTACTTGAGGAAAAAACCGGTAAGGTCTATGTCTTATTGCCCAATAAAGACAAAACCGGTTTGCCCAAGGGAGTGATTGACAAGATGGGGCGTATGGCTACAGTCACCGGTAAAGCCTATACAAGTGGTGGGAGCAACTTCTTGACTGTCGAATCCATCAAGTGATGCCTATGTTTGAGATCATTCTCCCAGGAGTGCAGCACCTTCAAAACATCCATCCATTGGTGGTTCATTTCCCAATCGCATTCTTGGTGGGTGCTGCACTCTTCTACTTTCTTTCTTGGATTTTCCGCAACCAAACGTTTTCGAATACTGCATTCTTATTGCTCATCGTGGGTACCCTTGCTGCGGGGGCCGCTGTGGGAACGGGCCTTTACGGGGAAGAAGGAGTGATGGTCTCGCGCTCGGTTCGAGAAAATCTTTTGGAACGCCATGAAGAATTGATGCTGGCAACACTTGGCGTAAGCTTTGCCTTAGCCATCTGGGCAGTGATGGCGAAGCCCTTTCCAAAGAAAAATAGATTACTATTTCTTTTTCTGCTCTTGGTATTGTTGGGAATTATGACTACAGGCGCTGACTACGGTGCCCGGATGGTTTACGATTACAACGCAGGCGGAGATGCCTGTTCACAGCCCATCGAATTTACCAGGTGAAAGTTTCTAAATTTTTTTGGACAGAGATTCGGAAGAGTTATCTGGTGGTAAAAAATCCCTTGAGGGTCCGGTATTTCTTTTCTCCGACCCCTTTCACATTTCTTAAATCCTCGACGGATCGAAAACCTTTTCTTCTATCCCTATAAGCTATCATTTCTCGGGCTAAGGATTCTCCGATCCCGGGTATCAAACAAAGGTCTTCCACCGATACTCGATTAAGATCGAGGGGAATGGAAAAAGCAAGCAATTTATTAGCGGCCATCCTGCTGATTTTTATCTTTACCCCCTGTTGCTTCATTTCCTCATGTTTTTTCTTTGATAAACGACGAAGAGGAGCGATTTGAGAGGATTCTTTCGTGACGATGAGAAGTGTCCCTGTTTCCAGAATCTCTGAGGATGAGGGGATATCGAACCGGGCAATTTCCTTCAAACCTCCCGCCCGTTCAGCGGCCTCTCTCAAGGTAGGGGGATTTTCGAAAAGATAGACCCCGGGACTTCGAACTTCTCCCGAGACTTCAACGACGACTTCTTTCACCGATTCTTCCGAGAAGGGGGAAGGAGGGCGATAAGCAAAACCGAAGTAGAGACTGCCGAGGAGGATAAGAGCGATACCCAAGAGAACCCAATGCTGGGGAAGAGAAAAGTATTTCATGAATGTCAAATTTCAAAATCTCCCGCTGAAGCAGGATCAAATCAATGACAAATGGCCATATAGCATTTTGTCCTCCCCCTTCCCTCTCTCCGGCGGGGAGAGGGGACGGGGGAGGGGAATTTTTGTGCGAACTTTGACATTTGCTAGTATCTTGTTACTTTCCATTTTCTTCTTTTAAAAGCTTGTAGTCGATCGAGTCTGCTAAGGCTTGCCAGCTTGCCTGAATGATGTTTTCGGAAACTCCCACCGTCCCCCATTTCGATTGCCCATCCCACGATTCGATCAATACTCTCGTTCGGGCTCTGGTTCCATCCTTGGTGGAAAGGATCCTGACTTTGTAGTCGAGTAGGTTCACTTCTTTCAGTTCAGGATAGAATTTTTCCAATGCCTTTCGTAGGGCATTATCCAAGGCGTTGACCGGACCATTTCCAACGGCTGCTGTGTGCTCTACTTGATCCCCTACACGAACCATGATGGTTGCTTCTGAAAGGGGGGCTTCCTCCTCGGTCTTCTTTTCCACAATGACACGGAATCCCATCAGTTCAAAAAACCTTTTATGCTGCCCGAGCGCCTTCTTGATGAGAATCTCAAAAGAGCCTTCGGCTCCTTCAAACTGGAAACCTTCGCTTTCGAGGTGTTTCAAGTCGTCGAGGATCTTTCTTACCTTTGGATCTTTGCTTTCCAAATCAATTTTAAACTCACCCGCTTTGTAAAGAATGTTTGATTCGCCGGAGAGGTCGGAGATAAGAACCCTCTGGTGATTTCCGACTCGCTCAGGGGAGATGTGTTCGTAAGTGGCGTCCTTTTTCCGGATCGCACTGACGTGCACCCCGCCCTTGTGGGCAAAGGCGCTTTCCCCCACATAAGGAAGATATTTGTTATGGGGCAGGTTGGCCAGCTCTGAGACGAAGCGAGAGACCTCGGTGATCTTTTTCAACTGGTCGTCTGCGACACAATCAATTCCAATTTTCAGTTTGAGATTGGGGATGACAGAACAGAGGTTGGCATTCCCGCATCGTTCCCCGTAACCGTTGATCGTGCCATGGACCATCCTGACACCTTCCTTGACCGCCAGGATTGTGTTGGCTACCGCCATCTCGGTATCATTATGGACATGAATGCCCAGGGGAACCGAAATCTTGTTTCTTACCTCTTGGACAATGGATTGGATCTCGCCGGGGAAGGTCCCCCCATTCGTATCGCATAAGACGATCCAATCCGCCTTGGCTTCCTGGGCTGCCTTCAGTGTGGAGAGGCTGTACTTGGGATTGTTTTTGAACCCGTCGAAGAAATGTTCGGCATCAAATATAACTTCCTCAACACGCTCCTTGAGGAACTGAATTGAGCTATAGATGATCTCGAGATTCTGATCAAGAGTAATTTTTAGCGCCTCAAGAGGATGAATATCCCAGGACTTTCCCACAATTGTCACCACCCTCGTGCCAGCCTCGATCAGAGCCCGGATGTTTGTATCATCTTTTGGCAAAAT
>DATHCH010000235.1:0-9957 GCA_035319625.1 Thermodesulfobacteriota bacterium
AAAGAACTTATTATAAAGATCGAACGTTTTGTGAAACAATATAATCTCAACTCTCGTCCTTTTGCTTGGACGGCAACAGCAGATTCGATACTCGAAAAAATCAAGAGACTTTGTCAATGTATTTCTGAGACACAACACTAGGTGAATTCGGGATTGAACGACTTTACCGAGACGTCAAACTTGCGGAGATCGTCGAAGGAACCAAGGAGATTGAGAAGTTGATCATCGCCCGGGAGCTCCTTAGGAGAGGGTGAAACATTTAAAAATCTGATGAAAGGAGAAAGGATCGATGAAAAAGGTCGTGATTGCCAGTGGTGTCAGAACACCCATCGGAGACTTCGGTGGTTTGCTTCAGCCTGTCAAGCCCCTTGATTTAATGATGACGGTGATGAAGGAAAGTTTACGTCGGGCCAAACTCGAAAAGGAAGATCTGGATCAGGTCATCGCCGGAAACTGTTTTGCTCCAGTTGAACAAAATATTGCCCGTGTTGCCTCTCTTCTCATGGGTGTTCCGGATCGTGTTCCAGGCCATACGATCAATTGTGCCTGTGCCTCAGCCTCTCAGGCCATTATTTCTGGAGCCAATGCCATCGCCTTGGGTCAGGGTGATGTCGTCTTAGCAGGCGGTGTGGAATCCATGAGCAATGCGCCCTATATCATGGAAACAGCCCGATGGGGACAACGCCTGCGGCATGCCCAGTTGATTGACTTATTCTGGAAAGGGATGCAAGAGTATCCGGTTGGAGGCGGAATGGGTATTGCCGCAGAGCGGCTCGCGGAGAAATATCATATCAGCCGTGAAGAACAGGATGCACTGGCTCTCAGCAGTCACCAGCGTGCAGTTCGGGCCATTAAAGAAGGAAGATTCAAAAGAGAGATTATTCCGGTAGAAGTCCCTTCTGGGAGGGGGAAAAAGATTGAAGTGAACACGGATGAACATCCTCGGGAAGATACCAGCCTGGATAGTTTGAGCCGTCTGAAAGCAGCTTTTAAAGAGGGAGGCTCTGTGACCGCAGGCAATTCCTCTGGATTGAATGATGGGGCGTCTGCCATCATTCTAATGAGTGAAGAAAAGGCGAAGGGGCGGGGATTAAAACCCTTGGCAACGATTCGGTCTTATTGTACAGTTGCTTCAGATCCTTATCTTGTTGGCCTTGCGCCTGTTCCAGCAATTCAAAGAGTCTTAAAAGAGACAGGTTTGGTTTTAAAAGATATCCAGCTTTTCGAGATCAATGAAGCCTTTGCGTCATACTATCTCGCCTGCGAAAAGGAACTGGATCTTAGTCGGGAGATCACGAATGTCAACGGAAGCGGAATCTCTTTAGGACATCCGGTAGGCTCTACGGGTTGTCGAATTTTGGTGACCCTTCTTTATGAAATGGAAAGGCAAGGTTTGAATTTAGGAATCTCCTGTCTCTGTGCTGGTGGGGGAGTGGGCACAGCGATTCTCGTGGAGCGCTAAGGGGTTTAATGATGGATGCCTTGCTAAGAGTCAATAACATCGAGGTCGTTTATAATGAGGTGATTCTCGTTTTAAAGGGGATTTCCCTGCAAGTCCCTGAACTTGGGGTGATCGCTTTATTGGGTGCCAATGGAGCGGGTAAGTCGACGACTCTCAAGGCCGTCACTGGGATCCTTGAGATTCAGAATGGGGAACTTAAAGAAGGCACCATTGAGTTTATGGGAAAGCCCATCCACAAGTTAGATGCTGATCAAATTGTGAAGTTGGGGATCACCATGGTTCCCGAAGGGAGAAAGGTTTTTGATGATCTAACGGTGATTGAAAATCTCATGATCGGGGCCCATACGAGATCAGATCGTTCGTCATTAAAAAAAGATCTGGAAATGATCTATGGTTATTTTCCTATTTTGGCCAAGAGGAATGATCAACTTTCTATCTTTCTCTCTGGCGGTGAACAGCAGATGCTGGTCATCGGCCGTGCTCTCATGTCGAGGCCGAAATTAATGATGCTGGACGAGCCCTCTCTCGGCCTTGCTCCCCTTTTGGTCAAAGAAATCTTTGATATTTTAAAGACGATTAATCAGGAACAAAGAACCGCCATTCTCCTGATTGAACAGAATGCTCGTATTGCACTGAACTTTTCTCAGTACGGGTATATCATGGAAAATGGAAAGGTTGTCCTCGATGGACCCTGCAAAGACCTGATGGAGAACGAAGATGTGAAGGAGTTTTATTTGGGGATCACAGATGAGGAAACGAAGAAGAGTTATGCAGAAGTAAAACACTACAAAAGACGCAAGCGATGGCTTTCTTAATGAAGATGGACCATGGATCAACTCGAAATTAAAAATCTAACTCTCGAATTTGGTGGCATTGTTGCACTTCAGCGGATCAATATGAAGGTCAAAAAAGGGGGGATCCACGCAGTCATCGGCCCTAATGGTGCAGGGAAGACCTCTCTTTTTAATTGCATCAGCGGGGTCTATAAGCCTTCGGAAGGAAACATTCTTTTTGAAGGTGATTCCATTCTCAATAAAAAGCCAGATGCGATAGCGGCCTCTGGCGTTGCCAGAACTTTTCAGAATATTGAGTTGTTTCGCCATATGAGTGTTATTGACAACTTGCTTCTGGGTCGGCATCATCGATTTCATTCAGGTCCCATCTCGGGCATCTTCTTTTGGGGGAAAGCCCTCCGGGAAGAGATCAAGCATCGTCAAAAAGTGGAAGAAGTGATCGATTTTCTGGAGATCGAGAAGGTCCGAAAAAAAACCGTAAATGCCCTTCCTTATGGAATTCAGAAGAGGGTTGAACTGGGACGGGCCTTGGCCATGGAGCCAAAGATTCTACTACTGGACGAACCCACCTCTGGGATGAATGTGGAGGAGACAGAGGATATTGCGCGGTTTGTTTTGGACATCAAGGAGGAACTAGAGATCACTGTCATCATGGTGGAGCATGATATGGGAATGGTGATGGACATTGCCGATTGGATTACGGTCCTCAATTTTGGGTCCAAGATCGCCGAAGGGACCGCCGCAGAAATTCAAGCCGACCCAAAAGTCATTGAGGCATATCTCGGGAAAGAGAGTTGATCTTGGGAGAAAAATCTTCATGGAAGCCGATACCATTCCGAAACTTTTTTTCAGAAACGTTCGAGAATACGGGCATCGGGTAGCCCTCCGAGAGAAGGATTTAGGCATCTGGAAGCGGGTGACCTGGGGAGATTATTACGAGCATACTCGGAATTTCGCCATGGGGCTGAAGGCTCTAGGATTTGAACCTGGCGACAAGGTTTCCATTCTGGGAGACAATTGCCGCGAATGGCTCTATACGGATATTGCTGCTCAGTCTCTCCGCGGCATTGCCGTGGGGATCTATCCGACAGATGTGGCCATTCAGGTCAAATACATCCTGAAAAATTCTGATTCCAGATTTGTTATCGCGAGAGATCAGGAGCAGGTGGATAAGGTCTTTCAGGTCAAGAACGGACTTCCTCTTCTGAAAAAAGTGATCGTCATTGATATGAAAGGGCTTCGAAGATACAAGGATCCTTTGATCATCAGTTTTGATGAGACGGAGAAAATGGGTCGGGCCTTGCATGAGCAGATGCCCAATTTTTTTGAGGAGAGCATCCGCTCTACGCAAGCCGAAGATGTGGCCATCATTGTTTACACTTCAGGGACTACGGGTGATCCCAAGGGGGCGATGATTAGCCATAAAGGAATGATCAGCATGGTGAGAGGACTTTCGCGGGTTCTGGAGTTCCGATCGAATGATTCCGTCGTTTCTGTGCTCCCCCTCTGCCATATTGCGGAGCGAATGTTTTCTTTGATTTTTCCTATGTATGTAGGATACACCGTCAACTTCGCCGAGAGCGTCAATACCCTTCAGGAGGATATGAAAGAAATTTCTCCTACAGCTTTTCTGAACGTCCCCCGCATCTGGGAAAAGATGCATTCAAACATCATGATTCGAATGCAGGATGCGGTGTTCTTCAAGCGATGGGTCTTTAAAGCGATGGTACCCATCGGTGGGCGGGTCTCCCAGTACAGACTGGAGAATAAGCCTGTTCCATTGTATTGGAGATTCTTGCGTTGGCTCGCCTATCTCCTCCTCTTTCGTGCGCTCAAAAACCAGTTAGGGCTTTTGCAAGCCCATATCCTCGTCAGTGGGGCCGCCCCCCTTTCACCTGATCTGATCAAGTTTTACCATTCCATCGGTGTGCCGGTCCGGGAGTGTTATGGAATGACGGAGATGAGCGGCATCTCCTTCATGCCGAAAGACCATGAGATCAGGGTTGGTGGCGTTGGCAAGCCCATCTCAGGTGTTGAATTTAAATTAGGTGAAGATGGGGAAATTTTTCAAAAAGGGGATTCCGTTTTCGTCGGTTATTACGGCAACCCGAGGGCCACGCAAGAGACGATTGTGGATGGCTGGCTTCACACAGGAGATGTTGGCCAGGTGGATGAAGAGGGAATTCTGTACCTTACAGACCGGAAAAAAGACATCATTATCACGGCCGGCGGGAAAAACATTGCTCCCTCGGAGATCGAAAATAAACTTAAATTCAGTCCTTTTATCAAGGAGGCAATTGTCATCGGAGATCGGCGAAAATATCTCTCCTGCCTGATTCAAATCGATCTCGAAAACGTTTCAAACTGGGCACAGAATAATAAGATTGCTTATACCACTTATAAAAGCCTTGCGACCCATCCGGATGTCAATAAACTCATCGGAAAGGAAGTGGAGGAGGTCAACAAACATTTCTCCCGTGTTGAGAGTATTAAGAAATTTAAGATCCTTGAGAAAGAATTGGACCCGGATGATGAAGAACTGACGGCGACTATGAAGGTCAAAAGAGCTGTGATTGAGAAAAAATTCAAAGATATTATTGAGGCCATGTATTAGGCTTCGAGCAAGGAACATCACAGTGAAATCAGAATTATTATTCTTTATTCAGTTATTCGCGAGCGGTATTGCCGTGGGTTGTCTTTATGCTCTGATCGCCTTGGGTTTTGTACTCATCATCAAGGCCACGGATATTTTGAATTTTGCCCATGGTGAAGTGATCATGATCTCCTCTCTCCTCTGCTACTTTCTGATAGCAAAGTATCATTTCTCTTTCTTGGCGGCCTCTTCGATCACCATTTTAATCGCTGCCTCACTGGGTGTTTTAACCGAGAGGGTGGTCCTCAGGCCCATGTTGGGCGAACCCATCTTTGCGGTCGTGATGATCACCATCGGCCTAAGCATCTTTCTGAGAAGCATGGCTGGCATCACTTTTGGTCATGACAATTATGTCTTTCCCTCCCCCTTCCCGAAAGAACCGATTCGCTTAGCAGGGATCATCCTTTCCATGACACAAATATGGGTTATGATCTGCATCACCCTATTAGTGTTCATCTTTTTCATCTTTTTTAAATACTCTCGTATGGGTCTCGCGATGAGAGGGACGGCCAATAATCAGGAGGCTGCCTTATTGATGGGCATCAGCACGAAGCGCGTCTTTGCCATGGTCTGGGGGATTGCTTTTGTGACGGCTGCGATTGCAGGTATCTTCCTTGCAAATGTGATGGTGGTCAACATCGGGTTGACCTTCACGGCGATCAGTGCCTTTCCAGCCATTATCTTGGGAGGCCTGGAAAGTATCCCCGGTGCAATCATCGGGGGGCTGGCTATCGGGGTCATTGAGAATTTAGCTGGAGGGTACTTAGACCCAATCATTGGTGGCGGGGTGAAGGACGTGACGCCTTTTGTGGTCCTGTTTTTAGTCCTGATGTTCAAACCTTACGGCCTCTTTGGAAAAGAAGAGATTGAAAGAGTCTAGCGTGGCAATCCGAAGCAAGACGTTCCGAGAAAGTTATTATGAGGATATCAAACTGTTTCAGACCATCTGGATTCGCATCTGGATATCCCTCTTTTTGTTAATGCTGGTCACCTTGCCTTTATGGGGCAACCCTTATGTGATTTATCTGATCAACCTTTCCTGCATTGCTGTGGTCGCTGCCTTGGGACTTAATCTTCTTATTGGCTACACAGGCCAAATTTCTTTGGGCCACGCCGCCTTCATTGCAATCGGAGCTTACACTACAGCAATTCTCTCGACCAAAGTTGGCCTTCCCTTCTGGGCCTGTTTGCTTGCCAGCGGAGGAGTGACAGCCATTGTTGGCTTTGGCCTCGGCGTTCCCTGCCTGAGGCTCAAGGGCCTTTATCTCGCTATGGCCACCATGGCCTTCGGCGTTGTGATAGATTTTGTGGTCATCACTTGGGGAAAGCTGACAGGGGGCATTCGGGGTATTAATGTAGCCAAGGTTTTTATTTTTGGCTATCCGTTGGATTCGGACAATAAAATGTATTATTTTCTCGTGGTGTTGACCATCCTGACTGTCCTGGCTATCAAGAATTTAGTTCGCACCCGAGTCGGCCGAGCCTTTATTGCCATTCGTGACCGGGATATCGCTGCAGAGGTGATGGGGGTCAATATTACAGTCTACAAAGTGATGGCATTCACCATCAGCTCTTTCTTTGCAGGGATTGCAGGAGCGATGTATAGTTATACGATGGGTTACATCCATCCTGATCACTTTACCTTACTGCTTTCTGTTCAGTATTTGGCGATAATCATTGTGGGTGGATTGGGAACGATTCTGGGTTCTATCTTTGGGGCCGTCTTTATCGTCCTGGTCCCCGAACTGATTAAAGGTATTGCCGGAGTTTCAGAGATACTCATTCCAGCCCTGAAAGGAAAATATGATGAGGAATGGAATATCGCTGTCTTCGGACTTTTGATTATGATTTTTCTGATCTTTGAGGCGGATGGACTCTACGGGATCTGGGGCCGAATTAAAACCGGTTTTAAAAATTGGCCGTACACGTATTAGGTAGAAAAGGGGGGGTCTTTCAACGGTAACGGTAAGGATGCCCGTATCGCCATTCGGTTATGTCTTAGCTCGTTTATTTAATGGAATTGGAGGTCATCGTTATCGATACTCGTATCGGTGCAAAATACGAGGAAAGAAAACTCAACACCCCAGCGTCTATTAACGAGCGTCGATGCAAGATTCAACAACGATAAACGTAAGCTTTTTTATGGCAAAACGGGCTTCGTAAGCTCTACCTAAAAACAATTTTACCATTTCATTAAGGGAGGTGCTTTATGAAAAGAAGAGGAATGTGGATGGGGTTGTTGGTTTTCTTTTTGGTTTGTCTTTTAGCTATACGCAGCTTTGCTCAACGGGGCGTGACCAAGGATACGATCAAGCTTGGATTGATCCTGGTCAAAACAGGGCCTGTAGCGGCCTTAGGTCTTCCCAACGGGAACGGGATGGTCGATTATTTGCAATATCTCAATGATACCGCGGGAGGAGTAGCCGGAAGGAAGATCGAGGTCATTTGGGAGGATGATTCATTCGAAGCTCCCAAGTCTGTGGCGGCTCTTAAAAAATTAATCACCCGTGATAATGTCCTAACGGTCATCACCACAGGGGGATCTCAACAGACCATGGCCAACTTGGAGAATATCAATCGATATAAATTGCCCAATATCCCGAATGCCCTGATGAAGGAGTTTTACGAGCCTTTTCAGCCCTATATCTTTGCGATGGGTGCTACTTACGAGGCGCAGTTCGAATGCATCGTGGATTATATTTTTAATGACCTCAAAGAGAAAAAACCTCGTATTGGAGTTGTCTATGAAAAGAAAGAGTACGGAATCAAGGGAATGGAGGCAGTGAAAAAGCGGGCGAAGGCCTACGGAGTGGACCTTATTTCTGAATTGGCTCTGCCTACGGGAGCCGTGGATGCCAGCTCTCAAATCCTTGCTTTGATGAACGACAAAGTGGATTACGTTGTCACCTGTCTTCTCCTTCCGCCCACCATCACCTTTGTAAAAAGTGCGGAACAGTATAAGTATTGGCCCAAACATATCTTTGGCTTCAACTGGGCAACCGACGATATGCTCGTTAAGGCTTGTGGTGAAGCAGCGAAGAATTATATCGGTGTGAATTTTGTCGGTGCCTGGTGGGATGAATCTCCGGGTATCAAGCTGGTCCGTCAGATCGCACAGAAGTACAACCGGACAGAGATCGGCTTGACCTCGCTTTATATAAACGGAGTAGGCGTTTCCATGCTTTTCGGAGAAGGTTTCAAGCGAGCAGGTAAGGATTTGACCCCGGACAGTCTAAAGGCGGCGTTAGAGACTTTAAAAGACTACAGTACGGGCGGGGTGCTACCACCTATCACGTACACCTCTAAGAGCCACGAACCGGCTGAGATGGTGAAATTTTTTAAGGCAGATGTAGCTACCAAACGATTAGTTGCGATCACGGACTGGCGAAAGCCAAAAGCGATGAAATAACTTTGCGAAATCCTGGCGGGTAATTCGTGAGGATTTCCAGCCAGGGCTATTCGTTGGCAGAAATTTTAAACTGCGAACGAGACAGAAGGATTTTTTTGTCCTGAGATAGGGAAGGTTTGAGAGGAGATATCCGAGATGGAGTTGAATAAAGTTGCAGTGATGGGTGCTGGAATGATGGGAACCGGTATTGCCCAGGTTGTTGCAATGGGAGGATATACTGTCTCGATCAGGGATATCGCTGCAGACTTTTTAAACAAATCAAAAAAGAAGATAGAACAAAAATTAACGGGATTAGTAGAAAAGGGAAAGTTATCAGAACAGGATTCAAGAAGTGTATGGAGCAGAATGACTTTTACGGAAGACCTCAAAGTCGCTGTGGCGGAAGCCGATCTCATCATCGAGGCCATTCCGGAAGATCTGGGGTTAAAGAGAAAGGTTTTTACTGAGATAGAAAAAATGGCCAAGCCATCCGCGATCTTTGCGTCGAATACCTCAGAACTGAGCATTAGCTCTCTGGCAAGCAGCACGCACCGGCCTGAGCAGGTAATAGGCACCCATTGGTTTTTCCCGCCCCAGGTGATGAAATTGATCGAGGTGATCGTCACGCCAGAAACTTCTCGGGAAACATTGGAGACGACGGTGACCTTCTGCAAGAAAATAGGGAAGGAGACCGTTATCTGCAAAGATGCCCAGGGGTTTATCACCAGCCGTGCCATCTCTGCGCTGATTGCTGAATGTCTGAGAATTTATGAAGAAGGAATTGCTTCTATCGAGGATATCGACAAAGCAATGAGGCTCGGCTTGAACCATCCGATTGGTCCTTTTCAACTCATTGATATGTCTGGGGTAGATGTTGTTTATCATTCACTTGAAGGATTGACGAGGGTCTTTGGGGATCGCTTTAAGCCGGCCAAGAAAATGGCAGAGTTGGTAAAAAATGGAAATTTGGGTTAGAAAACGGGCAAGGGTTTTTATTACCATGGTTCAAAATAGTCCGTAAGAGAATTTTTAAAAATGAGAGGGAGAGTTTATTTATTAAGTGCCGTGCGGCCCCCTTTTTTTTGTAAGCTGTACATTGCTCCATCGCAAAGGTTACAATTTCTGCCATGGACATTCCGTTTTTTTAAATCAGAAAAGCTACTATTTGCAGATCGAATAGTTAAAACGATATTCCCAGCTTCGAGCAGATGCCACGCGTGAAGTCGCGCACGGTTTCGTTGGGGTCTTCACGCCCGAGCTTTATTGGCGCTTCATATTTCTCCCTGTAGCCATTCATCATGACGGTCAGGGCGTTCAGTTTCCATTTCCAGAGGTTTTCGGGCTTCATGTACCAATATTTGGGAGCCAACGTGCGGCCGATCTCATCATAGCTCATCTCCATGATTCTTTCCGGACGCATTGACGGCGCCAGCGCCCCAAGCCCCGGGAAGTCCTCGCCGCCTGTCCATTTGCCCTTATTAAAGGGGCATACGTCCTGGCACGCGTCGCAGCCGTACAGCCTGCAACCTATTTGCTCCGCCATCTCAGGAGATGGTACGCCCATTCCCATATTCGCCGAGAGGGAAGTCTGAAAGCTAGCGCACCCGATCATCGACATGGTATACGGTGCACTCAGCGTATGGGTAGGGCAGGCTCCGAC
>DATHCH010000236.1:0-5802 GCA_035319625.1 Thermodesulfobacteriota bacterium
AAGGTGCAACTTTTTTTGCGCTGTCAACTTTTTTTCACCGAAAGCTAATTTGTTGATTTAAAAGACGTATCTGAAGACTGCTGATAATAAGGTGTCAACTTTCGTTGCGTCCTTTTGACAACAGCTTCCCTAACTGAATCAGCTATGGAAACGTTGCAATCACAAGAGGTTACCAAGCGCAATCTTCTGGTCATTCAATTGGGTATATTTTTTGCTAATGACAATCTTTGAGGTCATGGAATGAATCTAAGTCGAAAACGTAGATTTCGAAAAAGGCAATGGAAAGCTCCTTTCAGGAGTTCCCAATGAAGTGTGATCGCTGCGGAAGTCCTATGGTCCAGGAAAAATTCTACGGTCCCCACGAGCATTTCTTAGGATGGAGGTGCATCTATTGCGGAGAAATTATTGACTATTTAATTTTGGAGAATAGGCGAACGCTAACCCGGATAGAGGAGGAAAGCCAAGATATAGAAGAACTGAATACCTGACTTTTCAGGCAATTGAGTTTGAGACGTTAAAAAAAGGATGGTTTTCAGAACGGACATGGATGAAACTTTTAATCCGGATAAATATGGTATGCTGGTTTGCCCTGAATGCAATGGCAACGGCAAATTCCCCAACGACTCTGGAGATGTTGAGGTTTGCGCAGGATGTGGAGGGTTTGGATTTATCAAAAAAGAAGAGGATCCCGAAAAAACAAATCGATGGAAGGTCTCTGTTCATAAATGTTAAAAAAATGAGTCTTTAAGTGGTCTAATCAAATTCAATCTACTAAATCTTCTGAGATTTATGAATTTATTTAATGACTTAGGCGTGCTTATTTTTTAGGCAAAATGGTTGAAACCGTTACTTCAAGCTGAGCACAATCCAATTCCACAGCTATTCAACATTTCATTGTGGATTTGGTGGAAAAACAATTCGAAGCAGCATTTTTAGAAGGGTGGTTTAATGAGAGAAGAAGAAAAGAAAAATCGACCTCGTTATGGAACTGTGAACTTTGAAAAGAGGAAACATCCCCGTTTTGATGTGGATCTACCGATAGAGTATGTTCGAACTGGTTTGGTTGCCAACTGTGGCGAAGCCCTCAATGCCAGTGAAGGAGGATTGTTAGTCTATTTCCCGGAAGAAATGGAGGTTGGACAGCATCTGTCGTTGAAATTATTTTTTTCTTCCGGGTCTGAGTTAACGACTATTGAAACGCTGGTCCAGGTAGTTTGGACGGATATTCATCTGGGGCAGGATCGGCAAGATTATCGGGCTGGATTGAAGTTTGCTGATATCTCACCGGGGGACCTGGAGATGCTAAGAAATTTTTTGAGAAGTCTTTCTGGGGAGGTTAGTTAAGACACGGGATAGGATGGCAAGAAGGGGGAAGTTTGAGGGAGGATAAACGGTCTTCATCAAAAGGTGATGTGGCGGGAGGGGCATTTATCATGTCTTGTTTCATACGGCTTTTCCTCTCTTTTTCTTGTAGAATAAGTTTAGATTCTCAAGCTCTGTGAGAATCTGGCTTTTTCCGTCTTGCGACTCAAGCACAGCCATCCTTTTTACAATTTTCTTTACCTTATACTCGATTCCGTTTAAAATGCTTCTCACAGTATCTCCCACCTTTGTTTCCATGGCGGTTCCTCCATTTTGACCCCTCCCCGCCACCAAGTTAGAATAGCACGTGCCTATTTTCTTGTAAAGAAATTTTTTACGTCATTTCAAGCGATTTTTCCCTATCTTTCGTAATTTTACTGTTTCCTCCGAAAATTTTGCTCCAAAAAATCAGTGTGTTTCCTATTTTAGTCTAATTTTGATCTCTTAGGCGTTTCCTCAATCAACGGGTTTGATGCTTAAATCTGTCTAACCATTGAAATCGACGTCTTTCTCGTTGTGTCTTGACCCATTCAACCCCTCAAAGATTCACTCCGGAGCTTCATCCCGGTGGCGGGAGGTTGACAATTGAGAAAGTCATAAATATTTTTAAATAATAGAATTTTTTAATTTTCTGTAACTGCTGTGGTCTAGAATAGTAGGGGAGGCTAATTGGAGGTGTTGATGATGAAAATTCTATTCGTATTGTTTGTGGCAATTCTCATTGTCGTTAATGGGTGTCAAAAGTCCGGCGGCGCTTCACAAAGGGCAAAAAATGATTTGGCTAAAGAGGATGTGACGACAAGAAAGGCTAGCTTCGCGGGCGGATGTTTTTGGTGTACGCAGGCAGATTTTGAAAAATTGCCAGGGGTTGTCAAAGTCATATCAGGCTACACCGGGGGAAACAAAGAGAACCCAACCTATGAAGAGGTATCGTCCGGAATGACAGGGCATGTCGAGGCCATCCAGGTTTATTATGATCCCTCCAAAATAACGTATGAAGAATTACTCGATTTCTTCTGGAGGCATGTTGATCCCACCGACCCAGGTGGGCAGTTTGTGGATCGAGGTCCGCAATATCGAAGCATCATATTCTATCATGATGAAGAGCAAAGGAGGTTGGCGGAAAAGTCAAAGGAGGCCTTAGACAAATCCGGAAGGTTCAATAAACCCGTTGTGACGGAGATCATAAAGTTTACTAAATTTTATGAGGCAGAGGCGTACCACCAGGATTACTACAAAAAGCATCCCCTCAAGTATAAATATTACAGATATGCGTCCGGTCGCGATCAGTTTCTGACCAAGGTATGGGGGAAAGACATGGAAGGCACAAAACCGAATGATGAAACGGTCTATAAAAAGCCCGACGATGTAATCCTGAGAAAAAAGCTGACTTCTTTACAGTATAAGGTGACTCAAGAGAAGGGCACAGAGCCGGCGTTTCACAACGAATATTGGGATAACAAGAGGGAAGGAATTTATGTCGATATCGTTTCCGGAGAGCCTCTGTTCAGTTCTCTCGATAAGTTCGATTCCGGGACCGGATGGCCAAGCTTCACCAAGCCCCTTGAGCCGGAAAATATTGCCGAAAAAGAAGATAGAACTTTTTTTATGAAGCGTATTGAGGTGAGGAGCAAACATGGCGATTCACATCTCGGCCATGTGTTTCATGACGGGCCGCCGCCGACAGGGCTTCGGTATTGCATGAATTCCGCCGCGTTAAGATTCATTCCCAAAGAAGATCTGGAAAAAGAAGGGTATGGGAAGTACTTAAAGCTCTTCGCGACAAGGCGGGAACACAAAGGCTGATTGTTTCCTAATCAATCCTTTTCTAAAATAATTCTTGCATCGACAGCCATTACCTTATCTCGATAGGCAAATATAGGGTTGAGTTCCAATTCCCGGATCCGAGGATTTTCCCCTATCAGTTTGGACACTTTAAGAATCGTCTCTACTAAAGCAGAGATGTCGGCAGGTTCCTTGCCCCTGTATCCCTGTAACAGCGGGTATCCTTTTATTTCTTCGATCATTTCTTGGGCGTCCCTTCGCTCAACAGGAATGACCCTGAATGAGACATCTTTGAGCAATTCCACAAAAACACCTCCCAAGCCAAACATAATGACGGGACCGAATTGGGGATCTTTGCTGGTTCCTACAATGACTTCTGTAGCCGGCCGGGCCATTTTTTGCACGGATACTCCATGAATGATTGCCCTGGGATACTGTTTCCTGACTTTTTTCAGAATCTCGTCATAAGCTTTTCTTACCTCAGTCATATTGTTTAATGAAAGCTTAACGCCACCCGAATCGCTCTTGTGAATCACGTCCGGGGAGGCAATTTTCAACGCTACAGGGAAGCCCATTTTCTGGCTTAAGGACACCGCTTCTTTTTGGGTCTTCGCCAGCTTGGTTTCCACAACGGGTATTCCCGCCTGCTTGAGAATTCTTTTGGACTCGAATTCGGTGAGGATTGTCCTGCCTTCTTTTTTTGCTTGGTCGAAAATCGAAACTTTTCCCATTCTTTTTCTCCTTTCTGTTCACCCCGTTAGAAATGATACCCCTCTGGAATTTCTGACGGGGTTCACCTCAATCAAAAATTCGGACCTCGAGAAAAAGATCCCCTTGGTTACCCATCGCATCTCTCTGGCCTAAGCCTTTGAGGCGCAAGCGGTTTCCTTCGTGAACCCCGGGTGGAATAGTCACGAGGAGGCTTCTTTTCTTCAATCCTTGGGGGATGGTGATGAACTTGCGAGCCCCATAAGAGGCCTCCCTCTGGGTCAAGGCAAGGGCTCCGGTTAGGTCCAACTCTTCAGGGTGGTAGCGAGGCGAGATCGTTTGGATACGGGGTGTCGTTTGTCTTCCAGTGTGTTGCCGGAGTATCCCACTCAAGCCCGTTCTCGGGATCACAACAAATATTTCTATAAAGACAAGACCGGAGAGAAAACCACCGATATGTGCCCAGAAGGCAATGCCTCCGACGCTCCTAGTCGTAAGTCCTGCCGAGATTAGTTGCAGGAGAAACCAAAATCCGAGGAAGATGAAGGTGGGGATCTCGACAAATTGGAAAAAGAAAAAGATGGGAATCAATGTCAGGATTCTGGAACGGGGATAGAGAAGAAGATAAGCTCCCATGACTCCTGAAATAGCCCCGCTCGCTCCGATGGTAGGAACATTCGAATTCCAATTCGTGAAGAGGTGGACCAGACCAGCCGTCACACCGCAGAAAAAATAGAAGGCCAGATATCGAATGTGACCGAGCCTGTCTTCAATGTTATCCCCGAAGATATAGAGAAACCACATGTTCATGATAAGATGAAGGAAGCCTCCGTGAAGAAACATGGAGGTCAGAAAGGGTAGATATTGTTGGAGATTTGTAAAGTGAGCAGCCACTTCCGGGTTGGAGTATCGGACGGGCACGATTCCGCACACATAAAACACTTCTTTCAAATCAGGACCTTGAAGGAGTTCCCATAAAAAGACAATAACATTTAGGCTGATGATGAGGATGTTGACAGCCGGAAAGTTCTTCGAACGGATGGCGCCTCGGATGGGGATCATAATGTTCATATTAATATAATTTTTCTATTCGGTGAATACAAGAGGAACTTCAAGCCCCTCCCCCTCGATGGGGGAGGGTGGGCCCTACACCACGTAGGGTTCAGGACAAAGCCCTGAACCTCGTATGGTTCAGGGGGTGGGGGTGAAATGATATGGGTTTATTTAAAGCTTGATTTTTGATATGGTGTGCGTTAATTTGGACAAGACATAAAGAATGATTTGGTTTTTGGACGTAGGATAATTCTTCTCCGGCGTCTGGCAGCCGAGCTCATTTGAAATTTGGCATTTGACATTTGGAATTGAATTAGAAATGTGGTCCCATCGTCTAGTGGCCTAGGACACCGGCCTCTCACGTCGGTAACACGGGTTCGAATCCCGTTGGGACCATTAAGGTTCTCTGATTTCACTTTTCTCCAGTGCCCGAATAGTGTCCATTTGAAATCGAATTTAGGCTCTTATCCAGGATGGAGACTGCTTCTCTAAGGTGTTCCGGCGAAAGGTGAGAATACCTCATTGTCATCCTCAAGTCCTTGTGTCCGAGTAGGATTTGGACTGTCCGTGGATTTTCTCCTCCCATCGTCAAATAACTTGCGAAGGTATGTCTTAGGTCGTGAAAGCGGAAATCTCTAATTCCAGCGCGCTTGGAAGCCCTTCTAAAGGCAACCGATAACTGATTTCTGGTTATTCCAGGGAAAACTAAATCAGTGCCCAGGTGGACAGGTAGAGACTTAAGGACCCCGTGAAGAGTGTCATTGATAGGGACCATCCTTCTTTCGTTGTTCTTTGTCTTCTCAATCAGGATTCTCCTCTCTTTAAACTCAATGTCTTTCCATCTGAGGGAGAGGATTTCTCCCATTCTCAACCCGGTGTGAGCGGCAGTTAGAA
>DATHCH010000237.1:0-15459 GCA_035319625.1 Thermodesulfobacteriota bacterium
GAAAGCCGTAGGCATGAAATTGTAAACGTGGATAGCAAGGCCAAGACGCTCTTGAAGGCCAAAGATAAAGGTAGCCTGGACGTGGATAAGATCGTAAAAAAATATGTTGATGGCGCCAAGGGAAAAGATTATACTCTCCCTCACGGGAAACCGGACCAAATCAAGGGCCTCAGAAAGGAGGTCAAGCATGGGTCTTTATAGAAGAGGCAAGATCTGGTGGATGAGTTTTACATGTCATGGGGAGTATTACAGAAAATCCACGGAGATAACAGATAAGAAACTGGCAGAAAGAATTTATGGCAAGGTGAAGGGTGAGATCGCTGAAGGTAAGTTGCCGGGGATTTATTTTGATAAGGTGACCCTTGACGAACTGGCTGAGGATTTTCTTACAGACTATCGAATCAATAAAAGGGATACGCTGGATAAAGCTAAACGGTCTGCCCAGTATCTCAAAGATTTTTTTGGAGAGATGAAGGCCGCGGATATCACCACAGATAAGGTCAAAAATTATATGGAACACAGGATGAGTCGTGGTCTCTCCAATGCTTCAATCAATCGTGAGTTGGCGGTGCTCAAAAGGATGTTTCATCTCGCAGCAGAGTGCACCCCCCCAAAGGTGACCTTAATTCCCCATATTCCAATGCTAAAAGAATCCAATGTGAGAAAAGGTTTCTTTGAATATGCTGAATATCTGGCGGTCGAGGATGCCTTACCGGGATATCTGAAGCCGATAGCTACCTTTGGGTATTTTACTGGATGGAGAATAAGCGAAATCCTCAGTCTCACTTGGGGCAGAGTGGATCTCAAGGAAGGGAAGGTCTGGCTTGATCCTGGGGAAACCAAGAATGAAGAGGGTCGGACTTTCTACCTTACGAGAGAGCTGATTGAAGTGATGAGGGCGCTGCATCGGAACAGGCGACTTGATTGTGCTCATGTTTTCCATCGAAACGGGAAGGTTATAAAAGGATTCCGCAAGGCCTGGATCTCCGCCTGCAAAAAAGCTGGTTTGAAGGGTAAAATCTTCCATGACTTCAGGAGAACAGCTATAAGGGATATGGTCAGATCAGGGATTTCAGAGAAAGTGGCCATGACCATTTCCGGCCACAAGTCCCGAAACGTGTTCGAGCGGTATAACATCGTGAATGACCAGGACCTGAGAGAGGCCGCTTTAAAATTTCAGAACTATCAGGATAGGAAAAGCGCTGCGGTCGGAACCATCACTCCCAAACAGGCGAGAGTCATCCGATTTCGGCATGGAAAGAATGGATAGGGAAGAGCAAGAACTGTGAAGAGCAGAAGATTTTTTCACAATTTTTTCACATTCAATGGAAAAGGGGTCAACCTTATGTTGGCTAACCCCTTGAATTTAAAGTGCCGGGTCGCGGAATCGAACCACGGACACGAGGATTTTCAGTCCTCTGCTCTACCGACTGAGCTAACCCGGCATCGTGATTGATAGAGAAATTTATATTACAAGCCCCCCGATGTGTCAAGGGTCAGTTGCAGGTTTTTGCGGCTTCAGTTTCAGCATCCTATAAATGAAATCCATATCGAGGTTCTCCCTTAGCCCCGTTTCCAAATTGTTAAACCCTTCCCTCTTCATCTGGTGGTAATATACGATATCGCTTCTGCTCAAAGGGCGCACCCCCTTTCTTTTTCTTAGGCGGCTGATGAACCCTCTTCGAAATTCGTCGTTATCAAAGATCCCATGGATATAGGTTCCCCATACCCTTCCGTCCTTAGAGATCGCACCATCTTCAATCCGGACATTTTGTTTTCCCTTTTTGAGGACCGTGAAGAGCGCTGAGGTATTATTCTTCCTGTCCGTTCTCCCCATATGAATCTCATATCCTAAAATTTTCCCAGTTTTCCATGGGAGAAGGTCTTTTTGAGACAGCCTTGCTTCCACCTGAGAAGTTACTTTTCCCTTTTCAATTGTCGTTTCAACATCGAGCAAACCCAGACCGACGATACTCTTTCGATTTGTCTCGACCTTAAAAGGGTCAGATATCAACCGACCCAACATTTGATATCCTCCGCATATTCCAATGACAAAACCACCCCTTTGACGATGTTTGAGGATTGCTTTGTCATACTCGGATTTTCTGAGATAGGCGAGGTCACCTATCGTATTCTTGCTTCCTGGAATGATGATTAGATCAGAAATTGGGATTGTGTTCCCGGGCCTTATATAGCGGAACTCCACTTTCGGTTCTCTCTCCAGGGCGTCGAAATCTGTAAAATTTGAGATGTGCGGAAGACACAGGACTGCGATTTTAATATCTCCTTTCTTTGGACTCAATCCAACCTTTTCTACCGAGACTCCATCCTCCTCCTGCAAATAGAGATCTTTGAAGTAAGGGATAACACCGATGACGGGCAATCGCGTCTTTTTCTCAAGAAAATCGAGCCCCGGCTCTAATAAACGTATGTCCCCCCGAAATTTGTTGATGATAAACCCTTTGATTCTCTTATTTTCTTCTTTACTCAGGAGTTCGAGGGTTCCAATGAGAGAGGCAAAGACCCCTCCCTTGTCAATATCGCCCACCAAAATAACGGGGCACTCTGCGATCTCCGCCATTCCCATATTGGCGATATCATTCTTCCTTAGATTGATCTCTGCAGGACTCCCAGCACCTTCGATGACCATGAGCTCGTATCTTTCTTTCAGCCGATAAAAACTTTCTTTGACAGCCCTTACGGCTTTTTTCTTAAATTGATGATACCGGGTGGCAGACATGTTTCCGTAGACTTTTCCGTGGACGATGATCTGGGCGCCGATATCTGTATTGGGCTTGATCAGGATTGGATTCATATCCACATGAGGCTCGATGCCCGCTGCCTCTGCCTGGACCACCTGGGCTCTTCCCATCTCCCCTCCTTCCCGGGTAACAAAGGAGTTCAAAGACATGTTCTGGGATTTGAACGGAACGACATTGAATCCATCCTTTTTGAAGATCCGACAGAGCCCGGCTACGATCAGGCTTTTCCCGACGTAAGAACCCGTCCCTTGAATCATCAACGATTTCATCTCTTCTCTCCAAACGCTTCAGGGTGAATCATTTTAGCCAAGGTCTCCAGCCCTTCGACGATCCGATAGGTCGGACGATCGACTAAATTCGAATCAATCACATAGATCGCATTCCTCTTCACAGCGGGGAGTTCTTTCCGGGATTGCCACATCTTCATCAAATTCAAATAATCTCTCTTGCTGTCCATGGAACTCAGGATGATGACCTCCGGCGCCTTCGATAGGATCGTCTCGACGCCATAGACAGGATAGCTTCCTGACTCATTCTCTGAGATACTCCTTCCTCCTGCCAGGCGGATGAGATCGTCTCCGAGCGATCCCCTTCCCACAGTGACAATGGGAGAGTAGCCGACTTGGAAGAAGACCTTTGGCCTCGGAAGAGACTGGGTGAGTCTAACGACCGCCTCTTTCTTCTTTGTTATCTTCCGAACGATTTCTGTCGATTTTTCCTGCCTTCGAACAACTTCTCCTATATTCTCGATTGTCTTAACAACTCCGTCAAAACCCGTTGGGTCAACAACATAGACAGAGAAACCAAGGTCGCTCAGTCTGTGAACGGTGACCATTCGATTGCCGTCTCTGATAGCGAGGATCAAATCTGGCTTCAACGACACAATTTTTTCGATACTCGGATTCACGAAACCCCCAATCCTCTGTTTGGTCAAAGCCGCCTCAGGATAATCGCAGAAGTCTGTCACCCCTACGATTTCCTCACGAAGCCCCAAACTGAAGAGGATCTCGGTGAGGCTTGGGGCCATCGATACAATTCTTTTCGGAGAGTCAGGAATTCTCACTTTTCTTCCAACCTCATCCGTGAACAGGCCTTCTTGCCCTTGCGCGGGGATATGGAGGAGGAATAGTACGGAGGTCAAGAGAATCGATTTTCTAATCATATTTTTTCGGATACGCCGGATTCTGAAAACGTTGCCATTTCGTCGAGGATCTTCAGACTGGCCTCAACCAAGAATATCCCCAAGGCGGCGCCGGTTCCTTCACCCAGCCTCAGATCTAAGTTCAGCAAGGGCTTCAGGCCGAGATATTCTAATAGGACCCGATGTCCTTGCTCAGCCGACTGATGGGAGGCGACGAGGTATGGCTTGACTTCAGGCGAAAGGGTTGCTGCGATCAAGGCTGCTGCGCCGGAGATGAAGCCATCAATGACCACTGGGACTCGGCATCTGGCTCCGGCCAAGATCACTCCCGCAATCCCCCCGATCTCAAATCCTCCAACCTTGGATAAGACATCGATCGCATCCTTGGGATCCGGTCGATTGGTGTCGAGGGCTTTTTGAATGATCTTGGACTTTCGCTGCCATGCGTCATCGTCGAGACCGGTGCCTCGCCCTGTGACTCTAACAACATCGGCACCCGTTATAGCAGCAGTGATGGCACTTGAGGAAGTCGTATTCCCGATTCCCATATCGCCCGTTCCCAATATATCCATGCCCTTGGGTACCTCGGCTTCCACCAACTCTATTCCGGCTTCGATGCAGCGAATGGCCTCCTCCCGGCTCATGGCGGCCCCTCTGGCCATGTTCCTGGTGCCCGAGGCCACTTTTTTGATTTTCAGATCGGGATCTGCCTCCAGGGCTGAAGCAACTCCCAGATCGGCGATCACAACCCTCCCGCCGATATGTCGCGCCAAAACGTTGATGCCTGCTCCTCCCCGAAGGAAGTTGTAAACCATCTGGGGAGTTACTTCAGAAGGATAAGCGCTCACCCCTTCCGTGGTAACCCCGTGGTCACCGGCCAGTGTGAATATTACTTTGTGGGTGATTCGGGGCCTTGGATCTCCCTTGATTCCTGCCACCTGGATGGAAAGGGTCTCAAGTTGACCCAATGAGCCGCGGGGCTTCGTCAGGCTGTCCTGCCGGATTCTCGCCTCTTCCATGGCTTTTGGGTCCAAAGGTCTGATGCCAGCAATTGTTTGGTTAATTTTATCCATCGTTCCTCCTCTCAATTCAATAACTGGATTGGTTCAAGAATGACCAAAAGGATAAGACAAAGAAGTTCTGACAATTCGTTTACCCCTCCTAAAATATCGCCTGTGACTCCTCCCAACTTCTTTATGAAAAAAAAGCGGTACCCAAGGCTAAAGAGGCCAACCCCTAAGAACACCAGGATGCCCTTGACACCCATGGCCAGCAAAGCGATGCCAAAAGCCGTGGCCAAGGAGAAAGCCATCTCCCGGTATCCAAGGTTTGCAGTGAAGGGCTTCGCTAACCCTTCACCGGGTCTTGCATAAGGCGATCGAAAACAGACCAAAACCATGGAATTTCTTCCCATCACCGCCATCAAGATAAGCGAGTAAGGAATGAATGCATTCGATAGTTGGTCCAGAGCCAGATATTTGCCACCGATGAGCAAGACGAGGCCGATCACTCCAAAGGCGCCGATTCGACTATCCCTCATCACCTCAAGAATCCTTTCTTTTGGCCCGCCAGAGGCCAGGCCATCCAGGGTATCAGCCAAACCATCCAGATGAAGACCCCTTGTTAGGAAAGCAAGAAGTCCTACTGTTGCCCAGAGGGTGATGGAGTGGGGAAGGAAAAGAGAGAAGAGATAATAACCCGCAGATAGAATGAGACCGATCACAAGGCCGACGAGAGGAAAGAAAGCCATCGAGCGGGCTAATTCTTTCCCGCCTGAAAGCTGGTTTTGCCCAACCGGCAGAATGGTGAGAAATGAAAGGGCTCTAAGAAAGTTTTTCATCTTTTCCTTTCAGAAAGATCGGGATTCCTGAGACCATAAAGATGACCGTATCTGCCGCTTCGGCTATCCTCTGATTGGCCATTCCTGATAGGTCTCTGAAACGACGGCTTAGCGGGTCGGCTGGGACGATTCCCATCCCAACCTCATTCGATACAAGGATGAGTGAGGTTTGTTCCTCCTTAATGGTATCCATCAATGTACTTACCTCCTCCATGATCTCCGAGTCATCCTTCTGTCGCATCAAAAGATTGGAAAGCCAAAGCGTGATGCAGTCCAACAAAATGACATCCGTCTCAGCGCCATATTGCCTGATTTTGTCGACAACCCTTACAGGTTCTTCAATCGTCTGCCATTCCGGACTTCTCGTCTTCTTGTGGTGCGCTATGCGCTGAGCCATCTCTTCATCAAGCGCTTCGCATGTGGCGAGACATAATTTTTTTGAAAAATGTTGATTCGCATAGTCCAAAGCAAAGCGGCTTTTCCCACTTCGGCATCCTCCGGTGATCAAGATCATCTTCTTCCCCATTTTTCCTCCAAGGTGACGAGGGATCTTTTGAGATCCTCAATCGAAAAGACCTCTATAGAAACAATACCATGGTAATTGCGAAGGTGTGAGAAAATTAATTCTAAAGTGGGGTCGGGTAATCGATCTATCCCGAGATGGTCAATCCCATTTTGAAAACCATGGAGATGGACGATCGAGGCCTCGGGGAGATATTTGTTTAGATAGAATTTGAGATCCTGATCATAGAGCAAAATATGGCCAATATCAAGGCAGATGGAGAACTCACATTGCTTCACAATATCTTCAACCCATCCAAATGGATATCCAAGGGTCTCAATCGAAACTCTGTTCGGTTCAATTCCAGATTCCAAAATCTCTTTTGAGCTTTGAAGAATACGACTCCGCCATGTTTCAACATCTTGCGCCGCTTGACCATTTTTATCTCTTAGGTCGAAATGAAGAATGAAAACAGAGGGGTGAAGACAGAGGGTTTGTTCGATGAATTTCTTTGTAATGGAAATTCCTCGGGACCTTATCGCCTCATTTTCGTCTCCCAGAAAAATATCGATGGGAAGGTGAACATTAAAGGTTATATCCTGATGAAGACAGAGGTTCGTCAGGCATTTGATTTGAGCATGATCAGGGAAATTGTTTTGCCCCTCACTTTCAAAGAGGGCTAATTCTATCTCGTCCAAGAAAGGCGCGAGCATCGTCACATTTGGAATAATATGATCAGGATAGATGTAGGAGGTCGTAGACAATTTAAATGGAAACATCTTTTTATAGCACGTCGGAAGAGGAGTGTACGACATATTGGGCCTTCTTGATACTAAAAGATGTAAGACATCCCTCCGATGAAATTTCGTCCAGGCGAGGGGTAAAAGTATTGTGCTCCCGTGGCATTGACAACACCGAATTCTGAATACTTTTGATTGGTCAGGTTATTGACACCGACGAAGGCCTTCAATCCCTTCCAAGTGTAGGAGAGCTTTGCGTTGATGGAATAATACCCACCCAATTTATCATCCTGGTTGGCCCAATCACTGATAAAGTATCGGGACCCTACAAGATTGGCACTGGTACTGAAGAGTAAACCGTCGCATATCCTGCCCAGATGACCGCTTAGATCCAATCTTTCGATCAAGAGGCGCCCTATTTGCACATCCGCCCCAAGCGAGCCCTTATGTCTCGGTACCCCAGGGATATCATTTCCTGAATAGGGTTCCGCTTGCAGGGTAGGCTTAATATAACTATAGTTTCCCCAAAGAGTGAGCCATTGGAGGGGTTTCACCTTTGTTCCTAATTCAATTCCCAGACGCTCAGTCTTAGGAAAGTTTTCATTGGTATATGTGTAGGGGTTAAAGAAGATTTCATCTCGGTTTTCGATACAGAAGAGCGTCAGGCTGGTTTCAATCTGATCCGTAAAAGCATGGCGAACACCAGCCTCATATTGATATCCCGTTTGGGGTTTCATCGAACGATTCACCTCAAAAACGGGGAAGTACTGGATCAATTCGTCGGAAACGGGGAAACGGAAACTCCTTTTGACACCGAGCCAAGCAGAAGATTTTTTGTCAAAGAGATAGTCTAAACTCACATTCCACGCAGGCTCGCTAATATTTTCCTTATCCGTTGCTCTCGGTATCTCTTGAAAGAGGTCATAGGTCGCCCACTCCTCGCGATAACCCATGGAGAGGATCAGGCTCTTGAGGAGAGACAATTCATCTAATACATAGGCCCCTGTCGATTGCTTCGTAACTTCCACCCGGCCTGATCCAAACGACGACTCGGAAAGGACTTTGGAATCCGAATCATAGAAATCGAGCCCGAGAGTTAATTTGTTAGGCAAGATCCAGAGGGGTTTTTCGAGAATATATCTTGGAGTTACCCCCCAGGTGCTTATGTTGCTTTGATCCTTTTCGGAGTAGGATTGCCAGAAGGTGTTTACTTCTCTATTTCGATAGGAAAGGTCCATTTCCAATCGACCGAAGTCCCATAATTTGGCCTTTGCCCCCAGATCGAGATACTGGTCATCCGTTTTTGCTTTATCGTCAGGGGCAAGCGTTGCCCGCCGATCCACCTCATAAATGGCTTTAGGAAGGGCACCTGGCAAGCCTTGATCATCCTGATGGAAACTTCCGCTCAGGTTGAAGCTGATATTTTCATTCAAGTCATAGGTAACCTTTCCTCCAACATCTTCTGCTCTTAAAAACGCATTCTCACGATATCCGTCCGTGGAATTATGACTCGTGTTGAGAATAGCAGACAGGGGACCCCATTTCCCGCTCACGGAAGCACTTTCTCTATTGTAGCCGTAGCTTCCCCCCACCACTTCTGCGCTGGCGGAAAAAGGTTTTTCAGGCTTCTTCGTAATGATATTGATGACCCCTCCAGCAGCATTGTCGCCATAAAGAACACTTCCACCTCCACGGATGATCTCAATCCGCTCCACCTGATCAAGAGGAATCTGAGTCCAGTCCACTCCGCTAAGATCGATTGCATTCACCCTTCTCCCATCTACTAACACGAGTGTATTGAGAGGACCTGTTTCTCCAAAACCTCTGATATCAACGACAGCTGACTTCCCATTCCCGTAATAATCCTCGACCTGAATGTCTGCCTCGTTTCGGAGCAGGTCAACCACGTTTTGTGCATTGGACTGTCCAATCTCCTCTTTGGTGATGACGGTCACGTTGGCAGGGATCTTCCTGATTTCTTGAGTGTCGCGGGTAGCCGTGACGACCACCTCCTCAAGCGTCACTTCTTGGTCTTGTGCAAGAGAAAAGCATGGGAATACCACAACTAAGGTTAAAGACAAAAAAATGGAAATAAAATGTTTCATAAAACACCTCCCCTAAGAAATTTTTTGAGGGGAAGGGTTCAAAAAAAATCCCCAGGCTTCGCATGGAAGACTGGGGATTTACCCGCATACACCCTTCACCGTCTTGGCCTCGAAGACTTCTTCGTGAAGAACATCCAGGCAGGTTTTCTGACTCTCCCGACCTTAACTCGCCTTCCCATCCTGAGCTTGTCGAAGGACAGTGGCTTTTTTGTTAAGGCACTTACCCCAAAAATATGGGGTCGGGACTACAGCGGCGGGTCCGTCCCCGATTTCCTCACGTGAGTGGGGTTACGGGGTTCCCTTTACCTGGACATCACCGTTTATATATTTCCATTTAACAAAATCGTAAACAGTCTGTCAAGTTTTCTGTATAGTGCATCATAAATCTCTTTATTTTGATAGTCATTCCTGCCCCGCATCAGGTATGGGGTAAACTCCAGCACGAATCCAAAAAACGAGGACTGGATGCCGCATCAAGTGCGGCACGCCAACCAAAAACAAAGAAGTGTTGCAGGTACTACACTATATGTGCCTGTTCGGTAGATCATAGTAGGACACAGTCTTTCGAGGGAGAGGAGAACTGAATCAAGGGATGATATGCCTACTCCGGCTTCTTGGGTCCTTTCTCTCGAAAAATGTCATCGCTTAGACCCACGTTGATCCGGTAATTCGAATACGTGATTTCAACCTTGCCCGTGATCCTCTTGGTCTTCTGTCCGAACTGTGTAAATTCCTTCATCCCAGTTGGTTCGCCGGACGGTATGTCGAGCTGGAGGTCAATACGCGTCGGAAGCTCGAAATCGCCGAATTGCCTGTAGTCCATCGTGGCTTTGACCTCCCTCCCCTCGGAGGGTGAGATCTTGATCTCTCTGATCAGGCTTCGGTCCGTGTCTATCGTCAGCACAAAACTCTTGTCGTAGGTGTTCGTATCCATTGGAGTGAGTTTCAGCCTGACGGCCTTTCTGCCGTCATAGATCAGGCGCTCCACCAGCCTGACGTCGAAAGCTTTTTTCTTGAACAGTGAGGGATTGAAATATCCACCCTCCTGAGGAAAGAAGAAGATTCGTTTGGACTCTACTTTCATTTTGTCGGGAGCCTTGTAATAAAGCTTAGCCTGCAAGTCTGGTGCATTGAGCGCTTCGATGTCAAAATGGACATTCACATCCACGATGTAATCCTCCAATGCGGAATATTTTTTTTCTATGGGATCGAGATAGCGGGAGGCATCTTCCTGGGCTTGAATCCATTCAGTCGAAATCAGAAAAAGAACCCCGGCCAACAATAAAGCTCTTTTCAACTCGTTATATCCTTTCTGTCGAAGACGACGAAGGCGATCAAAAACAAGCCGATATTGTGGAGACCGAGAATGATGGCTGACTTCGCTATCTCCTGCCACGGTATCGGGTTATCAAGAAACCGCTGCCAGAAGACCATATAGGTTGTAAAGAGATAGGGGCTCAGCATTCGGAAGAAATCGAAGGGGAAGTTTCCGACAACAAGGAAGACAATGACGACAGCCATCGTGCCAATAATCGGGCCGATGGAGTTCTCGGCCAGCGTCGAAAAAAGAAAGGCGAGAGATGCCACTACTGTCATGGACCAGACCGCCGCTGTAAAGGCAAGAAGCATTCGCAGGGGGACTTCCGCCTGGGGAATAAAGACAATGCGGAACTTGGTCTGATAATTCATAATCAAATCACCGTTACCAAACAAGAGAAGACCGAGGGTGATGCATATCAGCCCGAGAAAGATGACCAGCCCCGTCGTGTAAAAAAGGGTAGTCAGGTACTTGGCTGTAATGATTTTGCTTCGCGAAGGGGGTCGAATCAACAGAAGCCTCACGGTCCCTGAGGTGGCTTCGCTTGAGACGATGTCTCCAGCCACGAGGGTGATGAAAAATGGGATGTGGATATGGAGGCTGTTCATAACGAAGGCTGTAATGAACCAGCCGTTCAAGACATTCCCGAAGATGAGAAAATCCTTCTGGAATGATCTCATCATCCGGTAAAGGATCTCATTGGCACTGAGTTTCATCACCACCTCGGTCATGGTGACGATCAAAGCGATGAAGCCAAAACTGATGTACGTCCGCCATCGGCTGAATATCTTGTACGTCTCAAACCGGAAGAGCTTCATATCTCAGAGGTCCCTTCGGTGATCTTTAGAAAGAAATCTTCGAGTGTCCGATGAGGATAAAAGGATAAGACCTCAATGTCATTCGATACAAGAAACCGGTTCAACTCCGAAGCATGACCGGGCTCCACACGCAATTCGATCTTGCCGTCTTCGGCGGAGAGAAGCTTCACCCATGTGAGCTTCCCGAGGAGCTCGACCGCAGAATCAAGAGGTGAGACTTGGATGGAATACTCCATCGGTTCTTTGTCAAGCAGCTCCGAAACAAACCCCTGAGCAATCAGCTCACCTCGATTGATCACCGCCATCCTCGTGGCAACCAGCTCAACTTCCGAAAGGAGATGAGAAGAGAGGAAGATGGTCATTCCTCTCTCGCTGGCGAGCTCCTTGATCAGCCCCCTGACTTCCTTCATTCCCTGTGGATCGAGTCCTGTCGTGGGTTCGTCAAGGATAATCAGTTGGGGCTTGGTGAACAACGCCTGGGCGATTCCGAGCCGTTGCTTCATCCCATGTGAAAACGTCTTGACTTTTTCAAAGGCACGGGACGTCAACCCGACCACCTCGAGGGCCTCCATGATCTCCTCTTTTTGAACACGGCGGGTCATCGAGCCAAGTATTTCCAGGTTCTTGTAGGCTGAAAGGTAAAGGTAAAAATCCGGCTTCTCGACGATTCCGCAGACCTGTGAGAGGACGGCGCGGCGGTGCTTATGAAGATCCATCCCGAAAATTTCAATCGAGCCGGCTGAAGGCGTGAGGAGAGTTAGGATCATGCGGATGGTTGTACTTTTTCCGGCGCCGTTTGGACCGAGGAAGCAGAAAACGTCTCCCCGGTAGACTTCAAGGTTTAAGTCCTTGGCCGCCCAGCGCTTTCCAAACTTCTTGCTCAAGCCATGGGTTCGCAGGACGACTTCTTTGCTGAAATAAGCTTCCATGGTATTACATGAGGCAGGGAAATCTCTTCTGGCCTCTCCCGTTTTTTATACCTCCTTGCTCACCCTGAAGCTGTGAAAAAATTGCTTCAATGGGCCGCCTATTCCTGATGGAAACGGATTCCAATCTCGAAGGTTTCGTCACTGAATTCTTTAGGGATGGGGGGCAAAGGTTCTGCCTTCTTAATCGCCCGCATCGCACTCTGGTCATAACGCGCATTGCCGGATCTTTTTTCAAACGACGATTTTTGCACTTTGCCGTCCCTCTCTACAATGACGACGATCACTGCCTCCAAGTCCGTTTTTCCTTTGGGAAGGTCTCCGGGGAGAGTCCATTCCTTTTTGATTTTTGCCCATATCGCACTGTAGTAATCGCTTAATCTGGATTCCAATGCGGACGAACCTCCGGAGGAAGAACCCCAGGGTGACCCGCCCGAGGGGGAACCCGCTGGCCCTGATCCGGTTCCCGATCCCGTTGCTGCTCCGGCCCCGGAGACTGTTGTCCCCGGAGATAGACGAGTCGATCTCTCGCGACGGGCTACCTTTTTTTGAATCTCTTCAAGGGCTGCCTTTTTATCAATATCCTCGATAGCCTCTTGAATGGACTTCAGAGAACTTTTTCCTTTTTCCAAGCTCCATCCCTTCTCCACATTTTCCACTTTCTTTTCCGCTTTTTTCTGGTGCGATTTTGTGGCCTCAGCTTTTTCAGCTCCTTTTTGATTTAAGACGGGCTTCAGCTTTTCACCCGGCGGAGATGCGGGCAGTTCCGCAGTCCTACCCGGAGGCCCTGGGATGGGGCTACCCAGCGGGGTTCCGTCTCCCTTGGGCGAAAAAGACCGAATCGTCACTCGATAAACCGACTGCCCGATTTTAGGAATCGTGGACCTTGTGCTGAGAATCAAAATGACTGCTAAGGTAATATGAAGGAGGAACGAAAAGAATCCTGTCTTCAACAATCCCCCGGTATCGGCGTAATCCCGGTTGTTTACGCGAGAATGTGGTTGTCTTCCACCTCGTACTCTATTCATTCCGTCAATTCAATCCTTAGGCCAACACACCGTTCATGCCTTCTTGCCCTTGTCCCGATCTATTGTCACCATGCGACACAATGTCGAAAGAGAGAAGGCAGGGCGCGGGGGCTTCTAACCGTTTCTTCGGTAAGAATATCGCTCATCCATCCGAATTTGGCAAGAATCAATTTTAGGCTGGTTTCCCGAGAGGATGTCTCACAATAATAAAGACATCGATTTGCAAAATCCCTCCTGACCTCCCTTTGCCAAAGGAAGGAATTACCCCTCTTTGGAAAAGAGGGGTGAGGGGAGATTTTCTAATGACGGTGCCAGTTCAATTTTGAGACCCTTATTAACCAGGTCACCGAAGAGATCTAACAAATCCGGTAAGTTTGTTGACAAGATCTTCTACCTCGGGTAGACGAAAAACAATCGCCGCTCCAAAATAAACAATGCCATACATCCCCAAAGATACGATCGCCAGCACGATTGGATGACTCTGATTCATCATCAGTTTGCCTCCCCAGCCAGCGGCCGCAGCTGCCCCTGCACAAACCCAAAGTTTCAGGACAAACCCGGCCGGGAGGCCGGTTTTGCCAATCCGCTCCTCCATTGAATTTCTGAGCAGAGCCAGCTCCAACCATCCGCAGAATCCCGCCGAAGCTGTCAGTCCTGCCACCCCCCAGCGCGGATCCAGGCCAAGAGCAGGCGGCAGAGGTAAAGCGCAAACATATCCGAGAACTGCGGTGAGGAATACGCGGAGCATTGCATAACGCAGGGGCGTCACCGTGTCTTTGAGGGCATAGTACATCGAAGCATACAACCTTCCTAATGTACTGGCTAAAAGGCCGATTCCGGAGCCGGCCAAGATTCCCCACACATAGACGGAATCGTGACGAGTAAATTGACCTGTCTGGTAAATCGCTCCAACGATCACATCGCCTAAAGCGAAGAAAGCCATGGCAGAGGGAACGACAAAGAAGGCAATCTGACGAAGACCGGCGTTCAGCCGCCTTCGCAAGTAGGCGTTTGCCTCGTTGGCCTCGCCCGTGGCGCTGGACAGGACAGGGAGCTCCGCTGCGGAGACCGACATGCCGAAGAGACTCACGGGCAGGACGTACAAAGTCTGGGCGCAAGTCAGAGCCGCGACAGCGCCGGTTGGCAAGAAACTTGCCAGGAGGGCATCAACGTATGCACTAATCTGGACGACACCCCGGCTGAAAAACACCGGTACAAAATTTCGGACAACCGTTCTTACGCCTTCCATCGATAGCCCCAGCGACAGCCGAAATCGATGCAGGAGGCAGGCCACCGAGGGTAATTGCACTCCGAACTGGAGGAGGCTGCCGGCGACGGATCCCCATGCCAAAATCTTAGCAAGGGGAAATTGCTCGAACGAGCCGCCGAACACGACTAATGAGATGATCATCATCAAATTCCAAACCACCGGTGCCGTATAGGAAATGAAAAATCGACGGTGACTATTAAGGATGCCGAGGCACCATGCCGAGAGAGCCAACAGGCCGGCCCCGGGAAACAGAATGCGCACGAGGTCTATCGTCAATTCGCGCTTGGCCCCCTTGAATCCAGGTGCAATGGCATCGATCAGGAAGGGTGTGACCAGAACTCCGATCAACACCAGAAGGGAAATCACCAAAGACAGCAGGCAGAAAACGGCAGCGGCCACGTCGTCTGCCTGATCCCGTTCGTCTTTAGCCAACAGGCCCGCATAAACAGGAATGAAAGACGCCGAGAGCACCCCCTCTCCAAACAGGTTCTGTAGGAAATTTGGAATGCGAAGGGCTGCCTTGAAGGCATCGGCTGCGTCAGAAATTCCGAAGTAGTGGGCAAAAACGCGATCCCTGACCAATCCCGCGATGCGACTGAGCAGGATCCCCGTTGCCACGAGCGATGCATGGCGGCGCAAATCTGTCTGCGGGTGTTCTTCGAGCTGCAACTCTTTCGTTATCTCCTTCGTCCCTTATCTTGGGATAGCTTGGTGTTTCCAACGCTCGTGTGTTGATGGATAGGCCGCGGACAAAGAGAATGAAGGCGGAGAGAAATGAACCGGATGCCTCGATGGGAGGGGGTTTCATCTTTTTAGTTCGATTCCCAAGCCAGGATTCTTCACGCCCGCTTGCGTCAAGACATCCATCACCTGGATCACGGAATCATACCTGACGTTCTTGTCCCCGTTGATGATCACAAAGGCGTCCGGCCTGCTCCTCATCATGGCCGTCAACTTATATTTGAGCGCCTCTAAATCCAGTCTCGTATCCTCCAAATAAACCTCTCCC
>DATHCH010000238.1:0-5453 GCA_035319625.1 Thermodesulfobacteriota bacterium
TTCTCAACGAACCGGTCCTCGATATCTCTCATCACCACTTGGTATCCAGCCTGTGCGGCCACCTGAGCAATTCCGTTCCCCATGGAACCTGCACCCAATACTCCGATCATTTTAATGTCCATAACCCCTCCTTCCTTGGGAATTAACTTTTTAAAGGATTCAACTAAGTTTTTCACATAAGTTAAGATAATCCCTTCGTGATGTCAATTCATTTTTTAAGAGCTCCGTTCAGAGAATAAAGGTATGGTCTATGGCATGGGCGAAGATGTCTGTTCCGTTAGGCGATGAGCGTTAAACGATGAACAGTTCATTCATCGAGGGATTGACACCCTTCCATCTATGTGATATCCAATGACTTCATAAGAAGCGTGTCCGTGACCGTAAAGTCTTGGAGTAAAGAGTGGACTAAAGAGGCAATGAATTCAACTTGTCCTGTTTATAATCAATGCTAACCACGGACACGGAAAGCGAAACACGGAAGCGTCTTTTAGAGGAAATATGTACCGAGAGAAGGTCATTGCTGTCATCGTTCCAGCCTATAATGAAGAGACCCTGATTGGCAAGGTCCTTAAAACAGTTCCGGCCTTTGTTGACCACATCGTCGTGGTAGATGATGCCAGCAGCGACGGAACGGGCGAGCTTGTGAAAGCCCATCAGAAGGAAGATTCCCGGATCGTTTATTTGCGTCATCCAAAAAACGAAGGGGTCGGTGGGGCCATCGTCACTGGCTACAAATGGGCGCGGGACAATGAAATATCCATCAGTGTGGTTATGGCAGGCGATGCACAGATGGAGCCGAAAGACCTTCCCAGTCTATTGGACCCCGTGGCCAGTGGAGAGGTGGATTATGCGAAAGGCAATCGCCTTTTCACAGGCAAGGCCTGGAGAATCATCCCCAAAACGCGTTACCTCGGCAATGCCGTTCTCTCTTTTTTGACGAAGATCGCCTCCGGATATTGGCACGTGGCAGATTCCCAATCAGGCTATGGAGCTGTTGGCCTACAGGTGCTAAAGACCATCGATCTCGACGGCGTTTACAAACGTTACGGAATGCCTAACGACTTCCTAGTGAGGTTGAATGTCTATCATTTCAGAGTCAGGGATGTGTCCGTCAACCCCGTTTATGGGATAGGAGAACGTTCGGGCATCAGAATCTCCAAAGTCATTTTCACCCTTTCCTTTCTTCTTCTGAAACTTTTTTTATGGCGGCTCAAGGAAAAATACGTCATCCGGGACTTTCACCCCCTGGTGCTTTTTTATTCATTGGGTTTCATCCTCACCCCTATTGGTTTTGTCTTTGGCTGCTATCTTCTTATCTATCGACTGTTTGTCGGACCTGTGGCCGCAACGAGTGCTTTGTTCGCAGCCTTCTTTGCGATCTCGGGTCTTCAAACGCTCTTTTTCGCCATGTGGTTCGATATGGAATATAATAAAGAGTTAAAATAGTGTTGGTGATTGGTGAGCGGTGCGGGTGAATAAAAACTCGAAGAACGAACCATCAATACGAATCACTAACACGAATCACTAACACGAATCCATGAACGTTTGCCTCATCACTTCCTCCTTTCCATCCCGGCCTGATGACATTGTCCAGGCTCCATTTCTTATCGATTTTATTGAGGGCTTAAGAAAACGAGGTCATCAGGTCTTCGTTTTTACGCAGAATCGCCAAGGAGAAAAGGAAGAATTTTTGAATGATGTAAGAGTCAGATGGTTTCCCTGGATCAAATCGAAGAAGCCCCTTGTCCAGCTCAGCCCTTTCAATCCTCTCGATTTTTTTAGAATATTAAGTCTGTTTTTTAACGGAAGAAGAGAGCTGTTTCCGTTTATAAGGGAAAATAGGATAGAGGCATGCCTTGCGCTATGGGTTCTCCCGGCCGGTTATTTCGCTAACCAGGCCTTCCGGCGAACGAAGATTCCTTATTCCGTTTGGTCCCTCGGCTCGGATATTTATCGATACGGAAGGAATCCCCTTCTCTATCCAACGATGAGGAGAATTATTCAGGAAGCCAGAAGCGTTTTTGCCGACGGTTTTGATCTTTCGAGGAGAATAGAGGAACGGTTTGGGAGAAGCTGTTTTTTTTTAGCCACCACGCGAACCATATCTCGCTCTTCTCCTTTGGCAATCCCCCCCGCCCTCCCTTTATCAAAGGGGGGAGAAGACGAATTGTTAAAAGGGGGCCGGGGGAGATTAACGGGTAAACCATACCGTTTTCTGTTTGTGGGGAGAATTGAGAACGTGAAGGGAATCGACCTTCTGCTTCAAGCCATGGCCTATCTGAAGAAAGAAGCACTGAGTGTCCATCTTACGGTTGTGGGCAGAGGAGGGATGGAGGAATGGGCAAGGAGCTTTCTTAAAGAGCAAGGGCTTGAAGAACACGTTTCATGGATGGGTAATGTACCGGATGAGACACTGGCTTTCGTCTACGAATCGTCCGATTGTGTGGTGATCCCTTCCCGGTCGGAATCCATCCCTCTGGTATTTTCAGAAGCCTTAAGGTTTAATAAAGACCTGATCGTCACAGACGTGGGTGATATGGGAATGCTCGGTCGCCAGTATGGGGCGGCCTGGGTAATTCCGTCAGAAAATATCATGGCACTGAAGGAGATGATGAAGAAAAGAGTTGAACTTAAGGAAAACGAAAAAGAAAAGACGAATGAAGCCCGCAGGGAGGAATTGAAGCGGTTATTCGATATCGAGACTTCTGTGGAGAGGTTTTTGGCGGATTATTCAGAAAATAAAGTGATTCGTGAACCGTGAGTCGTGAATCGTGATAATACGCGAAAATCTCTAAGTTGTTTCCAATCACGAATCACCAACACGAATCACGGTTTGGGAAAATAGAATCAGAGTATCCACCTGGACCGTCCAAGATCCATAGGAACATAGGAGAAAAAGATGAAGGCGATAATACTGGCTGGAGGGAAGGGGACAAGGCTTGCTCCTTACACAACCGTGTTCCCGAAACCGTTAATGCCCGTTGACGGGATGCCCATTCTTGAAGTGATCGTCAGACAGTTAGCCCATTTTCGGATTAGGGAAATGGTGTTCACCGTGAGTCAACAATCCGAGCCGCTCCTATCAGCCTATTTTGGAGATGGGGGCCGGTACGGAGTGGCCATTCGTTATTCGAGAGAAGAGAAGCCTCTTGGAACGACCGGTCCTCTCACCATCATCCAGGATCTTCCTGAGACGTTTATCGTGATGAACGGAGACATCCTCACCACTCTCAATTATCAAAAGGTGATCAGATATCATCGCCGACATCGAGGAATGGTCACGATTGCCATGAGCCAGAAAAAAGTCCAATTGGAATTGGGGGTCATGGAATATAATCGCGCTCATCAGTTGACCCGATATGTTGAGAAACCAACGTTCTTGTACTCTGTCAGCATGGGGATCTATATTTTTGAGAAAAGGGTATTGGAATGGATCCCATCTAAAAAATATCTGGATTTTCCTGAATTGATCCAGAAGCTCATCAGACAAAGGGTGAAAGTCGTCTGTTATCCGAGCGACGATTTTTGGCTGGACATTGGCAGACACGAAGACTATGAGGAAGCGCAGAGGAAATTCCAGGAGATAAGGAAAAGGCTGTTATACGAAAAGTGATAGTGTTCACCAACACGAGGTTTAATATGGCAAAGGTATTAGTGACTGGAGCGGGAGGTTTCATAGGAAGCCATCTTACCGAGGAACTGGTCAGACAAGGAGAAGAGGTGAGGGCCCTTGTCCGATACAATTCGAGGGATGACAAGGGTCTTTTGGAGGAGCTGCCCAAGGACATTCAAAGCCAAGTTGAGGTGATTCCAGGGGATCTGAAGGATCCGGATGGCGTGAGAAAGGCGGTCAAGGGGTGTCATAAAATCTTTCATCTGGGTGCCCTGATTGCCATTCCTTATTCTTACGTTCACCCGTTCGACTTCGCCCAAACAAATGTCGCGGGTACGGCTCATCTCCTCAATGCCTGTCTTGAGGAGGGCACAGTGGAGAGGTTCATTCATACCTCTACCAGTGAAGTCTATGGGACGGCTCAATATGTTCCTATCAATGAAAAACATCCACTTCAAGCCCAATCTCCCTACGCCGCCAGTAAGATTGGAGCGGACAAGTTAGCAGAGAGTTACAACCTTTCATTCGGCCTTCCCATTGCCACGATTCGACCCTTCAATACGTTTGGTCCTCGCCAATCTCTCCGGGCAATTATTCCAACCATCATTTCGCAGGCCATTCAGGCCAAGAAAATTCGGTTAGGGAATACCCAGCCCCGGCGGGATTTCCTTTTTGTAAAGGATACGGTCAGGGGTTTTATCCAGGTCGGAAAATGTGAAGGAGCCATAGGGAAAGTGGTTAACATTGGGACTGGGACGGACATTTCCATTGAAGAGTTGGTGAAGAAGATTCTTGATCTGATGGGAAAGAAAGTGGAGATTGAGGTTGAGGATCGGAGAACCCGGCCGGAAAAAAGTGAAGTGATGCAACTTCTCTCTGATACCCATTTGGCTCAGAAGCTCTTTCAATGGGCACCCCGGCATACGCTCGAGGAGGGACTGAGGGAGACCATTGAATGGTATCAAAAGAATCTGTCCCGCTTCAAGGTAGGGAGTTATCCGTTATAGTACGTGTTGGTGGTTCGTGATCCGTGATTCGTGAAAGGAGGCGACTCATGATAAATAGCGCACAAGATATGGATGTGTTCAAGTTATCTCACTCTCTTACAATAGATATTTATAAATTAACAGAAAAATTCCCTTCTGAAGAAAAGTTTGGCCTCTCTACGCAAATGCGCCGGTCTGCGTATTCTATACCGGTCGATATAGTTGAAGGAGCCTCTCGGTTAGGCACTAAGGAATACCGCCAGTTTGTAGGAATTGCAAGGGGATCATCGGCTGAAATAAGCTACCAACTGCTTCTGTCAAAAGACCTGGGCTACCTGTCGGAAGAGGATTATGCATCATTCAAAGAAAGATACGACCGTGTCGCGAGGATGTTGACCGGCCTTATTAAGACATTGAAGCGATGACAGAAATAAGTGATTCGTGCTGGTGATTCGTCCATACGATTCACGATTCACGAGTCACGATCCACGAGTCACGAGTATGAATTGGAAATATCCCCTTTCGAATATTGACTTTGGCAAAGAAGAGGAGCAAGAGGTTCTAAGGGTTTTACGCTCGAGATGGCTCTCCACAGGTCCGGTGACCGAAAGATTTGAGAAGGCTTTTTCCGGATATCTCGGCGGAGGAGATGCAATTGCTGTTTCAAGTGGTACGGCTGCCCTTCATTTAGCCCTAACATGCCTTGGTTTAGGGGAAGGAGATGAGGTTATCCTCCCCTCTCTGACTTTCATCGCCACAGCCAATGCGGTGCTTTATGTTGGAGCGAAGCCTGTCTTTGCAGATATTGTAGGCAAAGAAGATCTCAATATCTCTTCCGAGGAAATTGGAAAGAA
>DATHCH010000239.1:0-5241 GCA_035319625.1 Thermodesulfobacteriota bacterium
TCAAGTTTCGCCTCTCGAATGCCAGAAAAGATATGGAGGAAGCCGGAGGGTACCATTACGTCATCGTTAATGACAGCGTTGAGGAGGCGGTCGAAAAGCTGAAGTCGATCATCATCGCGGAAAGGTGTCGGAGGAGGAAGCAGTTGATCCTCGAAGAAAACAAAAAAGGATGGGAGGAAAAGGATGGCTAGAATTACAGTGGAAGATTGTCTCAAGAAAGTGGAAAGCCGGTTTGAGCTGGTGATCCTCGCTGCGAGAAGGGCGAAGATGATCATGAAGGGTGCCAAGCCATTGGTCGATGCAGACAATCGACCCATCGTCACGGCTCTTCGTGAGGTGGCGACCGGTGAAGTGAAGTTCGAACATTCTGAAGATGAGGAGAGGGGAAGCGAACCTTCCAGCGATGGCACATGATCGAATGTCTCGAGGGCATGAAAGGGCGGAGGGGGTTCAGGGCACCGGATTGATCGCAGACCCCATCTATCACTACATGGTGATGACCGACCGGATAGAAGGGGAGAGGACAGAAAGGGATGTGATCGATACCCCTTGGGTTCAACGCCTTCGACGCATCTTCCAACTGCAGAGCGCCCGGTGGGTATTTCCCACCGCCGAACATACTCGTTTTCAACACTCCCTTGGGACCATGCACGTCGCGGGGACTTTCTCTGAGCAACTCTATCCCTCTCTCTCCAAGATTTTCAAAGCAGACCTCCCCTCCTTTCCCTATGTGGACGAACTGCTTCGCCTGGCAGGGCTTCTCCATGACACCGGACACGGGCCCTTCTGTCATTTCTTTGATCAGCAATATCTTTCACGATTCCTCTCCAACCATGAGGAGATCGGCCAACATATCATCCGGGAGAGAATTTCTCCCCTCTTAAAGGGAATTCGGCGGAGTCCCCACGGGCGGTTTGAGAAAGCTGAAGTACTTGATCCGGAACAGATCGCCTTCCTGATTAAGAGGCCTCAGAAGAGAGAGGGACGGAAGCATCCAAGGTGGTTGAATTTTCTCCAGCAACTCTTTCGGGGAATCTTTACCTTCGATAATATCGACTATGTGTTGCGAGATGCCTACATGACGGGTGTCTCCATCGGTCCCGTGGATTGGAGGCGGCTCTTTTACTACACCTCTTTTCGCAAAGAGGGATTAATTTTGGACAAGAGAGGTATGGACGCACTGGCGATGTTTCTGAACGCCCGTCTCTATCTTTATTCCAATGTCTATTATCACCGCACCACCCGGTCCATTGATCTTCAGCTACAAGAAATTTTTAAAGAGACGATGGAAATTCTCTGTCCCTTCCATCCTGCGGAGGAGCTAGACCGATACCTCTCCCTCACCGACTGGTTCGTGATGGAGAAGGTATCGGAGTGGAAAGGCTCTCTATCACCCCGGGAAAGGCGACTGGGGAAGAAGTGGGCTGAGGTGCTCTTGAGGAAGTTGAGATGGAGCAGTGTCTTTGAGGAGAAACTCACGTTGGGAGAGATGGAAATGGGACGGCCGATTTTTCTAAAACCCGAAGAGGTGAAACAGAGAATCAAGGCCTTTTTACCGAATCGTCTAAAAGAGATAGAATTCCATGTGGATATGGCTCACCACGACCCCAGGCCCCTCAATCCATGGCATGCATCGGAGGAGGGGACCCTCCTCATCTTCGACCCGGCATCCAAAAGAATGTCAAGGGAACCCCTCCGAACATTATTTCAATATATCCCTGCTAAAGTGGCGATCTGCCGAGTCTATGCTCCGACCCATCGTTTTGATCGGCAACTGGGCCTGGCTGCCCGGCGTGCCCTTGCTTCGGGCGGATACGCGGAAAGCTTTGACACGAACCTTTAAAAATGTTCTTTCAGTTCTCGTATGGGTGCCCCGCCCTCTTATAACCCCTCTTCGTCCTCTATTCTGGTAACACCGCTCTACTCCTCCCTTAAATTAAGGGGGCACCGCCGTCCAGAGCCGCCACAATGACGCTGGCGTCGGTACTAGGACTATGGCGCCGGCCGGATGAAAGGGGCGTTATTTCATAGGTATCACACAATTCGAAATACTTACGGGTGCAGTCAAAATCTTGTTTTAGGGGGTGAGGCGTGTTAAAATTAATTTGGGATTTTTCGTCAGTCATGAGTAGCTTGCGGCTTTGGGAATCGAAAAAGCCTTAGAAAAGAGAGAGAAACCTTGGGAATGGGAACGAACGGCTATCAGAAAGAGGCGATGGGTATTTACCAATTTATCAGTGAACATCTTTACTTCAACCGTCCGGATATGGAGATCAAAGGGGAGCGCTTTAATTCTGCGATCCTGTTGAGCCTTCTTACCGGGCTGAAGAAGGGAAAAGAATTGATCATTGGAGAACCGGGCCTGGGGAAGACAACCTCCGCAGAATATGTCTGTTCCCTCCTTTACCAGTTTCCATTGGGCGTGATCTGGGGAAGTGAGGTCTCAGGGCATCCGGAACAAACCGAGGAGAAGATTATTGGCAGACCGGATTTGGGCAAATTGAACCGGGGTGAGGAGGATGTGGTATGGACGAATTTTTCCCAAATCCCCGTGAAGATTGTAGACGAGATCAACCGTCTCCCAGAGACGAAACAGAGCATGATCCTGGACGGGGTGGATCGGGGAAACTGGGAATACCTCAATGAGATGATCATTAACGATGAATACTGTCTTTTTGCCACCGCCAATTATCAAGACGGAGGGACCAACACCATCATCGCTCCCTTAGTGGATCGATTCGATGTCATGGTGGAATCGAGATACCCAGGGGCCAATCTCTCTTTTCTCATCGGGAAGGATAAGCGAAAAGATCATGTCCTGAGGCATCCCAAGTATGAAAACGAACTCTATCATATCTTGAAATCCAAGATCGCCTATGAGAAGAAGGTTTCTAAGATTGAGGAAGTTTGTAACGCCTACGGAGACTATATTGAAGAGACATTAGAGGTCAAGTCCTTCCAGAGACAAGATCGTGATCAGATCCGTACGGAAATGGAAGGGTTAGGGATGGACCTCGACGCCAGTGCTTTCACCCGAATGCTTCTCGCCGAGTTGTCCTTCTGTGAACGGTATGGGCAGAAACGGGTCGTTGAGAACTGTGAAGAGGGCTGCCATTATACGGGATATCTTTGCCACCAAATCAAGAATTGTGCTTCCAATCGACTCCCTTCCTCCATCAAGCAATATGCCCAGGGGCTGGCGTGGTTGCTGGAAGATTCTGAGATCGATATCGAACATATCAAGGCAGTCATCCCCTATACCTTGGCCCATCGGATCCAATGGAAAGATGAGATTCTATCTCAGAAGGAGAGATCGAAAAGGGATGACCCCTTCCCCATTTTCCTTGCCAAGGAGGCTGTCAAAGCAGTTTCTCAGAGATATCGAGAACAGAGCGACCACCTGAAAGATGCGTTGGCGGCCGGATCGAAGATCTTTCAAGGGGGGGATTTAGAGCCACTGGAGGGGGATCACCCCATTTATGTGGAAGTGAAAAAAGACATCGACGCACGAAAGAGATAAGGCGAGAACAATTCTTCTACCCTGTCCTTGAGGGGTTAGAGCTGAAAATGAAATCCTCGCTTCCTCCCAAAAAGAATTTTACCCATTCCCGGGATAAACAGAACTGGATAGCCAAGAATCCCTTTGAAGAATTTAAGGCCTTGGCCACCCCTGCCCTCAACCTTCCCATGGATCAGATTGTCCAATCCTCCGAGGCCATCATGGATCGAATACGCTGGGGATACGAGAAACTTTTGGAAGAAGAGGCAAAGGAACTCGTCTGGATGGTTCAGTACAATACGATCATCAAGGCCTATGAGGTGGCAGAGAAGTATGTAAAGGAGATCGATTATACCGCAGAGGATATTGAGGACTTCTGCTTTGCCCTTGAGAACACCCAGAGGATTCCGTATCTCATTCCCGGCCCGGCGGGCATTTATATTTCCGCGTTATGCAACTATACGAAGGATGAAGAGATCCTCCTCAAGCTTTCGGAGTTGAAGACAGAGATCAATCTCATTGGATTTCGGCTCCCCAGAAGCAAGCGAATGAGGATCGAAGGTGATACTGGCGATTTCACAGGTATTGGGCTTGAGGGCGGAGAATTAGTCGTCGAGGGGAATGCCAAGAACTGGACCGGTGCCGGGATGAGAGGGGGAAGGATTCTAATCAAAAAGAACATTGGCCTTCATACGGGTGAGTGGATGATGGGAGGAGAGATTTACGTAGGGGGAAGAGTAAGGGGGCTGGGAAATATTGTCGAGGGGAAGGTCTACGAGAGGGATAAACTCGTTTATCCTGGAAAAGCGCGATATCCCAACCTCTATTATTAATCGTGAAGATTGGGATGAACCCGAGCGATCAAGGATGGAAGAGAAGAATTTAGAATTAATCATTAGAGAGATTTGGCCGCGGCTGAAGAAAAAACATCTCTACCCTGAAATCCCTGTGCCCAAGGTCAAACGCACCCCTCATCGGGAAGAAGGGGAGGCCAAGGAGGATGAAGCCGTTGGGCTGGAGATGAAACAGAAACAGATGACCATCCATGCTGGTTTTGTCTCGCAAATGAAGGGCAAGATGGAAGAAGAGAGAGTCGTCGAGGCTCTTCTGGATCACGGGGTGACCCATTATACCTTCTGCCCGTGGGATTTCCACACCCATCTGAGGCTCTATTCGGAAGCAAAGAAAGTGGTGGGCGATAAAGAACTGGCCAAACAGGTGTCCAATCGCTTTATCGATGTCATTGCCGATACCCATTGTGTGAAAAAAAGATGTACGGAGATCCCCGAACTCCATCGACACCTGGAGAAAGGAACAGTCGAGGAAGTGATCGCCTCGCTTTATCAGAAAATCTGGGGAATCGACCTGGGCATTTCGGCCTCTAAGAAGAGCGTGAAGGGACACGCAGACATCGTCCGAAGGCTTGCGCGAATTCCCTATCTCGACCGCTCACGCTGGGGAGAGAGCATCCGAAAATTCGCCCGCTCTCTGAAACCACTTCTGGTTGAAGAACAGAAGCAACAAGGAGGGAAGGAAGGCAAGGGAGAGCACAATCCTCAAGGGGAACACGATTTAAACCGTTATTCCAACGAGGAGATCGACCAGGGGTTGAGAGATTATGCCAGACAGACCATGGATCTGTCCGAATTCAAAGATGTCTTGGAAGACTTTTCTGACGAGCTCATAGGGGCAGGGTATGGAAGGGAAGGGGGAATGGGAAGGGGCCGGGGGAACCCTCTGGA
>DATHCH010000240.1:0-3947 GCA_035319625.1 Thermodesulfobacteriota bacterium
TACCAATCCAATCGGGATTCCGGAATGCGGATTGGGGAATACAATTTAAACCCTGAAGTGATGTGATCGGTTTTTAACTCCGCACTCCGAATTCATCACTCCGAACTAAATATCGGGGGCGTAGTTCAATTGGTTAGAGCGCCGGCCTGTCACGCCGGAGGTTGCGGGTTCAAGCCCCGTCGCTCCCGCCAGAAGAACAAAGCCCCATCTCTGAGATATGGGATGGGGCTTTTTTTATTGATACCGTTGAATTTGCGAACGCCTCAGTTCAGGCCACCTCAACCTCTTTTTCATAAACGAGAATAGGGCTTTCGTGATGGAGAACCACCTCTTCACTGATGATGCATTCGCGAATGTTGGATTGGGAAGGAATCTCATACATCACATCCAGCATGGTGTTCTCCATGATGGCGCGGAGGCCCCGGGCCCCAGATTTTCGTTTGATCGCCTCTTTGGCAATGTCCATCAACGCTCCCTCGGTGAATCGAAGTTTGTCATTTTCAAATTCGAAGAGTTTTTGATACTGTCTCACCAGGGCATTCTTCGGTTTTTTCAAAATATCCACCAGGGCATCGATGCTGAGCTCATTCAGGGTGGCAATCACGGGAAGTCTCCCGATGAACTCCGGGATCAATCCAAATTTCAAAAGATCCTCGGGCTGGACCTCTCTCAGCAATTCTCCCATGTCACGTTCTTGTTGGGACTTGATATCCGCCCCGAATCCGAGGGTCTTTCCTCCGATCCGTTGTTCAACTAATTTTTCCAGCCCCACAAAGGCTCCGCCGCAGATGAAAAGAATGTTGGTCGTGTCAATCTGTATGAACTCCTGCTGCGGGTGTTTTCGACCTCCCTTCGGCGGGACGCTGGCCACCGTCCCCTCGATGATCTTCAGGAGGGCCTGCTGAACACCCTCGCCCGAAACATCTCGGGTGATGGAAGGGCTATCGGATTTTCTTGATATCTTATCGATCTCATCAATGTAGACAATCCCTTTCTGCGTCCGCTCGATATCGTAATCGGCCGACTGAAGAAGACTCAGAATAATATTTTCCACATCCTCACCCACGTAGCCTGCTTCTGTCAGGCAGGTGGCATCCGCGATCGTGAACGGGACGTCAAGGACCCGGGCCAGTGTCTGGGCGAGGAGGGTTTTCCCGGACCCCGTAGGACCGATGAGAATGATATTCGACTTCTGAAGCTCCACCTCTCCTGAGGCTACCCGGGAATCAATCCGCTTATAGTGATTATGGACCGCTACTGAAAGGATCTTTTTGGCATTTTCCTGCCCGATGACATACTCGTCTAACTTGGCCTTGATCTCCATGGGTTTGGGAACGGTCAGCCTTCCCGGAACAAACCGCTCCTCGGCCTCTTCCGCAATGATCTCGTTGCAAAGCTCGATGCATTCATCACAGATGTAGACCGTGGGGCCTGCGATGAGCTTTCTGACTTCATCCTGACTCTTTCCACAGAAAGAACAATGCAAGACGGTCCCATAATTCCCTCCGTTCGCCTTCATCATTTTCTCCTTTCTGCCCCCCTTTGGGACTACCCTTGAGATCGGACGGGACGCTGGATGACCACCTCGTCAACGATACCGTATTCCTTCGCCTGTTGGCCAGTCATATAAAAATCTCGATCCGTATCCGCCTGGATCCGCTCCAACGGCTGAGAAGTGTGCTTGACCATAATCCGATTCAACTCTTCTCGAAGCCTTAGGATCTCCCTTGCCTGGATGTCCACATCCGAGGCCTGCCCTTGAAAGCCTCCTATGGGCTGATGGATGAGAATCCTTGAATGGGGAAGGGCATACCGTTTTCCCTTTTCGCCCGCTGCCAGCAGCAGGGCCGCAATGCTCGCTCCTTGGCCCATGCATAACGTAGAAACCTTAGGACGAATATACTGCATGGTATCATAGATGGCAAGTCCCGAGGTCACCACCCCTCCCGGAGAATTGATGTAGAGGTGGATATCCTTGTCCGGGTCTTCCGACTCCAGGAAGAGCATCTGGGCGATCACCAGATTGGCGACGTCGTCATCGATCGGTGTCCCGACGAAGATGATTCGCTCTTTCAAAAGACGGGAATAGATATCGTAGGCCCTCTCGCCCCTTCCATCCTTTTCGATTACAATCGGTATCAGTGTCATCGCTTTTTTCCTCAGACATACTCGACGTTTGCTTTCTCAAGCAAAAAATTTAAGGTCTTATCCCGGAGGATCCCCGCTTTCACTTCGGGCAGGAGATTGTTCTTCTCGTAATATCGTTTCACCGAGTCGAATGGTTGATGCATCCTCTCGGAAATCTCTTTGAGGCGACCATCTGCTTCTTCATCGGTGACCGCGATCCCCTCCTGACCCGCAATCTTTTCAAGGATCAGAAACGTCTTGACCTGCTTCTGGGCCATGGCCCGATAATCCCCCTGGAGTTTCTCCTCTGAAACGCCCAAATTTTTTAGGACGACCCCCTGAGCAGCTAGTCTCAGCTTCGTATCCGAGACCATGGCCTTGGCCTGCTCCTCCACCAAACTTTCGGGGACCTCGAAGGGGTTTCCCTCAATCAATTGATCCACCGCTTGATTTTTTAATTGCTGTTCCAATGCCAGCGCTTTCTCTTTTTCGATCTCCCCTTTCAACTTGGCTTTCAATTCTTCCAGGGAAGAATCACCCAAATCTTTTGCAAATTCATCGTCCAAAGGAGGAAGGATCTTCGCCTTGATCTCCTTAATTTTAACATGAAATGAAACTGTCTTCCCAGCCCATTTCTGATACCCGTAATCCGCCGGGAAAGAGACTTCGATCTCTTTCTCCTCTTCAAACTTCAGCCCGATCAACTTCTCCTCAAAGGTTGGAATGAATTGTCCGCTTCCGACTTCCACCGTAAAATCGGCGGCCTTTCCTCCCTCTAAGGGTTTACCCTCCACGTACGCCTCGTAATCGACGATGACATAATCTCCAGCCTGAATGGGTCTCGCCTCTGATATGGTAGTCAAATTGGCATGAAGGTTTTGGAGGGCTTTCAACCGCTGTTCCACCTCTTCGTCTTTGACCTCCTCCCTTTTCCCTTCAAGCTTCAGTCCTGCGTATCCTTCCAATTTGATATCGGGTTTGATTTCAAACACCGCTGAGTATTGAAACGGTTTCCCACCCACGAATTCTCCGGGGTCGATGGCAGGTGGGGAGACGGGTTGAAGCTCGGTCTCCGAGAGAGCCTTTGGATAAGACTCCTCAATCAGCTTCTGGATGACTTCTGATTTCACATAGTCTTTGAAATATCTCTCCAAGATGTTCCTGGGAACCTTTCCGGGCCGAAACCCTTTGATCTTGGCCTTTTTCCCCAGATCCTTGTAGAATGAGTCAACTTCTTTAACGACCTCGTCCCCTGGAATCTCCACGGATATCTTTCTCTTGACCGAACTAATCTCTTCAACACTAGCTTTCATTAAATACCCTCATGAGTCACTGAGTTATTGAGTCATTAGGTCACTGAAAACTGCTTACTGCTCGCTACCCTCTGCTTTCTGCCTTCTATTTTTGAATGGTGCCGAGGGCGGGACTTGAACCCGCACAGTCTCTCGACCACGAGATCCTAAGTCTCGCGCGTATGCCAATTTCGCCACCCCGGCTTTAACAGTTTGACGTCCGCCTGCAAGCGAGAATGGTGAGCCGTACAGGAATCGAACCTGTAACCTACTGATTAAGAGTAGATGATGGGCCTTTAACGATTTCAATAAGTTAGCGAAACGACTCACACATCCTGTAACAATAATTATCATGTTTAAAGCTGTTTTGTCAATTACCAGTGGGAAACCAGGGGGAAAGTGGGAAATTTGGCTACTGATCTTTTTTGCAGCGGTGATCAGTAGTTTCGGGATAAATTATGCCCCGATTTCCTTTGGTTAGCGGTGATAGGTTTTTGCCTACTGATTTCAGGGGGTAAAGTAAGTTTT
>DATHCH010000241.1:0-7987 GCA_035319625.1 Thermodesulfobacteriota bacterium
GCTCCGCTCCAATACATCGCCCCCTACGCAGGATGTGCAATGGGCGAGGAATTCATGGAGCAGGGAAAGGATGCCCTCATCCTATATGACGACCTTTACAAACACGCCTGGGCTTACCGCCAACTTTCTCTGTTACTGCGCCGTCCGCCGGGACGAGAGGCTTATCCAGGAGACATTTTTTACCTCCACAGTCGTTTGCTGGAGAGGGCCGCTAAGTTAGCTCCGGAACACGGCGGCGGCTCGCTGACCGCTTTGCCCATCATCGAGACGCAACTTGGGGATATTTCGGCCTACATCCCAACCAATGTCATCTCCATCACGGATGGTCAGATCTATCTCGAACCCGATCTGTTCAACGCCGGAATTCGGCCGGCCATCAATGTAGGATTATCCGTCTCCCGCGTCGGCGGCTCGGCGCAACGGAGGGCGATGAGGCAGGTCGCCGGGAGGCTGAGGCTGGAGTTGGCCCAATTTCGTGAATTGGAAGCCTTTGCGAAGTTCGGCAGCGAAGAATTGGATAAGGCAACCAAGGATCAACTGGAGCGGGGTCGCCGCATTACTGAGATATTGAAGCAGCCCATCAATACCCCAATGTCCCTGGGGAAGCAGGCGAGCGTTCTTTATGCGGTCACGAACGGCTATCTCGACGACATTCCGGTAGAAAAAGTCATTTCCTGGGAAGAGGACTTCCACCGTTTTATCGGGACGAGTCGTCCCGAGATCGTGGATAAGATCAACCAGGACAATGAAATTAAGCCTGAGACTGAGGATCTTCTAAAGAAAGCGATCACAGAATTCAAGAAACAGGCGGCCACCGCCTAAGAGTTTTGTCATGGCAAACATACAAGCCTTACGTCGCCGCATCCGCAGTATCCACGGTACCACCAAGATCGTCCGCGCCATGGAGATGGTGGCGACCGCTAAGATGAAAAGAACGCAACAAAAGGCACTGGCAGGCCGGCCTTACACTGAAAAAATACGCCAGGTGATCGCCGATCTCGCCATCGAGCCAAGCATCAAAGGGAAAATCCTGCCGCTGCTGGAGAAACGGGACGTAAAAAAGATCGCGATCGTTCACATGGGGACCGACCGGGGTCTATGCGGGGGACTGAATACGAACCTAAACCGCCTTGTGGCTGAGTTTATCTTACAACAAAAGGTCCCAGTGAGCGTGATGACGGTGGGCCGTAAGGCGAGAGCGTTCGCCCGTATTGCCAAACTGAACGTCCGTGCAGAATTCGGCGGCCTGAGCGATCGGGCCGCTATGCTGGAAACCATGCCCATCTCAAGAGTTTTGATCGATGATTACAGCAATGGGGAGGCTGATTTAATCTTTCTTGCTTATCCACTTTTTGTCAGTACGATGTTAGAGAAACCGACCATCGAGAAACTACTTCCCGTTGAACCGGCAACGCTCCCTCCGGGACAGGTGGCAGAGTATATCTACGAACCTGATCCTTTCTCGGTTTTGAATGAATTATTACCCCGATTTATTGAGATGCAGGTTTACCACGCCTTTCTCGAGCTCGTTGCGAGCGAGCAATCCGCGCGGATGGTTGCCATGCGAAATGCCGGCGACAATGCAGAAGATCTTATCAAGGATTTAACCTTATCGTTGAACAAGGCAAGGCAGGAAATGATCACTAAGGAGATCTGCGATATCAGCGGAGGGGCCGAGGCGTTAACGGCGTAAGCAGAACTAATCCTATTAATCCCTCTTACCCTCTTCAAAAGGGGCCGGGGATTTGAAAGCCTATCTTCGAGTTGAGGAGCTAAGAAATGGCAAAAGGCAAGGTCGTACAAGTGATTGGAACCGTAGTGGATATGGAATTTCCCAAGGATGAGCTGCCGACCATTTACAATGGGATCATCGTTCCTGTGAACGGCAGTAAGGTCATCGTGGAGACACAAGCTCATATTGGGAACAACTGGGTACGGGGTGTCGCTCTGACCCCTACCGATGGTTTGGCACGAGGAGCGGAGGCAATGGATATGGGGACTCCCATCTCGGTCCCTGTTGGACGAGCGACTCTCGGCCGATTATTCAATGCCTTTGGCGAAGCGATCGACGGGCTGGGTGAAGTGAAGACAGACGAGAAATGGCCGATCCACCGTCAGCCTCCTCTCCTGACAGAACAGGAGACGGTTCCTCAGATGCTTGAGACAGGACTGAAAGTAATGGACCTTGTCACGCCCTTTACAAGAGGCGGCAAGATCGGTGCTTATGGCGGCGCCGGCGTAGGCAAGACCGTCATCATTATGGAGCTCATTCGCAACATTGCCGCCGAGCACGGAGGGTTTTCCGTCTTCGCGGGGGTAGGCGAAAGATCGCGTGAAGGCAATGACCTCTGGTTGGAAATGAAAAGATCGGGCGTTATGGATAAGACCGTGATGGTCTTTGGCCAGATGAATGAAACCCCGGGCGTTCGTTCCCGTGTCGCCCTCACCGGAGTCACCGTGGCAGAATATTTCCGCGATATCGAAGGCCAGGACGTCCTCTTGTTCGTCGATAATATTTACCGCTACGTCCTTGCAAATATGGAACTCTCTGCCCTGCTGGGACGAATGCCTTCTGCAGTAGGTTATCAGCCGACTTTGGGAACGGACGTCGGAGAGTTGGAAGAAAGAATCACCACCACCAAGAAGGGCTCGATTACCTCTTTCCAGGCGATCTATGTTCCCGCGGATGACTACAGCGACCCGGGCATTGTGGCGACCTACGGTCACCTGGACGCCGTCGTGGCTTTAGAGCGTTCCATCGCCGAGCTTGGAATTTATCCGGCCGTGGACCCTCTGACCTCTACTTCTCGAATCCTCGATCCTGCTATCGTTGGCGAGGAACACTATCGTGTGGCTCGAGGGGTTCAGTCCACCTTGCAGAGATACAAGGAACTGCAGGACATTATCGCCATCCTGGGTATTGAGGAATTGAGTCAGGAGGATAAGCTCACAGTGGCCAGGGCCCGGAAGATGCAGAGGTTCTGCTCCCAGCCGTTTCATGTCGCGGAACAATTTACCGGGACCCCGGGCAGGTATGTCCCCATCAAGGAGACCGTGAGAGGCTTCAAGGAAATCCTGGAAGGAAAACACGACGATCTTCCCGAAGCCGCTTTTTATCTGGTAGGAACGATTGACGAGGCAGTCGAAAAGGCCAAAACGATGAGAGGGTAATTGTGGCAACTTTCAAATTAGAGATTGTCACTGCTGAAAGAATGGTCTTCTCTGACGAGGTGACTGCCCTCCTCGCGTGGGGCGTGGAAGGGCAACTGGGCATTCTCCCACATCATGCCCCTTTGATGACGATGCTTCAGCCCGGAGATTTGATGATCAGGAAAGACAGGGAAGAAGAATACCTCGCGTTAAGCGGCGGCTTTCTCGAAGTGCGTCCTGACAAAGTGATCATCCTAGCCGACGCCTGTGAAGGGGCTGACGAAATTGATGTGGTTCGCGCCGAGGAGGCAAAGAAGCGTGCCCAAGAAACGATGAAAGCAGCGCCCCTGACGGTCGATGCGGCGAGCGCTGAAGCCGCTCTGCGCCGCTCCTTGGCCAGATTAAAGGTGGCAGAAAGAAGACGCCGCAAACCTACTGGTCCGGCCTAATCTTCAATGCTTCAGCGAGGTTCTAAATAATCCCCGCCTTTACAAGGTCATCGAGGGCATGTGAAGCGACGGGAGGGACTTGAACCGCGCAATCCATGCACTCCAGGGCAATGAGTGCCGGAGCCAGGTATATTCTTAACTCTCCCTTGGCTAAGTCATGAAGGACATGATGTGCCCCTTGTCGGAGCAAAGCCGAATCTGCATTTTCGATTAAGGCCTGAAACAAGGGCTTCAAACTTTTAACGTTCATCTCAATCAGTCCCTTAGCCGCAAGCCAGCGAACCTCAAACTTCTCATCCTCGAGAGCCTTCACAAGCATGGGCGCCGCATTTGGATCTCCAATCTCACCAAGCGCTTTGGCTGCTTCCCATCTGCGCAGGGAATTAGAATGCTTTAGAGCTTCGGCCAAAAAAGGGATAGCTTGACTTCCCATGGCTACAAGTGCCTTTCGGGCTTCCACGCGACTTAGATCATTGTAACTGGAAAGAGCTTTTATCAGATCCTTAGCCGTAGAACTGGTGTCTTGAACCATTTTCTTCCTCCTCCGAGCGTGTTTTTGTATTTGGTCTTGAAATGGATAATCAAGCTGCCATGCCATTCCAATTCTATCACGAATACTACTGGCTGTGCTTACGGAAGTAAATGAGGTGAACCGTGTATATTGGGAAGAAAAAAACTGTATTTTGGATCCGCTATAGATCGAGCCAGAGCAGCCTTGCTTCGAGCCCTGAACCGACTCAAGGTCGCCGAATTTGCCAAAGTAAGGTAACGAAATCGCCCCTTCCCTTTTTACTTTTCCTTTTTGTGCTTAATCTTTCCTGTTAGCCCTCCAATCCAATCCTTAAGGCTATCTATGATGGTGGGACCTTTGACAGTCAGTTTGGTTTCGGCAGTTTGTTTTGAAATCATAGTGCCAACCCTTGCCGTATAAACACCTTCTGGAATAGGGGGTTGACTGATGACGACCACATTCTGAAACTTTTCATCAAACGTAACATCAGCTCTTAGAATTTCCATGAATCTCGTTAACGGGGATACCGGCGCTTTGAAAGTTCCATCGGGTTTAACCGGGGCTTCCGCAACGAACACCTTTGTCTCGTTCGGTCCTAATAGAGTGACTAAGACGGAATCCCCAGATTTAAACCCTGACCCTTCAAAAACGATATTGGTATCTTTCAGCTTGGAAACCGAAAGGCGAATGGTCTCCGGGTTCACGATTGCCTGTGGCCCGGAAACGGAAGGATCAAGAGTATTGGGAGTACTCGTACACCCCCAAACGATGATCAAGCATGTCAAACCGGTTAGTCTCCAAAGAATACTCTTTTTTTCCTTATCCATCTCGATGTCCTCCTTTCGTTTGTTTGAGGGTTCGACGATTTCAGTTGTCCTTCGGATTCCTCGAACTCAAACCCTCAACCCCCTCAAAGGCGGCGCTTGGCAATACTTCAAGAACACACGCGCCTGCCGATCCAACCTGACTTGATGATCATTTCAGGGTCATGGCTTTCTCAGGGCAGATTTCCTGGCAGCAAAAGCAGGTGATGCAAGTGTCGGCATCCACTTGGGGAAGGTGACCGTTCATTGACAAAGCCGACACCGGACACTGATCGATACAGGTGCCGCATTCTGTGCATAGCTGAGGATCGGCTTGCGGTCGCAGGATCGTTCGAGTCTGGAGGAACGTCTGCATCGTCTCGTTCCGAAGAATCGCTTCACCGCCCAACGGAGGAAGTTTGAAATCAGCCAATCGTTTCAGCTCCCCGATGAGCTCAACCGTTGCAAGGTCGTAGTCCCCCAAACCCGCTTCCTTTGCCTTCTGAAGAAATCGTAGCCGACCGGGCTCACACCCCATCATCGTCGCCATGACAGCGTCCAAGGCCACACCGTTGTCAGAGGCCAGAAGCAAACCGATGTCTCTGAGGTCCGGGCAGGCCGGGCCATTGCCCTCCATGCCCACTACCGCGTCAAGGAGAAACAGGTCCGGGACCCGGAGCTGGAACACGTCGACGATCAGTTCGTGGAAGCGCTCCGCGCAGCCCGCCGCCCTGTGCAGCTTGGCCTTCTGGGCGCCGGGCAAAAGACCATAACTGTTTTTGATCGCTCCGGTGATCACGGTCAAGCCGTGGGTTTTGAATTTCGGCAGACTGATGATGAGATCGGCCTCTCTGACGGCTCGAGAGAGGCCCACCACGGGCATGAAATCGGGATTGAAATCTACCTTCTGTGAATCGTTCCCGATATTTCGATAATAGCCCTTGGCCGCTTCCATCAGGCCTGTTCTCTTGAAACATTCCTCATTGGCCCCGTAGCCGAAGACGCCCGGATTGTCGCCCACGACGATGGAGGCTGGCCCCATGCTTTCTACCTTTTCCACGACGGCCCGAACCACCGTAGGATGGGTGGCAATCCCTTCCTCCGGCTTTGAAGCCCGAAGCACGTTGGGCTTTATCAAGGCCTTTCTCCCGTGAATCTCCAACGGGAAAAGTTCAAACGCCCGATCCACAGCCTGACGGACGCTCTCGTAGTCAGCAGGATAAATCATCACTTTCGCCACCGACCCCTCGCTCCAATCGCGAGACTACACCATTCACGCTTGCATCTGAACTCTTAAATGAATCGTTGAACACCGGAGTTTAGGATTTTTCCAAGGCAAGCAATATTTCTTCTCGAACCAAACCATCCCTCCCAGGGAGAAGATCATTTAAAGCTTTTCTGGCCTTTGGGCCGCCAATTCGACCCATCGCCCACGCAATCATGCCCAACACCTTTTCATCATTAACATTATGGAACGCTGTCAAGAGATCCGGGATAAACTTCTCGTCGCGGCTGTTCCCCATGGCTCTTGCCACATTCATCTTCCACCGCCATAGATCCTGATCGGACATATAAAACATATGCGGGAAGACTTTGTTATTAAAGTAAGCCTTATCCATGTGTAACAATTTAACGAGTTTGAAATCATCCAGCATCGCGGCTACTTTCTTGTTGACGGGCAACTCCCTTGCCAGCCAGGGAGCATTTCGCGGACATACGTTTTGACAATGATCGCAACCATAGACCCACATGCCCATCGGTTCACGAAGCTCCATTGGGGTGATCCCCTGGCCATAATAACTGAGATAAGAGATACATCGGGCCGGATCGATCTTACGAGGTCCCTTTAAAGCGCCGGTGGGACACGCACTGATGCAAGAGTTCTTGCACCAATCCGGGCATCCGACTCGAAGCGTAGGCTCGTCTGGCGAAAATTCTTGGTCAACGACGACCGCTACGGGCAAGACCCACGACCCCTGGCAGACCACCTTGTTTGAATAGAACAGACAGTTTTTACCAAACGTGCCCATTCCAGACCGAGCCGCGGCCAACCTGTGAGGCAGGTTGAACGGGACTTTTGACTCAATGCCATTCTCTTTGAGGAACGACCGAAAAGCCTTGATCCTCTTGGCCAAACCATCCTTGGCCATTCGGTCATCATCCAGGTAGCAACGACCGAAATGCTTCTCCATAGAGGACGGAAAAGCCTCATTAAAATACACTTCCATTAAAACAATAATGCTTTTGGCATCCTGGAAAATTTGTTTGGGGTCGGTGCCGGCAATAAGATCCAAGCCCATTTGATATGCCCACGCGTATTCTTTTTGCCTTTCTTGCAAAAGCTCCCTTTGGGAGTCAAAAGAATCTGCGGTGGTGAAACCAATATCCCCAAAACCACATGCGTAGGCTTTTTCAATGATATCGTTTTTTCGAATCATATCGAGCGTTCCGTTTCCATCTGGTAGGGCGATTCTAACCCGTCCGTTGCAAAAAATGTGTTACGAGAGGCGGGTGAATGTGCTGAGCCGGCTCAAAAAAACAAATTCGACTCCGGGCGATTTATCGCCAAAACTTTATAGCGGCTCCTTTGACCGGATCACTACCCAGTTTCAAAGGATATTGCAAAGTTCACTTTACGCGAATTGACACGTGACCCATAACACTTATAAAAGAATCGCAATTATAAAGTTTTGGAAGCATATTTACCCGCCGATGAAACACAACGTTAGCGTCTATTTAAGCGGTTACCGAATAGTCTGCAACAATCTTTCCACCAAGGATCGAGACTCTGCTTCAGGAAGACAGTATTTCATTTCTAAGAATTTTTTTCTGAATTCAGAAATTTCTTTGGCCATGGGTCGATCTTTTAAAATGACCTGACTCATGTACTCCGCTAATTGAACAAAATCATTCTCCTTCATCCCGAACCGCGTCATCTCCTGAACCCCCATCCTCAGGCAGCTCGCGGTTGTAAAGGCCTCGTCATCCGGCGCACTCTGGTAATTAACGATGACGTTATTTTCTTCCAATCGTTCAGCAACCAATGGTCCTTTTCCGTAACCAACCCTGACGAT
>DATHCH010000242.1:0-21963 GCA_035319625.1 Thermodesulfobacteriota bacterium
CTTCTATGTTTTTGTGCTCATTCTTTTAATCACTGGGACTTATTCGAGGAATAGAATTTGGAATAGCGATATTGGGCTCTGGGCCGATTGTGTAAAGAAATCTCCTAACAAAGACCGACCGCATGCCGGCCTTGGAAGTGCCTATGCCGATCAGGGGAGGTATCAGGAGGCTATTGCTCAATTAACCGAAGCGCTGCGGGTCAACTCCCATTACGTTGAGGCCCATAACAACCTTGGAAATGCTTATACCCATCAGGGGAAGTACCAAGAAGCTATTACTCAATTAACCGAAGCGCTGCGAATTAACCCCAATTACGTTGAGGCCCATTACAATCTTGGAATTGCATATCGTACGATGGGCGATAGCAGCTCAGCCTTCAAAGAATATCAAATCCTAAAGAAGATGAATCCAGGTTTGGCCAACCGCTTTTATGGAAAGACTAAATAGACCCCTGCTCTTCTGGTTTTTACAGGGTAAAAAACGATTAAAGGAAGTGTCCGAAGTGCCCCTGTCTTTCAGGCCTCGCTTCTCATCTCCGTATCGACGATTACTAAGGTGGAAATCACGCATCCCAATACAATGAACGAAGATCATATCAAAATATTTTCGGTGTTCTGAAAAGGAACATAGTAAGCAGATAGCAAAACCTAAAGAAGAAAAAAAGCAGGGCCATTTCTGACCCCGCTTTCCAAAAATTCACTTCAAAGATGACCCGAAGGCTTTCCAAGATCCTTACGGGAGTGTGTATTCCCCCTCAACATCCGTATAAAGCTAGCCTGGGCCAAGGATGTAGCTTTTCATTGTAGCTCTACCCTTAATATTTTCAAACTTGCCTGTTCCCTTGACGTAAGTCCAGGTTCCTTCGCTTGAGGCCGCTCCTGTGGTGCCAACACCACCGCCCTTGCTTTTACCTTCACTCCTTGCAGTGATGGTAGAGCCATCGGGGAAGGTTGTATACGAATACCCTGTTAGCTAAAGTTGAAAAGTGCATAGTTTAAACTTCAAAAGTGCACACCTTTGATGTCGGAGTTTTTAACTCTTTGGACATCGATAAGTTTTCCTTCGCACCAGAATCTGATTTCAGAAACTTCGAGGGTTGAGGGATAGATTCGTAGATTCACTGTTTTGCCAGGGGTGGAATGGTTGACCTTGAGTTGGAGGTTGTTGATAGATATTTTTCGATAAGCGTCGATGGTTCTGTTGATTCGGAGGCAGAAGATATCTTTTACAGACTGATAAGGGGGTTTGATGGTAAACTCTCTGAACAGAGATTTCTTGTCTTTTAGGGCTCTTTGGAACCGCAGATAGGGGATTTCTTGGGTGGTGGAGTGGACTTGTTGGTAATTATATCGGTAGAGTTCATGGTTAAGCACCCTTTGAGCCTGTTTAATTTGGGTGATCTCCTCTCTGACACAGGTTTGAATGAGTCGATCTTGGAGCCAAGCATAGGGTCGTTCCATTTTTCCCTTGGCTTGAGGAGAAAGGGCATAGGTGACTTTCACATTACAATCCTCCAGGACCTGTTTCCACTGAGGGGTTGCTTCATCGGTGAGCAGATGGTGTTTTCTCCAGAAGGAATCCCTTCCCTGGACGAATCGAAAGATGCGATGGGAGTCTACATAGTAGGAGTAAGGGAGTCCATGGCGGAGGATCACCGTCTGAAGGGCCAGGATATGGGTCCAGCTGGTCTCTTGGTTAATCAAATCGGCATACAGGAGGAGTCGGCTATAATCGTCCAGAGAAGTGATCAGGTACCATTTCTCTTGGGCAGCGGGTGCCCAGAGATGATAAGAGGCGTCATGTTGAATCAGTTCTCCAGCATAATGGGTTAAGACCTCACGGTCATGGATACTCTTTTTGGGTTTTTTTAAATAGTAGCCATGCTTTTTGGCACGATCAATGATGGTGGGTAGGGAGACCTTCTGATGATATTTTTCCTGTAAGCGATCTTTGATGTAGCTATAATTGTAACAGGTGAGGGGGACTTCCTTATTTTGGATAATGTCTTTTTCGATGGAGAGTTCACGGAGCATATTGTTCTCAAGGCCCTCGGAGATTCGGGGAGGGGAAGTTCTATCGTATTGGATAGCGAACTCGTGAGGGTTCCCTCTATACTGACTCAAGAGAGCAAAAAACCTTCTTTCTTTGATTCCCAGAATCTCTTGGATATATTTTCGTTCAATCTCATTGTTTAAGTAGCGTTTGAGGAGCGCTTTGACCTGATCCGAGGTAAATCGTTTGTGCAATTGGGACATAATCTATTCCTCCTTTTGAGTTTAAGATTAGGTCCCACAGAACAGGGTCTTTTACCATAAATCAGGGTATGCACTCTTCAACTTTAAATGACATTGTATACGAATACCCTTGAAAGGTTCGTGCTCCCTTTATATAATCCAACGTGAAGATTTGGTAATCCAGGGCAGCCCCCCATTTTTCGCTGAAGATGATCCCTTTAAACTCAACCAGGTTGATAGTGTGGCCCTCCACATCCGGTACCTTTAGTGTATGAATGGTCGGCATATAATACACCGCACGAGATACCACCTTTCCTTTTTCTGCTGCCACCGCATCCCCCACCAAAACGATACCCATGGCGAAGGCGATCAATACCATCATTCCCACGATTTTGAACTTAGACATGTTGGTTTCCTCCTTTTTAGTTTTGAAGATTTAGTTAATTTTTATAAAGAAAGAGCAACTTGAGAAAGGCAAAAAAGAAACGCAGAAAAGAAAGGCTCCAAAGGGATATTAAACTCCCTTGGAGCCCAAATAGGTACATCTTCTGGAGACTCCTCCTCATACGGCACCCAAGAAGGTTAGAGGTTAAGTTGTAAGGTTAAATAGGGCCAGGTGGGAAATACTATAAATACAACATACTCTTATCTGCTTGGAAAGTCAAGGGGAAATTCCATCCATAATTTACCCCATATTGGTGACTTTCGTTTGAAATGTTGCATTCTGAAGGAAGATACCAAAAACCACATTACAGGAAGGAAGCCTTGAAAAGGGGATTACTTGTTACACCTAATTATCTACAATCGAGGTATGCTTTGAGGATCGAGGATTTCCGGGTTGAAATGTTGCATTTTGGGGCGATATTCAAAATCAGTCTTCCAACAAGGAAGCGTCGAAAAGCGTTATTTGTTCGCCTGATCACTTTCAGGTCGGAATGGAAAGTGAGGGTTAAGGGTTATTGAGGGTTTTGCGTCTCAATCGGCATGTCAGCCCTAACAGCAGCATCAAATACACGATCAGGAAAACGCAGGTGAGCCACTCCCAGAACGCAAGGCTAAACACGAAGGGCACCCCGCGATTATGCCAGACAAGGGGCGCCTGACCGAGTCCTCTGGCAAAAAAGTAAAGGTAGAGCTGGCTCAGGCTCGTCCCCACCATGGGAATCAACGCCAGAACCGTCAAACTGATCCAGCTCCAAAACATGGTGCTATCCTCCGGAGCAGTACGGGAGAGTCCCTGCTTCACCACGAGGCCTGTGTTTGCCATCACGGAAAGCACAAGCCCGATAAACGCTGTCACGGCCAGCACATCATGTGCTCTGGGGAAGAAGGACGGATGCTTCGGGGTAATCCCCATCAGGATCATGGCTGCCAGTCCCAAAGCCATAAAAACCCAACCCAACCTCGCTCCCCATGGTGAAATGCTGCGCAGACGTTCGCAGAAGAAACCGGGCAATGGAATCTGGATCAGTCCTGAAAGGGAGATGCCGAGGGCAATTACCCAATGGCCATGGGGGTTTTCGTGTACGGATAGTAGGAGGGAAATCGTCATGTAGCGCCAATCGTATTCACCCGGGAAGCGATGAGCGGCCAGCCACACACCTCCAAAGAAGGTCAACCAAGCCACGGGCAGAACCACCCATCGGACGAACCATTCTGGAAGCCTGCCCACAAACCAGTTTTTGATCACAGAGTTCTCACCCACACCCTCTCGAGAAGATGTTTTCTTGATGCGGCAGCGGATATGAATACGGTTCTTCACGGCTTATCAAAGACCATGGCCACCTCACCCAAAACGCACAGGTTAACGTTTGAACTCGTTAGATCTGAAGGCTCCATATCCGACCAAAGCATTGGTGAGATCGATTAGACAAGTAGCCTCATGGATATGCAGCTGTAGAGCCTTGATTTGAAGTAGTTGAACGGGACGTGCAGCCACACTGAGAACCACTGTAAACCATTTTATACCTATCTTTTTGTCTTCAGTCAAAAAAATAGATTGTAAGTTGCGTGAAGTGTGGTGCTTAGAAGGTAAGGAAGGAGATTGGGAATGAAAGAAAGGAGAACCGAGGATTACCAATTCAAATCGTGTATAATTTGACAAAATGCTGGGTTATGGACTTCAGCAAGAAACTTTGTAAAAGGCGCACGGGGAAACGCCAGCCAGGAACCTCACTAGAGGTAGCAGAGAAATGCCTCGTAGTGACTGAGGCATTTCTCTGTTCTATTTTCCGCGAGTGCAAGTCTGAATTCAAGTGAAAGGTGTCATTTGCCCCGTCGTTCATTTGACAAGCCAATCATCCCTTAAAGTCCTTGGGGATCGGAGCAAATTCAAAATCATCGGGCCAAACTCTGTTTTTCGGAGCGCATGAGATGATCCCTTTCCGGCAAAGCTCTGATCGCCACTCGTATTTGAGAACGACTTTTTCAGCAATCGTATGTTCAGGGTCAAATTGGACCACAGAGGCAGGAGAGTACGTTGTTTCTCCAAATCCGGTGCCAGCTTGATCGCTCTCTTCCAGTTTATGTTTGCCGGCGGCACGACTCTCACTTGAAACCGAAGGGCCGCGTGCCGCAGGCGCTTCCCTCTTTGGAAGTGACATATCGGCATGGGGGGTAATTTGGGCTATCTTTTCTTTATAGACAGCAAGCGCAATGGTCCCCATGGCCAAGGCATCGGCAAATACTTTTTCGGCATAGGAATCGGACTGCTCGGTAAAGTAGAACCTGTTCGTCCTGTCCATGCCGGTTCGCCACCCTTCAAAGGTATTGGTACCATAAGGTCCGATGATATACATTCTTTCATTCCGGAGGAGATCTGATTTCTTGCCGTCAATAATGTTTCTTCCATCCACTGCGATGACGAGGCCAATACGCCTGCCCGACTTATTCGTAATCTGAATAGAGTATCTCTGTCCTTTCACTGCCTCCGGATAGTAATACTCCCCCTCCCGGTGGCCACGTGGAAAGGTCTCGTATTTCGGAAACGCCTCCCCATTATCCGAGACAATCTTCACATCCACGACATCGGTCCTTCCAAAATGCGCCCATCCCAGTGCCGGAGTGACCAAACTGATAAACAATATGGCCATAAAAGCAATTCGTCTCATAAATGTTACCTCCTTTTTGACTGTGTTTTGATTTAATACAAACTCATTAAATGAGATGGTGAAACGAGTTCAGCATGACAATAAAAAGTACGTCATTCCGAACTTGTTTCGGAATCTCGAATTTGGGAATGACAATAAATTAATTGCGTTTGTATTAATAGACAACCTGGACAGAAAAAAGTTCCGTGTTTGGGAAGAGTTTTCAGTCCATGGGAAGATTCGTTCCAGCCCCTTCTGCCTAATTTGACAACCCCTCCAACTAAAAAAGCTGGACTTTAAGATTTCATTGCTGTTATTGTAAGAAAGAATCCATTAAAAGAGAAAAATGTTGAAACCAGGCGCTTTCAAGCTAAAGTCAACTCTCTTTCTATTCTTCATGACGATCCTTCCTGTCTTATTCTCCTGCGCAATTTACAGTGCGAAAGGAAGTGTTCCGTCGGCCAACATAGACCGCTTCATCGAAAATTTCATTGCCAACCATACCGCTCAAATAGGGGAATCCGAGCAATTAATCTTTGCGACCAATAGAGACTCCGCGTCGGTTTTCGTCACCATTCATGCCGTGGAGAGAACCAATGGTATTTGGCACCTCGTCTTGCCCGCATTTATCGGATCGATTGGAGAGATGGGATTTGCTGCTCTCGACGAAAAGAGAGAGGGTGACGGCAAATCCCCGAGCGGCATTTTCCCTTTGGGAATAGCCTTCGGGTATGATCCATCGGTTGAGATCAAGATGCCTTACAGACAGGCTACCGACGATGACTTCTGGGTGGATGATGTCAATTCAGAAGACTACAACAGATGGGTTACAGGTGAACCCAACGCACTGTCTTGGGAAAAGATGAAGAGAGACGATGACCAGTACAAGTATGGAGTGGTGATCGAATACAATATGCACCCTATTGTGAAAGGAAAAGGAAGTGCGATCTTTTTGCACGTATGGAATGACGGGGACTCAACCCTTGGCTGTGTGGCTATGTCTGAGGAGATGATTTTAAAAATTCTTGGGTGGCTTGATCCTGCTAAGAAACCTTTGATCATCATGGGCACAGAATTCGAACTTCGCGCAATGAGGTCTCGCTAATCATGCTTCGGTCAACGAAGATACTCTTTGAGTCAATTTTGACAAATGCCCGTCGTGCAATACAGCCCCTGGCCACTCTCTTTGTAATATTCATTATACTCACCGCCGGCATAGCATTCAGGGCATGGGGGGAAACGAAAGAAGAAGCACCAGTCCACCCGCCTGGAAGGGCGGCTGATATTGTGGATATTAAGGAAGTTAACCCTCGCATTATTGTTGATATGAGATATGCGACAGAGGATAATTTCACAAAGAAGAGGCTTTACGATTCTAACACCTGTTTTTTGAGGAAGTCTACCGCCGTCAAACTGGATGCTGTTCAGAAGGAACTTGAGGGAATGAATCTCGGACTAAAGGTATGGGATTGTTACAGGCCATTGGCTGTACAGTGGATCCTTTGGACGATACTTCCCGATGAGCGATATGTGGCGAATCCAAAAAAGGGTTCGCGTCACAACAGGGCATCCGCAGTCGACGCCACGCTTGTCGATTCTCAAGGAAAGGAACTTCAGATGCCGACAGGGTTCGATGATTTTAGCCCCAGAGCGGGTCATCATTATCAAGACCTACCGGATCAGACAATCAGGAATCGAGAGCTTCTCAAAGGCCTGATGGAAAAGGCGGGATTCATTCCTCTATCCGAGGAATGGTGGCATTACGATGATGAAAAGTGGATGCAGTTTGACATTATGGATGTACCTTTTCAAGACCTCTTGAAGCATCAGAATTAGGGGAAAAAGGTTCGGTGGTTTTCCCTTCTAATCATTTCGGAGGGATAGGGCTGAAGTAGCTGCGCGTGGCCGAAGCCACCCGGGGTGCCAGAACAATCAGGGCAATTAGATTCGGAAAAATCTGGAGGCCGTTCATGGTGTCGGCATAGTTCCATACGGTCTTCACCTCGGTGACGGCGCCTACGAAGATCAAGCCGCAATAGATCCAGGCGTAGATTTTGAGGACATTGGATCGAAAGATATATCCGAAGCAGAGCTCGCCGTAGTAAGACCATCCTACCAGATTCGAGTAGCCAAAAAGGAACGAGCTCACCGCCACCATCCAGCCTCCAACCACTGGAATGCTGGTGTTGAAAGCGGAAGCCACCAGGGCGGTGCTCAGGGTTCCGCTCGTCCACTTCCCTGTGATCGTCACCACGAGCGCGGTCATGGTGCAGGTGACGAAGGTGATAATGAATACATCCACTGTCGCAATCAGGCCCTGGCGCACGGGATCGCGGCTCCGGGCCGCTCCATAGGCCATGCCTGCCGTTCCGAGCCCTGCCTCATTCGCGTAGAGCCCGCGTGCTGCGCCGAGACGGGCAGCAAGAAGCACGGAGGCGCCGCTGAATCCCCCGATTATAGCGGTTGGAGTAAAGGCGCTCTTCAGGACAAGGGCAATGGTCTCCGGCAGCAGGTGAGCGTGGGCGAGGATAACGTAGAGCGAGCCGCCGACGTACAGGATAACTTTCAACGGAACAAGCTTTTCCGCAAAACGGGCAATGCTCTTGATCCCTCCGATGACGACCAGCCAGGCAGCGATAGCGATGCCGGCCCCTGTGAGCCACTTTGGAATGTGAAACTCGCTGTTAAGCACCAGTGCCATCGAGTTGGTTTGGGCCAGGGGGCCCGTGGTCATGGCTGCCATCCCCGCCAGGAAAGCGAATATCCAGGCGAGCACTGGTGATCGGACGCCGTTTCTGAGGTAGTACATCGGGCCACCAGCGACGCTGCCATCCGGAAGCTGCTCCCGAAACTTCAGTCCCAGGACAGCCTCGCTGTATTTCGTTGCCATGGCGAACAGGCCGCTGGCCCACATCCAGAAGATGGCGCCTGGACCACCTATGGCAATGGCAGTGGCCACGCCAGCGATGTTGCCGTTTCCGATGGCTCCGGCAAGCATGGTCATCATCGACTGCCAAGGCGAGATGTCCCCCGGAGGTGCGGAGGCCTCCCCTTGGGTTCGTTTCGGGACCGCCATCCCCTGTGCGGCGAATCGCCAGCCCAATCTGAACTGGCGGAGGTGGGTAAATTTCAACCTAAAGGAGAGGTAGATACCTGTACCCATCAGTAGGGCAACCGTAACAGGCCCCCAAACCAGTGCAGCTGCTTGCGTCCAGAACTCGCTCATGCGATTGATCGCGTCCCCTTCAGGATGGTCCTCCCTGATACGCACGGCTGGACCAAACCAATTGCAATCGATTCCATCGGGTTGATCATCATTGGAGTCGAAGGGGAGCCGAAAACAACAAAATGATAAATAATACGAACTCGCTTCTGGATGGGTTGAATGTATGAAAAATAAGCGCGTATGTCAAGCAAAGAAGACCACAAAGTTATGAATTTCCAAACATCGCATCATGCCGATCAACCAGAGAGTTCGTGTTCATATCCGGGGCGTACTTCCCGATTCCGGGTTCGCCGATTGCTCCAACCGCTGCCAGGAAAACCCTTGCAGCTCCTTTGATCTATCCTGAAATTTTTTGTGCTACATGGGACCGGGCGGCTTCAATAAGGACCCTGTCTTTGAGGAATCCTGGGAGGCAGCCGGAGGGATTTGAGGAGAAGGTGTCAAAGGGGACACTAATGCAGCTTTTTTGCTCATCCATCCCTCTGCCCCACTTTCGAGCCGGACCCGCATCCAGCCTGGGTTTTCAGTAAGAATCTCAACAGTGTTTCTCAAGTAGGCCTTACCGATGATCCTGTACCGTATCCCTGGTCCCTTGCGGAGGTTGACGTAAGCCCATATGACCTTTCCTCGACCGACAGGGAACGGAGATGGTTTCAGGGCTGCGTTTGGGAGCGGTGAGGGGCCTCTCTCTTCCTTAAGCAGCTTTTGTGATGAGAGGACGGGCTGTCTTGTTTGCGCCTTAGCAAAGGCTTGCCAAAGATTCTTTCCAAATTCATCGTAAAAGCTGCACAAATCCGGCGTGGCAAGGGTGCCCCATGTTTTCCTCAGGCTGATATGAATGACCAACGAAGATCCTTCCTCTATAATTTTGACTGTAGCCGGATAGCCTTCCTCCTGCTCTGCTTCAAGGAACATGGTGGCGCTGATCGTCCCCGATCCGGGGTCGGCTGAAAGAATTCAATGCCCTTGAGACTGAAGTGTCTTGACCACTAAATCGAATCCTTTTTTGAATTCAAGATGATCATATTTGACCCAAGTCTTATAGACCGGACGGGAGACCATGCCTCCTTCCCTGGTACAATTTTTCTGGCAAGCCGGAATAGGGGCAGGGATTGTTTCCTCTCTGTTAGATTGAATACCTATCTGAGAACAGGCAAAGATCCACAATGCTGGCAAAAAGAAAAAACAGATTCGGAGATTCGGTTTGAGCATGGATTCTCCTTCTCTTTGCCAAAGTATTAGAGAGTTACAAAAACCCTGAGCAGAAAAAGGAAAAAAATCGCCAAGCAAATTCATCGTGCATTTTATGTGCCAGGATACGAAGATTTTATTCCTATGATTTCAAGATGTTCTTTCTTACCGAACAAAAAAGGCCGATCAAAAATGGAAAAAAATTTAACTGATGGCCAAAATTGTCCACTGGATTCACGACCTGAATGAAATTATGAGTCTTTATCAACCTGCGCTTAATACTTGGGAAAATATCCAAAGAAAAAGCCCAGGGGTCGCGAGGAGGAGGGCGTTGTTCTGATGGCGTAGTTGATTAAGTTGAGTTACCTTTCCAGGCCTTAGCCTGTTTTCCTTTGAGATTTCTCACAAGATAAACCCACTATCCTTCCATGTCAAGAAGAACCAAAGGCACAGGAGAGTGAAGAGAGGATCAGCTCTTGGGCACAAGAATCCGTCTATTTCATATTTCGGATGCGGACCTCAATCTCCGGAGATCCCTTGAGTAGACTGACCACCTTTGATGTATCCGTTTCACCAAAGTGATAGGGATAGAGAACCTTCGGTTTGAAGGCCTTTGCCGCATCAGCCACCATCTCGGGTGTCATGGTGTACGGAAGATTCATGGGCAGGAAGGCGATGTCGATGCCCTTCAGGCCTTTCATCTCCGGGATGTTTTCCGTATCACCCGCCACATAGACCCGTTTATCCCCGAAGGTAATGACGTAGCCGTTGCCTACCCCCTTTGGGTGGAAAGGCTCTCCGGTGTCCCTTTTGTGGACAATATTGTAAGCAGGCACAGCCTCAATCTTCAATCCTTCGATGGTCCTCACATCGCCGTTCATCATCACAATGCCTCCGTGGACCTGTTTGGCACAGGTTTCGGTTAACACGATCACTGTTTTTTCTGTCCGTACTGTGGTTAAAGCCTTCAAATCAAGGTGATCCCTGTGCTCATGGGTTACGAGGATCAAGTCAGCCTTGGGAAAGATATTATAATCGGCCAAAGCACTGAAGGGGTCCACATGAATCACTTTTCCCCCGAAGTTGAACATTAATGTGCCGTGGCCCACGAAGGTGATCTTCAAATCGCCTGCCGATGTCTTAATGATATCCGTTTCGAATCCCTTTTGGGCAAGAGCAGAGAGGACCATCATCAAGGATAGCAGATGGATCAACAATAACACGGTCTTCATGTCATACCTCCTCTGGAATCTGAAGATATCCGAACCACTTCGGCTATTATAGCGTTGCTACTCCACAAATCAAGCCCTGACGGTGTTGGGATGCCAAGCAGGTCGAGGCTTGGTTTCAACCTAACCATCCATGTAAACTTTCCAGCCTCTCTTCCGTCTATATCGTTAAAGATTCACAAAACCTAACAATCCATTAAGGAGGAAAAAAACCGTGGATAAGGAGAAATTTGAGACAATGGTTGAAATGATGAAGAGCTGTTGCATAGGTGAAAAGGATATGGTCAACTGCTGCTCCATGATGAAGAAAATGATGCAGCAGGGTGAGGGAAGGGACGGCGCTGAAGAAGAAAAAAAGATGCCGTAGAAACAGAATAAAAAAAATATTTTAGAAGTCTCTCATGCCAGGTGCGTCATCCCTGCCTACCGGCCCCAGTCCGGACCGAGGGCGGGGCAGCCAGATTCGAAGAATGAAAATCCCTAAATATTATCCTCCCCCCTTGATCGGGGAAGAGGCAGGTGGGGGTGATCATTGTTTGTCCCCCCCTCACCCCGCCCTCTCCCGCTAGGGGAGAGGGGAGAATTAGTTTGTTTTCTGAGTAATTGTCGTCAAGAGGGTGCGCTTGATTTCTTGTAGCTGATGGAAATACCCGAACTGCTGGAACGATCGATCGTGGTCTGGTAGTTTGAGAGGCTCCTGATATAATCAAGAAATTCCTTTATGCCTCCAAAACCATCGGTCACATTGTGGGCCGTGAAACAGCCCCCCACGGCCAGTTTCTTCTCAGTATTTTTGAAATACTGCGTATACCATTCCTTGTCGGCATCCGAAAAGACGAAATCAAATGGCCCTGCCAACTCCTTCACCAGTTGATGGGCGTCGGCCAACCTGGCATCAATAAATTCTTCCACTCCGGCCTTCTTGAAATTCTTCAAGGCCGTCCCGTACCTGTTTTCATCGATTTCAATGGTGATCAGTTTGCCGTTTGTCTTGCTCAGTGCCCAGGCCATCCATATAGCGGAATGGCCTGTGGAGGTACCGATTTCCAAAGCCTTTCTGTAATTGTTTTTGACGATCAGACTGTATAGGACTCTGCCGTCTTCGTAGGGCACATTCCAGTCATGCCAGTACGCCCGGTTTTCGTTTAGAAATTTTTCCACCTTTGCATCCAGTGCTCGGGAGGGCTGGTGGCTTTGCGCAAAGGCTGAGGTCAACGTGCCCGCGAATAAGACCGGTATGCCCATGCAAGTGATCAAAACGTTTAAGGTTGTTTGATTCATATTTCTTCTTTTATTTTCTTGTGCCAGGCAACCCCTTTTCGTCAGGGAGGAAACGAGGGAAACATTCCATTTATCCTTTAGGGAAGGATAAAAAGGGATGTGCTCTCCCTGTTTAAATTTAGAGTTGCTGGTGTTGTCCTTCGGAGAAAGGGAGGTTCTTTGGAAGACCTCCCCTTAACAGGCGTGGATCATCAATAATTCTCTGCCAGAACTTCGAAGTAAGCCCGTGGGTGCTTGCAGACCGGGCATCTTTCCGGGACTTCCTTCCCTCCAAAGACGTAACCACAATTTCGGCAGTGCCACTTCACAGAAGAATCCTTTTTAAAGGCTTTTCCTCCCTTCACGTTTTTTAATAGACCCAGGTACCTGGCCTCGTGGAATTTCTCTACCTTCGCAACCTGGCTGAAGGCTTCGTAAGCTTCACTAAGCCCCTCCTTCTTGGCGACACCAGCGAAGTCCTGGTAGAGCTTCGTCCATTCGAGATTCTCTCCGGCCGCTGCCGCTTTCAAATTGTCAGCGGTATTCCCAACGACGCCAGCGGGATAGGCAGCCATGATCTCTTCATCTCCTCCCTTAAGCAAACTGAAGAAGAGCTTGGCATGCTCCTTCTCGTTTTCGGCTGTCTCCAGAAAGATAGAGGAGATTTGCTCATAGCCTTCTTTTCTGGCTGCGCTCGCAAAATAGGTGTAGCGATTCCTCGCTTGGGACTCGCCCGCAAACGCCGCTAAAAGATTCTTTTCCGTCTTGCTTCCTTTCAATTCCATAACGATTCCTCCTTTCATGACTCGGTAATCAACGTTCCCTTTTGGACCCAATAAATAATTTTATCCTTCCAGTGTGAGTTTATCAAATTAAAAATGATCTTCGATTGAATTCTCCTGTTGCCAAATCTCTGAGAAAAGCTTAGAGTTCAAAAAGCCGTTATCCATACCATCGAAAGGAGAACCAAATGAAAGTCTTAGGAGTTCTTGGAAGTCCTCGAGTAGGAGGAAACAGTGACATCCTTTTGGATCAAGCCCTTGCAGGAGCCAAGGAGGCAGGAGGAGAAGTAGAGAAGATCGTCCTATCCAAGAAGAAGATTTCTGGATGCCTGGATTGTGAAAAGTGTAATGAAACAGGAGTCTGCGCCGTTCAGGATGATATGCTCGAGATTCACAAAGAGATCCTGGAGGCGGACGCGATCATTCACAGTGTACCTGTCTATTTCTGGTCCATGACGGCTCAGATGAAAGCCTACTTAGACCGCTGGTGCGCTTTTTTTGACGCAGAATGGCGATTGCACAAGGCCTATCGTCCAAAGATGAAGGGGAAGAGGATCGGCTTGATCACGGTCTGCGGGGATCCAAATGTATCAACCGCTGACCCGATTGTCCACAGTTTCAAGAACACATGCCAATTTACGGGGCTCAACTTTCTGGGGGTGGTTCAGGCCTCAGCCTCCACAAAAGGAGAGGTTGCCAAAAACGAGGAAGTTAAGAGAAAAGCTTACGATCTTGGGAAAAAGAGTGTGACCAGGTGACCCTCCGAACCGTTTTCTTTCTACAGGCAGTTAACGTTTCCTTCGGAATCGGTTCTCCAGGATGACCTTGTCGATTATATCCCCACAGACAATACATCTCCATCCGAAATAATCCTCGGCCTGACCGTAAAACTTTTCATAAGACATCGTGCCACCGCAACGATCACATTTCTTCATAGTCATCTCCCATAAGTTATACTAATTTAAGCATCGACCCCTGAAATTTCAATGTCAATAGTGAAAAAGGGGTTTTTAGGCTGTTACTTGAGGATTATTTGAAACGAATCTGAGAGAAGAATTTCCACATAATTAATAAGGCCTTGCCGCCCCCTGGCGACCCTTTAATTGGGGTGGTTCCTATCCTCCGGGGAAACTTTTCCCAAATTGTTACCGGCGGCTTAGCTACTCAGCCATAAGCGGCATAGAGTTCGGGAAGCAATTTCGCCAAGTTATTATATTCTTGGGCACAGTGCATTGCCATCGAAAGACCCGTTTTGGGAGGCAGGACAAGTTGCCTGAATAGTCTTGTATTGACGATATTTTTCAAAATCGGTGCGCCAAGAATTCCATTAAATCGGAGCGTGTGACCTACCCAAAAACGACTCCGCATCTCAAGGCCGGTTGAGAGTTTACGAACCAAATGGCACATCGAGGTGTGCTGTTTTATGTGGTGTGTCACAGAGCCAACAACACCACAAATTACCGTCGCAATATTGGCTTCTTCAAATCGTGATATATCAAAACCAAATTCGTCAGGCGGCAAGAAATGAATAGACAGTTTTTCTTTGCCCAACCCAACATCTTCAACAGGAAAGTGTGTGGTATGCGAATATTGAGGCTTGTTGCGAGACGTTTCCTGCGCTCCTTCGACGCTGATATCGAAGTGGCACTCTGGATACCAAATTCGATAGCGAAGCGGTTCTTGTGAATGCCACCAAAACCACCAGTCCAACATTTCTTTCGTAACATCTAAAAATTCCGTTCGCACGGCAACAAAAAAACTTCCATCGGGCATACGGCAATACCCATTTTCTAATGGCAAGTACCCGGGATTAAGCAAGTCGTTGATATTCTCAAACAATAGAGCCTGTCGATAAGAATAAGTACCATTTTGGATTGCACTCAACACAGAGGCGGGAATATCTGCTGGTTCGCGGTCGTAATATGTAGCGTAAGGCAATTGTTTTTCGGCTCCGGTTAACCCTAATCGACGAATACCCATTCTTTTCTCTCTATCACCTCTTGAGAACTTCTATTACCTCGATCTGACTGAAAAGCCATTTTTTTTCAATTTTCCTCAGGAGGCATTCAAGCTCCCGTGTTTCATCCATTCGTTCTCCTCCCCTGGATCGACCTGTGAGTCTGGCAGTCAAAGTGACTTTCGCTACCTCCTTCTCAGGGAAGACGACTTGAAGGTCATAAAATTTTAGATCGAGCTGAGAGACCTGGGAACGGGCGCTCCCTGCATAGGTGGATATTTCCTCACGCGTATAGCTTCCAGAGAGAGGTTGGTCAGGCACTTTTAGCTCGCAACGCGCATCAAATAAGCTGCCGATATCTTTCATTCTCCGTAACATGGTTATGGCGTTTTCTTCCGTAGACTTTGAGACCCATTCTGATAAGAGACGGAACTGCTTTTTTACTCGCTTTTCCTCACTCGGAAAAACAGTGATCGCAATCACGATCCCGAGGATCACCATCAGCGCGGCGATGAAGAGATATTTTGCTTTTACCATAATGGCACCCCCACGATACGGCTCTTTGAAGCTTGCCCAAAATGATGGTCATCAATCGGCATGCTCCGATTGTCCCCAACCACATAGATGCAATCCTTTTCAACCTGGCGATGGGAAAGATTCCAGGCACAGGGGTAACGGACATACGGTTCTTCTATCCCCCTGCCGTCAACAAAAAGCTTTCCATTACGAAATTCAACCTGTTCGCCTTCGAGAGCGATCACACGTTTTAGAAGCATCACTTTGCTCCCTGCAAACCGTACTGCTACGACATCATGCCTTATAGGTTCTGAAAAAAGATAACGCAGCCTCCAGCAAAAATTTACCCCTCCATCGTGATAGGTCGGCTCCATACTGGTCCCTCGAATAGAGAAAGGAATGCAGAGATAACCGAAAAAAAGATAGGCTGAGAGCGCAACCGAGGAAACCCTGATCACGAACTTTGGTGTGATAGAGGGAAAAAAGAATTGTCGGATCTTGTGATGGACATCCATCCTATTTGAGCCTTCCTATCTCATACGTTCGGATAGTGATCCTGCCTGATGCGAGTTAAGGCCGAATTTATCTTCGCTCGTTTTAGATGTAGTATAGCGTAAAGTTCATCTGCCTGCAAAACAGACTACAGGTAGAAAATGGTGGGACGTGGATGCTTGGTTTGTTTCAAATTGGAGAGATGGGAAAAGAGGTCTTCAGGAAGTCGCGCCTGTTGTCTCCCTGACAGTTTCTCCGGACTCCTTTCTACTTATTTCTAACGCGTTATGAATGGCCTCCATTAACTCTTCCGGTTGATACGGCTTCATGACGTAACCAGAAGCGCCTAACTTGTAAGCCCTCTCTTCTCCCCCTGGGATCCCCGTCAGGAAGATGATGGGTATACGATGGGTAGCCGCTGACTGTTTCAATCGCTCTGCGACAACGAATCCCCCCCCTCCGGGTATCATAATATCGAGGAGGATCAGATCTGGATTCTCCTGGTTGGCGATCGTCAATGCCTGGACACTGTCAGAGGCGAATACAACGTTGTATCCGTTCGCTTTTAGCCGAAGGTTCAAAGCCTTGGCCATATCTTCTTCATCATCGACCACGAGAATCTTGTTTTTCGCCATCTTGTTTTATCCTCTATCTTTCTATCTATGAGTCCCTTAACTATTCTTCATCAAAATCATTCTCAACGAAGAGGTCATCTGTCTTCAAAAAGACCTTTTCATCCTCTTCATCAGTTCGAACCAATGCGTCCCTCGCCAATTCTTCCGTCCACTGATCAAAGTTCTTCAGTCCCTCTCCTCCTTGAACGCTACGGAATCCATAGCTATTGTAAGAGCAATTTCTTTGCCAATCCGATTAAATTTGAGGGGATGGGAATAAGCTATTGAAATATCAATCAAATTGTGTAGGGGATGATGGTTTTTTCGCTTTAATGAGATGACATCAATTGTCACTTAATCAACATTTACCGTCTTTCGTTGAGCCTAGTTTTTCTTTTCAAGAAGTCGTCCAAGCGCTCCGTCATGTATCTGTAAATTTGGAATGTCAATGGAATTGGTGGTTGACTTTTAGAGATTTATGATAGAATGAAATGGAGGTCATCCACATGGACCGTATGGTACTGATCACTGGATCGACTCTCGTGTTCCAGCCTAAAATCGGGAGGTGACGCAACTCACATGGACAGCAATAAATCTTCTCAATCCAGAGGCTCCGATGGCAATCAGCTCGGACCGGAAGTTGAGGCCAGCCAGGCTGTCGAGGAATCGGGGGCAGGAGCGAAGCGAATCTTGATCCGGATTCCAGCCCGCCACAATCCCCGGCTCCAACAGATTATTGATCGGATCAATGGAGACGAGGAACTTTATACCCTCTGGCAAGTGATGAATGTCAATGCTGTTCAGCGGCTGGGGATGAGCGACCATGGCCCTGTCCATTTCCAAATTGTCGCTAACATTGCGCTCAGACTTCTCAGGCTACTTGTCGAGCATAATGTCCAGCCCAGCGTCTCCACCGACCACAATCTTCCCTTCGAAGACGCCGAGGTGATCGTAGCCATGGCATCGCTCTTTCATGATTTGGGAATGTCGATCCACCGGGTCGATCACGAACTTTACAGCCTCTTCCTTGCTGTCCCCAAGATGAAAGAATTGCTGGGTGACATCTACGATATTCCCACCCGTACCATCATCATTTCGGAAATCCTCCATGCCATCATCTCTCACCGGGCTGACGGCCGACCGTTGACCCTCGAGGCCGGTATCGTCCGAGTCGCTGATGCGTTGGACATGGCCGAAGGCCGCTCCCGAATCCCCTTCCAGGCGGGCATGGTCAATATTCACTCGGTCTCTGCCTCCTCCGTCGAAAAAATTAAGATTGAGAAAGGTGAATTGAAACCTATCCGGATTGCGATACTCATGAACAACTCGGCGGGGATTTTTCAGATCGACGAATTGCTCAAGAATAAATTGGAGGGCTCAGGCTTAGAGCCCTATGTGGAGGTTGAGGCAACGATCGAAGGAGAGACAGAGAAGAAGCTTATCCACAAGTTTCATATCTAACGGCTCGAGTCTGCCCTCGCCTTGAAGACGAGTCCCCTGCCTCCACTCGGACAATGCCTGGATTCCCGTGCCCTGATGGATACCTTCGAGGAGAAGTTTCACGGAAAGGACAATCTCTTCCCCCAATTTTTGTCCCCCGACATCAGAGGTTCCACAGAGAGGCGGCTGCCTTAGGAGCCCAATTTTTTACAGAGTTCAGCCACCCGCCTTCCCAATTTCCGAGCATTTTCGCTCGTTCTTTCATCCGGAGCACCCACACAGGCCACGCCGTAATGGCCTGTTGCCTCCATCGGATCTCCCACAACGATCATGCCGTAAATGAGTAGACATTGAACGATGGATATCATGGTGGTCTCCTTCCCACCGGATGGATCTCCTGAAGTGGCAAAAGCAGCCCCCACCTTATTTTCCATCTTCCTGCGGACGACCACATATTCATCAAAGACGCGCTTCAAATCCGAGGCCATGGCCCCGAAGTAGACCGGCGAGCCTGCGATGACACCAGCGGAATTAACAAAATCATCCTTGCTCACTTCTTGGGTTGATTTTAATAGGGCTTTGGCGGTCGAAACGGACTCAACTCCCTCCGCGATTCGCTCTGCCACTTTTCGCGTGTTCCCTCCTTTGGAGTAATAAAGTATCAAGATTTGCATAGATCTCCTCCTTCAAATGGATTTTTTGTTTAGATTTATCCTCAACAGTGCATAAGAAACAAGGCCCGCCTTCTATTTTCTTTTCAGGATAGGATCAGAATAGTAGGCAGTAACCATTTCATTGCTGTGATCTGTATCCGTCTGAATCCCGATGGCGAGGACCCCATCCGGTTCTGCGCCAAAACCGGATTTGTAATCTTTACGAACATTCCTTTCCTCATAGACCCATTCCCCTGCTTTTCGCTCTCCGGACTCCAGCACGAAAACCTTGCAGTGTTTCTCTCCCGGATGGTCAAAGATGCGATCTTTGGGCAGATGGCTCGCCCAGATATATTCGATTTTGAGCCCCGAGGGTTCCATTCCTTCCATGATCTTGAACCCCTTTTCTTTTCCAAAGACAACGATCACCCGAGCTGCTGCGTCAAATCGATCTTTTCTTGTTTCAATGGCTGAATGAACCACATTGGAGATCTTCCATCTCCAGGCGAGGATCCGGAAGTTCTTCTTTTTCTCTCCTACTTCCTTAAAAAGAGAGGATCGGCTCCCCAGACTCTCGGCTTTGATGATCCCTTTTCCAGCCTTCGAATATTGGGTTGGAGGCACGGAAAAGTAGGAGACCATCCACCAGCCCTTGACCGGCGTCTTATCCTCCTCAGGTTCCTTCGGGCTGAAGTCGCCAAAGGGAAGTTGGGCAAGAACAAGAATGACACTGAGGGAAATGAACAAGTATTTCATTCTCTGAAAAACTCTCTTTTCTAAAACCATTATACACCATAATTTAGCGAATGCATTGAAAAATAGGAACCGTCCTCCCATTGAGGGTATGTCAATATCGTCTTGGTTGTTGCGAAGAACGAGAGAATTGAAAAATTCCCCTTGAATTCGATACCCCTGATAATTACCTTTAGTTGAAATGTTAGGAAGGAGGGCAAAATATGATCAAAGACGACAGAAATTACCACCAGCGCCTGCAGGAATTTTGCGATTGTTATTTGGAGACCGACCCCAAGAAAGAGCTGGAAAAGGCTGCCAAGGGGATTTCGGGCGATCCCGGTGGCAACTTAGACGAATTAGCCCTTAAGTTTCTTGGGCTTGGGATCTTTTACGGGGCTACTGAGAAAGCCAAAAAGATTTCCATTGAGCGTTCAAAGGATGGAAAGGTATTATTCTCAGTCGAATCGAGAGGAGAATATCAGCTCCCCCCGCCTGGGGTAAAGGTGGCCGACCAAATCATCTCTATTGCCCGAGCCATCACCCATATTGATGACGCTAAAGGCAAGGAGCCGGTATCCTTTGGCTTGAGAAACGATCGCATCGACCTTACCTTTCAATTCGACCGGAAGAAAAGCGGAGAGGTTTTCTCGATCCTGTTTCCGAAACTGTAGAAATGGGCAATTCTTAGAGTGGGTTTTGTTCACAGAAGCAGCCGAAAGTCCCAGGTGGGGATATCCATAATCCTGGCAGGTCTGTTACAGAGTTTGCCAGAGTATGTGACATCATGGTAAGGTCAAACTAAAAAAAGTTGGATAAAATGAGTATTTTGGCAAGCGAAGACGACTTAGGCTTATTCCACTGTCTCAAAAAATGGGTTCTTCACACCATCTAATAACTGGAATGACTTTATCTTGATAGAGAAAATTTCAGCGCCGGGGTCATTTAGGAAATCTGTTAAATGGGAATGATTTGTTAAAAACCTTGCACGGATAACATCTCTCTTCTCAGGGTCGCTGATAGCTTGAAACTCCCCGCTGACAGTCAGGGCTTTTATATGAATCCCTTTTGCCCCTTTTCCTTTTCGCGAGTATCAATCAGGAGACTGATGGCAGGGTTTTCCATTAAATTCAAATACTTCTTTGTCTGTTTGTGGGAAATCATATAGATCTCACGGCCCTCTTCATCTGAAATATAGGACATGAGAGAATAATGGGGTCTCCCTTCGGAAACAGTAGCCAGAACACAAAGATCATTTCCTCTAACAATGGCTCTCATCTTTTCAAGCATTTCCATTACCCACCCTTTTTATTTTTTTAGAGCTCGTTATAGTTATAATAATACATCAAATAGGAAGAGACCAATGGAAAAGATCAAATTGGGTATCAGCACCTGCTTGCTTGGCGAGAATGTCCGTTATGACGGCGGTCATAAGTTGGATCGCTTTCTCACCGATCCCCTGGGACAATATGTAGAATATGTTCCTGTTTGCCCCGAGGTGGAATGTGGTCTCGGTGTTCCCAGGGAATCTATGCACCTGGAGGGAGATTCAGATTCTCCCCGGCTTGTGACGATTCGTACCAAACAGGATATAACGGATCGTTTGGTCAAGTGGGCACAGAAACGCGTTATCGATATGGAAAAAGAAGATCTTTGCGGATTTATTTTCAAAAGCGGCTCTCCAAGCAGCGGTATGGAGCGGGTCAAGGTCTATAATGAAAAGGGGATGCCAGTTAAAAAGGGAGTGGGAATTTTCGCCAGGATATTTATGGAACATTTTCTGCTGCTTCCTGTTGAGGATGAGGGACGCCTCCATGATCCAGAACTCCGTGAGAATTTCATTGAGAGGATCTTCACTCTAAAAAGGTGGCGAGAGGTCTTAGGAAAAAAAGAGAGTCGGGGAAGCGTCGTGGACTTCCATACGAGGCACAAATTGTTGGTACTCTCACACAGTCCAAAGTATTATCAAACGATGGGAAAACTCGTGGCGAAAGCAAAAGATCTCCCTTTGAAAGAACTCTGCCAAAAATACCAGACTCTTCTTATGGAATCCCTTTACCTAAAGACTTCGGCGAAGAAGAATGCCAATGTCCTGCAGCACATGATGGGTTATTTCAAGGAACAGTTGTCCTCTGATGAAAAGCAGGAATTACTCGAGGTCGTCGATTTCTATCGGGAGGACCATATTCCTTTGATCGTTCCCATCACGCTCATCAATTATTATGTCCGAAAGTATGATCAGCCTTACCTCAAGCAACAGCTATACTTAAATCCCCACCCATTAGAGCTTCAATTACGAAATCATGTCTGATTCCCCCGAAGATAGAAGCTTGACAACAGGCTCAAGATGACCGTACAAATAACAGTCATCTTCGTCTCCGGCTTCCTAATAGTTTTATGGTTGTCCACTCTTGTCCAAATTAGGTTTTTAAAAAACCTGTATTTTGGACAGCAGAGTGCCCATGGGGGTATGGTTACCCCTCAGCCCTATGAAATAACCCTAATTTTAAGGCCTTTTGCTCTCATGAAATGTCCTTATCCACCCGT
>DATHCH010000243.1:0-13803 GCA_035319625.1 Thermodesulfobacteriota bacterium
TGAGATCAAAGGAAAATTGATGAAATCCTTTAAAGATCTGGTAAAAAAGTTAGGGCGGGAACCCACCTCCCAGGAATTATCTAAGGAAAGCGGAATTCCTCTACACGATGTGGAGAAAATTCTCAATCTCATTGAAGAACCAATCTCCCTCGACATGTCTATCGGGGAAGAGGATAGCACGCTTGAAGATCTGATTCCGGATGAAAAGGGTCTCTCTCCCAGTGACTCCCTGCTGGAAAAAGATCTGACCCACCAGATCCAGAAGCTTTTATCCGGCCTGTCACCGAGAGAAGAGAAGATTCTCCGGCTCCGTTTCGGTATCGGAGAAGACGGAGAGTGTACTCTTGAGGAAATTGGCAGGCAGTTCGGTCTCAGTCGGGAGAGAATTCGGCAGATTGAAGCGAAGGCCCTTGATCGATTAAGGGATCCGAAACGGTACAAAGAAATTAAAGAATATTTTGAGTGACCCTTCAAAAAAAGAAAATAAAAAAGGGGCCTCCACGATTTGACGTGGAGCGCCCCTTTTTTGTTCTTATTGGAGATACTCATTCCTCCATCTGGATTGCCTCTACCGGACAATTTTCAGCAGCCTCTTTACAGGACTCCAGCACATCCGCAGGAACATCATCTACTTTGACACGAGCCTTGTCATCATTCATCTCAAAAACTTCTGGACAAGTCTCCGCACAAAGCCCGCATCCGATGCAAGTTTCCTGGTCTATGATTGCTTTCATTGACGATTCTCCTTTCCGATTCCTCCGCCTATTTTATTATTCCTAATCAGTTTTCTTAAACCAAGTCGCCCCCTCTAAATTTCTAACATCTCATATTCGACGGTGCCACTTTATAACCTCGGCCAATAATGGAGTCAATTGGATTCTTCTCTCAAAAAATGAAATCCCCGCCACCTATTCATGTTGGGCATGCTGGTGTCCGTAGCCATCTCCTCTTTTCTCCCCGACGATTCTCAAAGTTCTGGGTCTGGATAAGGAAAGACTACTGTAAATAAGGGTGGCTATAGTTCAGCAGGTGGTTCTGAAAGTTGTTTCAAATTGTCCGGACGACTTATGAATTGAGCGCACAAGTTCAACTCTTGTAACCTGCGCGTAAAAAGAACGTGGCCAGATTTCACAGTTAAAATCCACTGTGCAGCAAGAAAGTAATCAATTCTCTATCTTTTCGAGGAAACAAACATGGTTCCCCTGAACTTCTACCCTTTCTTAAGGCTGAGTAAGGCTCTTCACATAGATCTACCGCGTTTTTCGTAATGGCTTCCAAACTAACATTTACAAGCCCTCTTCTTTTCCCATCCTTTTCAAAATTTCGTTTGCAGCCAATATTCCACTGATTGAAGCTTGCATCAGTCCCCGTGTAACCCCTGCTCCGTCACCGATCAGAAAGAGATTCTTTATATCCGCTTCTAAAACTGGGGAGATTTTCACCCGGTTGGTATAGAACTTTACCTCTACCCCATAAAGGAGAGTGTGTCTGGAAAAAATGCCAGGCGTTAATCGATCCAGCGCTTCAAGCATTTCAATGATGCTTTTTAAATGTCTATAGGGAAGGACAAAACTGAGGTCCCCTGGAGTGGCCGAGCTCAGGGTCGGTTGGGTAATGCATCGATTGATCCGATCAGGTGTGGATCGCCTACCATCGAGCAGATCACCCAATCTCTGAATGATGACGCCGTTCCCAAGGAGGTTGGCCAGCCTCGCAATATACTTCCCATAACCAATGGGGTCGTTGAACGGTTCTGTAAAGGTGTTGGAAACAAGGATGGCGAAGTTGGTGTTCTCTGTTCTTTTCTTAGCATAACTATGGCCATTGACTGTGATGATCTCGTCAATCGTTTCCGTAACCACCTCTCCGAAGGGGTTCATGCAAAAAGTCCGAACTTTATCGTCGAATGTCTTGGAATAGTAGATAAATTTCGCCTCGTACGCAATGTCTGTAAGCTTTTGAAGAATGGAGGCAGGAGCCTCCACCCGGACTCCTATATCTACCGGGCTTGGTACGGAAGGGATTCCCAAGCGTTGCACTTCGTTTTTGATCCACTCTGCTCCCACACGGCCCGGGCCACAAATCACATACTCAGCGTTCACTTGGGTGCCATTCTCAAGCAATATTCCCACGGCCTTTCCGCCATCAACAAGGACCTCTTTTGCAGGGGTATTAAAAAAGATGTCTGCTTTCTTCTCCAGGACGTCTCGAATATTTTTCAAGAGAGGCACACAATTTTCCGTCCCCAGATGTCTGATTTCCATGGGGATGAATTCTAACCCTGCTAATTTCGCCCCCTGGTATAGCGCTTCGGTCTTACCAGAAGACTGCCCGAAGACTTCTTTCGGAGCGTCAAATGAAAGGTAGATCTCGTCGGCCTTTCTGAGGAGGTTCATCAATTCTACCTGGGGGATAAAGTCGCCTAAGAATCCGCCTACCTTTGGTGACAAAGTGAGCTTGCCGTCACTGAAGGCGCCTGCTCCTCCCCACCCGCACAGCAGTTCCATGCCTCGGCCTCTCTTCCTCTCGTGGATGTCTTTTCCTCTCTCAAAGATGGCCAAATCTTCCACGCCAACTTTCGATAAGGCGAAAGCGGCAAAAATGGCTGATGGTCCGGCTCCAACAATTACCACTTGATATCGTTTTCTCATTTTTTCACTTTTACCTATTCTCTACTCGTTTAGTTATTGTCCTTTTCCACTACCGCTTTTTAAAAATTTAAAGCTTCCCAATATGATCCTTTGTTAAATCACGGCATCAGGAAGGAAGAGGGTTGTTTAGTTCCCACAAGTCATTACCGACGGCGATATTCAAGAAACGGAGATTGCGCGTTGAAAATGAGCATAGCGTCAGAGGTCAGTGGTGGTTGCCAGTCATCCGCTGAAGTGTTAAGCACGCTGCGCTTGGAATACTTTGACCTCAACTTCGATTCGGTCATTGAGCTTGTCTTTCTCCGCCTCGAGATCGTACCTTGCTTGAAGATTTAACCAAAACCTTTCTGAAAGGTTGAAATAGCGAGACAATCTGAGAGCGGTATCGGGGGTGATGGAACGCTTGCCGTGGACAATTTCATTTATACGACGCGCCGGAACGTTGATGTCTTTGGCCAATTTATACTGAGTGATCCCCAGCGGTTTCAAGAATTCTTCCGTAAGAATTTCACCCGGGTGGATAGGCGCAATCATTTTTTTTCTCATAGTGGCGACCTCCTTAATGATAACCCACGATTTCTACTTCATAAGCATCCCCTGCCGACCAGCGATAACATATACGCCACTGGTCATTGATACGAATGCTATGTTGCCCTTGGCGGTTACCTGCAAGTTTCTCTAAGCGATTCCCCGGTGGTATACGTAAGTCTTCTAATTTCTCCGCAGCATCAAGCAAGAGCAGCTTACGCAATGCTACACGGTGAACGCCAGGAGGGAATCGAAGTGACCGTTGCCGTAGAAAAAGCTTCTCACTCTCTTTGCAACGAAAGCTTTTTGTCATGAATAAATATTAACGCGGGACGATAATATTGTCAAGCGTTATTATGGTTTGATTTTTTCATACCAAGGGCTACCAAGATAAGAGAACGTTTGTAAACTATCAAAGCAGGCGATCAAATCCTCGTAGTGGTCGTTTTCGATACTCCTCCGAAACCAAGCGTTAGGGCAAGCCTATTTGTGAGTCTTTTGCCGGAGCATTTTTAGAAGATTCTCAGGGGGTTTGTTCGTCAGGATTTCTCTGAACTGGCTGCGATAATTCTGTACCAGGCTGACCCCCTCAATCACCACGTCGTAGACCTTCCATTCTCCATTCCCAAGGATCATTCTATAGTGGATCGGAATCGACTTCGAGGACCTAAGGACCTCACTTTGGACCTCAGCGGTTTTATCTGAGAGGTTAATGACTTTGCCAAAAACCACTTTCTCGTCTTTATAGGCCATGATCCTGTCTATATAAACGCTGCCCAGAAGTTTCCCGAAAAGACGTGTAAACTCCTCCTGTTGGTCAGGGGCGAACTGTTTCCAATGTTGGGCTAATGTCCTTTTCGAAAGCTCGGTGTAATCAAAGACACCATCGATGATCGTCCAAATCTTCTTTTCTTTAGTCTCCTTGGCGGATTCACCCTTGAGAGCCGGATCCCGCAACACCTCCAGCGCTCGGTTGACCTGTGTCTGAATGGTTTCCTGAGGAGGGGCCGCAGAGACAGAAACCGGCCAGAGCTTGACAACGGCAACAGAAAGGATCAACACAATAAGCGATTTTCTCATGGCTATTTCTTCTCCTTTCCATCTTTTCCAATGTCGCCAAAGGCATATTTCCCGATGAGATCCGACAGATCAGGGGGCGATTCCGTCTGTAGTATAACCCCTCCTGGCTTCAGGATCGATCCCGATCCTCCTGCGTCGAGACTGATGTACCGGTCGCCGATGAGGCCCGATGTCTTGATGGAGGCAATCGCATCCTCATACACCTTGATGCCTTCTGTTATTTTGAGCTCGGCCATGACCACTTGCTTTTCTTGATCGAGACTGAAACCCGCGACCTCCCCGACTTGGATCCCCAACATCTCCACGGGGTTGCCTGTCCTCAGCCCGGATACCGAGGTGAAGCGGGCGTAGAGAGGATAAGAATCGTGCGCGAAGAGTTTCACCCTTCCGAGTCTCACGGTCATATATCCCACGCATATTAGCCCGATGAGCACAAAAATCCCGGCCACCGTCTCATAACGATACTTCTTCATTCCCATTTACCTCCGTATCTCACAGTAAACCCTGGCAATCTCCTTCTGGTTAGCCTCGGCCTTCTTAAAAACGAGATCGATCCCTTCACTCCCTGCTTTGCTCTCGGCTAAACCCGCGAAGATAGCGAAAGGGAAGCAGCTATCCTGAGAAATGTTTGCCTCCGCCTGGATCGTGCGTAATCCTTCCTTCCGAAGATCCAGGGCAAATTTCTCCACAATTCGTTCCGCCTCGCTGAGGTTTGAAAAGGGAAGAAAGGTGCTAAATTGATTCTTGCTCTGACGCGCAGAAAACCCTCCGACGGCACCGAAATGCTTGTTCAGGTATGCTCCCATGGCATTGAGAACTTCCTGCCCTCGGGTGTGCCCCAGATACTCACAGAGTTCATCAAAGTCCTTAAGCGTAAACAACGCCATGACATAGCTTTCTTGAGGCCGCTTCTTTCTGAGGCCCATCTGATTCCGAATCCTGAATTGCCGCTTGGTTTGAATTCCGGTAAGATGTTCTTGGAAGTCCTCAAGGCTCTGGACAAATTCGTCGATCAAAGGATTCTCGAATTCCTCGAACTGCCCCGGCGTTCCCTGAAAAATGATTTTTCCCTCGTTGAGGGCGAGAATACGGTTTGAGATGAAGAAAACGTCCGGGACGTCATGGCTGATGAGAACCGCTGTGAAGCCGAGCTTTCGCTGGTACTGAGCGATCATGCTCAGGATAGCATTCCTGCGGATAATATCCTGGCCCGTGGTGGGTTCGTCAAAAAGGACAACCTTCGGATCGGTCACCAGAGCCCGACTCAACGCTACTCGCTTCTGCATGCCTCCCGAAAGCTCCGACGGATAGTTCCGGGCCACTTCCGTAAGTTCCATCTGCTCCATTCTCGCCCTTACCCGCTCCCCAATGGCTTTCTGGCTGAGATGGGTGGTCTGCTGAAGGGGCAGGGCAATATTTTCGAAGACGGTCATCGAGTCAAAGAGAGCGTTATTCTGAAACATATAGCTGATCTGACTGAAGGTACGATCCCTTTGGCTCTTGCTCATTTTCTGAACAGACTGACCCCGGAACAGGATGGTGCCTTCATCGGGGTTCAGCAACCCGATAATGTGTTTGAGCAGCACGCTCTTGCCGCTGCCACTCTTTCCGATGATAGTGGTGACCTGTCCTTCGTAGATCGTCAGGTCAACCTGATCGAGGACCACATGGTTGTTAAAACGCTTGCTCACTTTTTGGAATTCAATCAGCGGAGTTTCCATCGATCCCTAAAGAAGAAGCGACGTCACCACATAATCTGCGACCAGGATGAGCACGCACGACAGGACGACCGCCGACGTGGTGGAAAGCCCCACCGCTTTCGCACCGTAGCTATCCCTTCGCATATGGGTATAGTAACCCTGAAAGCAGCAGATTATCGACACAAGGATGGCGAACACCAGCGCCTTGACAAAACCCCCCGTGATATCCTCCAATTCCACGCCGGTCCGGACCCGGTAAAAGTAGGTGCCTACGTTGAGGCCCATCATCATCACTCCGCTGATAAACCCGCCGAGGATACCAACGAGATCAAAGAAGGCTGTCAGCAGGGGGAAGCTGATAATGGAAGCGGCAATCCTTGGGCTGACCAGATACCGGAGTGGATCAATCCGCATCGTGTCCAGAGCGTCGATCTGTTCGGAGATGCGCTGGATACCAATTTCTGTGGCCATGGAGGAACCGGCTCGGGCCGTGATCATAATGGCCGTCAGCACGGGGCCAAGTTCCCTGATCAACGATAGCGCGACCGCTGTGCCCAGAACGCCCGCTGACCCGAACTTCACGAGTGTATGAAAAAGTTGAAGTCCCAGAACCATGCCCGTGAACAGGCCGACAAGCATCACGATCGTGGCGGATCTGGCTCCGATGAAATAGACCTGGTGAGCGATGACCGGGAACTGCTTCGGATGAAAGATCATCAGAAAGGCCCTGAGAAGGAAAAACACCATGGCGCCGAGTTCGTTGACCCAGCGTATCGCCATCCTGCCCAGCGAAGTCACGGGGGCTTCAAAAAACGTCTCTTTGTCCATCGTTATTTGCTTTCGTTACATAACACTTTTTACATCACCATGGAAATATTTTGTATTATATCCGATCTAAGGATTGCCTCGTCAAGAGGTTTCACATAAACGGAAAAATTCTTCCGCGGTCGGCATCCCTCTTTGTGCCGGGAAAACGCGCCGGGGCATGAGAATAACCGTTCTGACCATCACATACTCCATCGGTCATCCAGTGATTAAAACACTCCTTCAAACTTCCATCCCCTTAAACGACCGCTACGAATTCTTGTAATGATTTCTTTGCAGGCTTTTTCGTAATCGTCAAACAGATCTTCCGATACCAAGACAAGTCTATCTATCCCCCGAATTTCCTTTACTTCGAGATGATTGACATCAAATTTTTCCTTTTCGGATTGCTGAATGAGCTCTATTGGTGACTCCGGCAAAATAGCGTGGTGTAGACTGCAACGCAGATTCTCATATAAATCAAAGGGCCTCCCACTTCCTTGATTAAATTTACGATAGGATGTTGGAAAAAGATCGTAAATAGCTCTTCTGAAGCGCGCAGCGCTTAAACCTTTAGCTGAAAAAGGCTCTGAATCAAGGCACGCTCCCAAAAATTCTATTCCCTGGCAGATGAGGCTAAATGAAATATAATGATGGCCTTCGTCTTGTTGAATTTCCCTGAATTCCTCAATTAACACTTTTTGAACGAAATCTAAAATTCTCATCCAGTGCGGTCTCCTGGAATGATTAATCTGGATCGTATTTTACTCGATCCCAGAGCGATGCTCAACTCTAAACGAAAGAAAAAGTTTCGCTGTTCCGTTGCTACAAACCGGAGAAAATGTTACCCTTGGCTTTACTAACTCCCAAAGGGGCTTGACATGCATCACGCAGGAATTATCGGAACAGGTTCTTACGTTCCGGAAAGAGTCCTCACCAACTACGATCTGGAAAAGATGGTGGAGACCAGTGACAAATGGATCTTGGAAAGGACGGGCATCCGTGAGCGAAGGATCGCAGCAGAAGAAGAAACCAACGTAACCATGGGCCGACTTGCCCTTGAAAGAGCCGTGGAGAAAGCGTGCATCGACCTCGCAGAAATTGAGATGCTCGTGGTGGGCACCAATACTACTGACCCGATGTGGCCTTCTGCGGCGGGCCACATCGCCCATCTCCTCAACCTCCGTAGAAACCTGCCTTTTTTTGACGTGCAGGCGGGGTGTACGGGCTTCAATTATGCTCTGGCCGTGGCAGAGCAATTCGTCAAATCAGGACAGTACAAAACAGTCGCCGTGGTCGGGTCGGACAAGCTTTCAGCCATCACGAATTATAAGGATAGAAATACGTGCGTCCTCTTTGGAGACGGAGCAGGAGCCGTGGTATTGCGGCGGAGGGCTAAGGAAGGTGTTATCCGATCCTATCTGGGCGGGGAATACAAATTGCGCCATACCCTTGTGCTTCGCGATCATGAGGACAATGGCCATCGATTCATGTGGATGGAGGGTAGAAAAGTCTACGCGTTTGCCAAGGGCGCGATGGCGGAAAGCTGCCTGCGAGTCCTTGACCCTGAGGGGAGGGCGAACAAGAAAGAGCTTCGGACGCTGCTCAATCAGGTTAACCGAATCATTCCCCATCAGGCCAATGCGAGGATCATCGTGAGCGCCGCCGAGGAACTTGAATCCAAGCTCGAACTTCCCACCGGGGCCGTCAAAAGAAAGATGATCGTCACGATTGAAAAGTACGGCAACAACTCCACTGCTTCCATCCCTCTTGCTCTTGATGAATCCATTCGAGAGGGGAAGCTCCGGAGAGGGGATCTTGTGATCCTTGTCGGTTTCGGAGCCGGCCTGACTTACGGCGCCAATCTGGTGAGGTTGTAGGGTTGCAATCAAGTCCAGCTTGGGGATAGATACGGAATACGAGCGTTAAAACAAACACCTCCCGCCTTCATTCTTACCTCTGCCTACCGCCACGCAGGCACATAGGGAGGAGGTGATCTTTTTCAGCCGCTTCGTATCATAGCCGACATGGATCAATATCTCCTCGGTCGCTTTCACGAGCATCTCCAGATATTTCTTGACATCGTAGGTGTCATCCGGCCCCACCAACGGAAAAGGTCTCACCCTTTCAGCTTTGTTCTTCGATAGGGCATCTTTGATCACATACCTGACCTTCTCTCCGGAATGGATCGGAATTCCAAGATCCTCAAGCTCTTGAGCGGCAAGAGCGGTCAGACTATCCACCTTGTAGGCGCTGGGTTCCTGCGAGATCCTCTTCCCGATGGCCAGCTCTTCGCTTTTCGCCCGTCCGTCCTTTAGCAGCAGGCTATATTCGAGGAGAAGGTCTAAAATTTTTGGAACCTTCACCCGATAATCCTCCATATCCTTTGTCCCTGCCAGGATCTCAAGCATTCGAAGCTGAGCCTCCTGAATCAGGGGAGGTGTGTCGCCCCGTCGAAACGCTAACCCCCTCGCTTTGATCTTTCCGTTTCGGAAGAGCCCGAAATAGCGGTTGGCCACCGGACTCTCTCGGTTCCCTTTGGAAGGGAGAAAAGCCATCCATCGATAAATTCCCTCCAGAGTCATCGTGATCCCGGTGGCCTCGCTGATTTTCTGACAGAGCTCCAGAACCTCTTCCTCTTTGAATCCTTTCTTACGAATCCAGAGGGAATCGGTAATGGCATGGAGAAGTTCGAACCCCTCCTCCTCGCAGATCTCCTTGGCTTGGAGGAGGCTTTCCCTCCCAAAGGCAGTGACCGCCTCATGGGCTTCAATTCTTCCGAAGCGGGCATTTCGATAGCCCAAATATCCAAAGCACGTCACAAGCATCCACTTGAGCGCTGTCTGCTTTCGATTGTAGATTTCTCTTCTCTTTTCCCAATCCTCCCCCTCACTCTTCCCCTCTCCCCTCGGGGACTGTGTCACAATCCTTTTTTTGTCATTGCGAGCGAACGAAGAGAGCGCGGCAATCTCTTTATCTCCACCTTCCACATTCCACCTTCGACTTTCCAACTCTTTGACTTTCTTCTTCAGCCACGCCCTTCTTGCTAAGATGGGCCTGAGTGTCTTTGGCACGATTCCTTCCCTCTTCTCACAGATCGTGTAGCCCACTTCCGGGACACTGCGGTTTTCACAGCATCCGCAGAGTACGGTCTCCGGGGAGATATTGTGAATCGCCATCATGGTGGGATACATCGAGGCGAAGTCAATCTCTACCACATCTTCGAAGATCCCCAACTTGGGCTGGAAGACAAGACTCCCTTTGTCGGCAACAAGCAGATCCCACGCCGTCTTGAACCGTTCCGGCTCCCCCTTTCTCCAGGGGATGAGGATCTTATCCTGAAAGGCCCGGTCGAGTTGCATCGAGGTGATCGCTGTTCCCGGGGAGGTCCGGGCCATCCGTTGAATCGGGACTTTGGCTAAGCGCGACAGCTCGACCACTCCCTCCATTCCCGATTCTCCGTAGATGAAAGAGTTTCTACGATCGATGTGCCACCTTCCAAGAAAGAGATGGGCAGGGGCCTTGTAATAGGTTCTGCCATAGGAGAAATAGGAAAAGCCTTTCGGATGAATCTGTCTTTTCACAGGGTAAGGCTCCCGATCCCAGGGAATGGAAAGGTTCCATCTTTTTTCTTCAAAAAAGAGACGTGGCAAAAGAGAGGCATCCCCATCATCGCTCAGGATCACGTCGGGATCGAAATGTCTGAGAAATTTCTCGACTTCTCCGATATCGATCGTCTCCATTTCCACACGATACCCTTCGCACTCTAAAATAAGAGGTTTCTTCCAAATGGGGTCTCCTTCGGTCCGCAATTCCAGGATCCGAAAGTCAGAAAGGTCTTCGTCGTCGATCCACACAGACTCGGATGGATCAGGATGAATTTCAAAGACTCGATTTCCTTCAACTTCGACCATACATCGGCCTGTTGGAAAAATTTTTTTCTCGTAAAGATAAGTCTGGGGCAGAGGGATGTCACAATTGTAGAAAGTCATTTTCTCTTCCCAGGGAGGGAGAATTCTGGGAAGTTGGGCATAATGCTCCGAACCGACGACCTCGATCTCCATCACTTCCACTTCATCACCGCTCCAGAACTCCTTCTTTCTGGCCCACTGATATCCCGCCGTCCACCGCTCTTTCTGGAGAGAGTGGAAGAGATCGAGAAGATCGCTTTTTCTCCCCTGCGCATAGAATCGAGGCCGGAAAGGATCTTCGAATCGGCGGAGCCTCCTGTCTTCTTCCTTGATCCACAGGATCATCGAAGATTCCAGAGGATAAAGATCGAAAAGCCGTCCGTGGATTTGCATGAGTTTACCTAACGATGAGTTAGTTCGGAGTTCGGAGATTTACTCTCTCTGCTCTTTTTCTTCTATTGTTTTCAACTTCGACCTCAACTCCACCAAGGCCTTCTCATGCTCAAGGAGAATAGAGATCAGAATTGTCTCAAAAGGCCAGGGTCTCGAAGCATAGACCCCGGCTTGGACATGAAGCCTCGCCTCTTCAAAGAGCCGGTCGAGGAACTCCTGATCCTCTCTTCTAAGCCCTCTTCGAAACTTCCTCCACTCCTGGGCTTCCTGTTCCAGAACTCTGCTAAAAGGAAGAACGGTCCTTCCCATCACTCGTGCTCCGTGTCCGTGACTCGTGTCCGCTAAATTTCAAAATCCAATGACCCAATGATCAAAATGGTTCTGTCTGGAATTTTGAATATGGATTAACTGGAGCTTATTTGGGATTGGGTGCTTGTCATTTGATATTTTTCTGTCAGCCCTTTCTCCAGGACGATCTGCAGCTCTTCGTCTAAACTTATCCTCCAGACCAGATTCGAAAATTGAAAGAGTCTTTTCATAAGATAAGCCCTCTTTAAACTCATAGATCTCCCCTCTTCCCTCTTTCGTAAAGGAGGGTGGGGAGGATTAGACTGAAATAGAAGAAAAGGAACCCCTTCCGAAACCATCTCTTCTATCTTCTTCAGAGATCTTTCAAAGAGAGGACGAACCTCCCTTTCTGATACGTCCTCGTCCAAAAAGGTGGTGAGCGGTCCCAGGAGGATCACCCATGGCTTTTGCCGTAGCTCCGTTATCCCTTCTCGCCTCAACAAGGAGGTCAATTGCTCTCCCATCAGGGTGGCCATCTGATAGCAGGTGAAGGCCCTTGCGATCCGAATGCTTTTGAGAAGCCTCTCCGGAGGAATCCATGCCCTCCTTGCGAGGGATGAGACCGTGTAAGGATCGAAACGATTGGCCCCATCCAAGACGATGACTGCTCTTCCTTTGCCCGCCAGCCATCCCGCCACATAGGATGAAATTTCTCCTATCCGCTCCCCCCACAAAAGAACTTTTCGGGGAGCGGATAGATCGACCCGCATCAGTTCCAATAAAATTTCATCAAACGAATGTTTTCTCTGGAAGATAGTTCGGAGTTCGGTAGGGAACGGTTTAAACCCGTTCCGTACAGGAGTTCGGAGTTTAGAATTCATAGTTCTGAGTCTTTCTCAAACCTTCTTCAAAGATTTGACCAATCCGCATTGTATTTAACATTTCCTGAACACCCCGATGACTTTGCCAAGAATCTGAGCTTCTCCTGATCCTTCTTCAATCTGAATCGTCTCCCAGCGCTCATTGTCCGGCTTCAATTCGATCTTCCTCCCCTTTTTGAAAAACCACTTCACCGTTGCCTCTTCCCTCATCAGTGCCACCACCACCTCCCCATTCTCTGCCGAAGGTTGGGACCGGACGACGACATAGTCATCGGCGAGGATGTAGGGGGACATACTATCGCCCTTTACCTTTAAAAGAAAGACCTCTTTCCCTTTCACCCATTCCGCAGGAAGGGGAATCGTCCCTTCCACATGTTCTATGGCCAAGGTGGGTTTCCCCGCAGCCACCTTGCCTAAGATTGGAACCTCCCGACTCTGTAGCCTTCCTTCTTTTCTCAGCGGTTCCCCGTGTAATCTCTCTTCCAGAAAGATAAGGACCTCGAGGCCCCTGGACATGGAACCCCTCCGTTTTAAATAGCCCTTTCTCTCCAACGCCTTGAGATGATCAAAGGCTGCGCGGGGATAGATATCGAAGTGCTCGCCGATCTCCCTTACCGAAGGGGGATAGCCTCTCTCTTTGATAAATCCTCTAATAAAATTGAAGATTTCTCTCTGCCGGGATGTCAGTTCCATCATTCCCCCTTCATCTAACAGACTCCCACGTTTTCAAAATATCTCTGCATTCATCATTCCCTCTTTATTAATTCGTACTCCCAACTCCCTGCCTTCGCCGAAACGCTTCGTGCAGGCAGGCGAACTCATCACTCCGAACTGTATTTATAGATACTATACATTTGTTTAGTTGTCAAGGGGATTTTAGGGTCAATCTCAAAATTTTTATTACCCCATTGCCTCATAAAAGAATGTTACCCGAAGGGATCGTTAACGTAATAGGATGGTTTTGTTCAAGGGCTGAGTAGATTCTTACGAGTTTTCGTTCTATGGTTTCTCTTAGCACAAAAGGGTTGAGAGGTTCAAGCAGTTTGGTGAGGCTTTGTTTGACAGAAGAAGAGATAAGGGGGGATTCGAGGATTCTTTGATAAGGGGTTTTGGGAGAGCGATGTCGTTTGATGGTTTTGGAGCCGATTCTTTCTTTGGAGAGGAGTTTCATGGAAGGGCAGAAGAAGTTATGAAACAGCCTCCATTCGTGTTTATACAGCTTGTTGAGGAGGGGAACGACTTGAGGGTCATCTAGCCGTTGGTAGCCGAGCCATTGGCGGACGTGGGTCCAGTTTTTCTGTTCTACGTGAGCGTTATCATCTTTGTGATAGGCACGGCTTCGGGTGAACTGGATGGGTTGTTTTCTTTGGGTAAAATGTTTGAAGAGGGGGTGATTGAGGAACTCGGATCCATTGTCAGAATCGAAGCCAAGCAAGGGGAAAGGCAAGGAGGTTTCAATATCTTTCATTTGTTCTAAGACGTCCCTTTCTCCTTTTCCCCAGACGGCTCGTTGTTCGGTCCAGCCGGTGGCGATATCGACGCAGTCGATGGTATAGGCGAACATGCC
>DATHCH010000244.1:0-13722 GCA_035319625.1 Thermodesulfobacteriota bacterium
ATTGAATGAACGGGCGAAGGTAAGTCTTATGATTGAGTAGGATGAGTTGATGGAAGGGGAATAACCATGAGAGCATTTGACCGTTTCTGGAGGAAAACATCAAAGGGCTATGAGCGTGTCTGCAATGATTATCTCAGTAGTGACGAAACCATTACATTTAGGATACTTCATCTCTCGTTTGCTCCTCAATCGAATGGATCACGGCATCTTTAGGGAGGTCTTCCAAGTTGATATAGACTTTATTATTTTTTCCTTCTTTCTCTTGGGGATTTTATAACGATGTGGCCTGATTGAGACAATACATCTGCTCACTTCTGATGGGGTAGAAAAAATGAAATGCCCGAATTGCCACTTTGAGAATCCAGACGGGTTAGTATTTTGTGGTAAATGTGGGGGGAAATTAGAAAAGGTTTGCCCAAAATGTAATTTTTCAAATCCATTTGATTTCATGTATTGTGGCAAATGCGGCAATAATCTTGAAAAACTTCAGGCAGCCCCTCCTCTTGATTACTCGAAGCCCAAATCCTGCACCCCCAGGTTTCTGGCCGATAAGATAACCGAAAAGGTGTCGAAGAGGTTAGCAGAAGATGGGGTGATAGAACTGCTGCCGGGGAAACTCGTTTGAGGAGGGATGGGGAAGGGTTTGACCGACTGTGAGGATTGCCATTGGATTAAACTCACAGGGAGAGAAAAACCAGCTATTAATCGGCATGACGAGTTCTTCCTCGTAATCGTTGCCTACCAGATTTTTACCATTATGCAAGATTTCTTTTGGTAATGGTTATCTGGAATATTGATCAAAATATTTCTGGTTCTTTTTGGTTGACATTCAACTCCGTTCTTCATAACATTTAACGCATCCAAATGCGGACTCTTACCATTTGATGGGTGAGAAGTTATCTGTTGTATGATTAGGCGTTTTCGAGAAACTTTTGGAATGGACGATTGCAAAAATATTATTGAAAGGAGGACGAGATGAGAGACGTTGCGATTGTGAGTGCGACGAGAACACCCATCGGAGATTTCGGCGGGTCATTAAAGGATGTCTCAGCAACTTCTTTAGCGATGGCGGTCATTGACTCCTCTTTTCGGCAGGCTGGTATCGAAAAGAGGTTCGTTGAGCAGGTGATCATGGGAAACTGTTTTGAACCGCTGGATCAAAATGTTGCGCGAATCGCAGCAGTCAAATGTGGTCTCCCCCTTGAAACGCCTGCCTTCACGATTGTGGTCAATTGTGCATCTGGAATGCAGGCGATGATCTGTGGAACCCAGGCTATTCGAGATGGTGACGTGGGTGTAGTCCTGGCCGGAGGGGTTGAAAGCGTGAGCAATGCTCCTTACATTCTTACGACGACTCGTTGGGGCCAGCGTCTTCAGCATGGACAGTTGATCGATATGTTATGGAGAGCTATGCAGGAGTATCCTATTGGTGCTGGAATGAGGTTAACAGCGGAAAATCTGGCGGAGAAGTATGGGATTTCGAGGGAAGAACAGGATAAGTTTTCGTTGGTCAGCCAACAGAGAGCGTGTAAAGCAATTCAAGAGGGAAGGTTCAAGGACGAAATCAGTCCTGTCTCCATTCCTCAGAAAAAAGGAGAGGCAAAGATTGTTGATACCGATGAACACCCAAGACCTGATGTGACCATGGAAAAACTGGCCAAGTTGCCTCCGGCCTTTAAAAAGGGTGGAACCGTGACAGCAGGAAATTCATCAGGGCTCAATGATGCCGCTTCAATGACTCTACTAATGTCGAAAGAAAAAGCGAAAGAAATAGGGCTAAAACCTTTAGCCAAAACATTGGGTTATGCGATCGTTGGTGTGGACCCATCCTATATGGGTATCGGATCCGTTCCTGCCACCCAGAAAGTATTAAAGAAGGTTGGCCTTGCCCTCAAGGATATTCAGCTCATCGAAATCAATGAGGCCTTTGCCGCACAGTATTTGTCCTGTGAAAAAGAGTTAGGAATAAATAGGGAGATTGTTAATGTCAACGGCAGTGGCATTGTACTAGGCCATCCTGTAGGGGCAACAGGATGCCGGCTGGTCGTGACGCTCATCCATGAGATGGCCAAGAGGGATCTCACTTTGGGACTTGCTACGCTTTGCGTTGGAGGGGGCTTAGGATTCGCCATGGTAATTGAAAGGGGGGTGATGGGGGTTATCTTAAAAGGGTAAGAAGCTGTATGCCATTTTAGCTCACTCATTCTATTTTGAAAGGAGGTTTGTATGAAGAAGAGGGTTAAAAGGGATGTAAATCGAAGAGAATTTATAAAAGGAATGGGCGCATTAGGAGCAGTGGTCACCCTCTCTGGATTTCCTCGATTAGCCCATTCTATAGAAGAAGTAAGATTTGGTGTGGTTGAACCTTTGACCGGTCCTTTGGCTCCCTTGGGTTTGAGTGATCGAAGAGGCTATGAGCAGGCAGTAGATGAGATCAATACTGCAGGCGGAATCAAATCGTTTGGCGGTGCCAAATTGAGGATCATGCTCGGGGATAGCGAAGGAAAACCCGAGGTGGGAATGGCGGAGACGGAAAAGCAGATTCAAAACGGTGCAGTTGCTGTCATGGGAGCCTTTCAAAGCGCTGTCGTTTTTGCTACTACGCAGGTGGCAGAGAAGTTTAAAACCCCCTTCATCGTAGGTATTGGCGTGGCCGAGTCGATCACACAGCGTGGATTCAAATATACCTTCAGACCCATTGCTACGGACGCATGGCACATTCGGGATGAATATGAATATTTGGGTTATATTCAGAAAAAAAAGGGGATCAAGATAAAGAATATCGGAATATATTATGAAGATACCCTTTGGGGTCAATCGAGTGCAAAGGCCTGGAAAAGGCTGGCTACGGACAAAGGGTATTCGATTGCAGCCGATCTTCCGTATCCTCACGCCACCTCAGATCTGACGGGTGTGATTTCAAAACTAAAAGCTGCTAATCCAGATGTGGCCTTAACTGTTGCTTACATTTCTGATGCCATTCTCTCAACAAGAGCGATGAAAGATCTTGACTTTAACACACAGGCCATCATTGGCATGGGTGGAGGACATCAAGATGATGCCTACATCAAGACGTTGGGGAGGCTGGCAGAATACGTCTCCGTGTGCGAGAACTGGGAAAATGACTTAAAGATTCATGGGGTCAAAGAGGCCAATGAGAATTTTCTAAAGAGAAATGGCGTTGAGATGGACTGTGTCGCCTCCATGTGCTACACGTGTGTTTATGTACTTAAGGATGCCCTCGAGAGAGCAGCATCAACGGATCGTGAAAAAATACGGGAGGCTCTTACGAAGACCAATTTGAAACCAGGAGAAAAAGGAAACATCCAACCTTGCGCCATTATCTTTGGCGAGGACGGGCAGAATAAAGATGCGAGAACGGTGATTGCTCAGATTCAAAATGGGAAGCGTCGTTCCATTTTCCCTGAAGAGTATGCTGCCAGCGAACCCATTTGGCCGATGCCCAAGTGGAAAGATCGTAAATAATCGTCTTTAGCAAATCTCAGAGAGAGCAGGGATGGATACCAACATTTTGGTTCAAGCCGTCATTAGCGGACTCCTTATGGGGGGGATCTATGCATTGGTTGCTGTCAGTCTGAACTTGATCTTTGGGGTGATGAAGATCATCAATTTTGCCCATGGCGCCTTTATGATGCTTGGCATGTATTTCACTTACTGGGTTTCGATCTTTTTGGATATCCATCCTTATCTTTCTCTATTCATAAGTATGTCTGCTCTCTTCGTAATTGGCTTCTTTATCCAATATGGTTTGATCAATCGGATCATCGAAGCCCCTGAACATAACCAACTTCTTTTAACCTTAGGCATCGCCCTTTTCTTTGAGAACTTGGCTTTATTCCTATGGAGCCCGAACTATCGGATGTTACAGGTGACAACCTTAGCAGGAGCCATGCATACACATAAGCTGATGTTCAGCACTCCCCGGATGATCGCTTTTGGAGCGGCCCTTACGATGACCTTACTGCTCTACCTCTTCTTGACCAAAACTGATTCTGGAAAAGCAATTCGAGCTATTTCCCAAGATCGCGAGGGAGCACATGTAATCGGCATCAATATGAAGATAATATATTCCGTCGCTTTTGGGATTGGGTCAGCCTGTGTCGCTGCTGCAGGCACTATGATCACCCCTTTTTTCTATATCAGCCCTACGGTTGGACTGGTCTTCGTCATTACAGCGTTTGTCATTGTGGTCTTGGGTGGGCTGGGAAGTTTCTGGGGAGCATTTTTTGGAGCTCTCATTGTAGGAATCGCAGAATCTCTTGGAGAAGTTCTGCTCCCTGGCTCTTTGAAGCAAGTGCCCATCTATTCCATCTTCATTCTCACTCTTTTGCTCAGACCGAAAGGGTTGTTCGGGAAGAAGCATGTTTAGAAATGGAACTCCAAAGATACTTTTCTTTTGGTTCGCCTTTATTTTGATCGCCGTTCTGCTACCCTTTCTACTCCCCTCCTATTTCGTCCACATTCTCATTATGATTCTCTTTTACGGATTTTTGGGAACGAGTTGGAACATCTTGGGAGGATATGCTGGCCAATTTTCTTTCGGACACGCTGCTTTTTTCGGAATAGGCGCTTATACTTCAACATTAATTTTTGTGAATTGGGGCATTAGTCCATGGATTGGAATGGTTTTCGGTGGCCTTCTGGGAATGTTATTAGGGCTCTTGATGGGCTCTCTTTGCTTCCACTATGGATTGAAAGGACCCTATTTTGCCTTGGCGACATTGGCGTTCGCTGAATTGTTGCGTTTGATCTCTCTAAACCTCGACCTGACCGGGAAGGCGATGGGCATCCTCATTCCACTTAAAGGGAATGCCCTCCTCTCTTTTCAGCATGAATCGAAGATTTTCTACTACTTTGTGATTTTACTGATGTTCATCGGCGTTCTCTGGGTTGCCCAGTGGATTGATAGGGGAAAAATCGGCGACTATTTCGCTGCTATCCGGGAGGACGAAGATTCAGCCGAGGCGATCGGGGTCAACACGTTTGCGTACAAGCTTTTGGGTATCTTGATCAGTAGCTTTCTCACTGCCCTTGGGGGAACCTTCTATGCTCAGTACTTTCTTTACATTGACCCACCGGTCACCTTTGGTGTCGGCACCTCTATTGAAATTTTTTTAAGGCCCATTGTCGGAGGCATGGGGACCGTGTATGGTCCCATCATTGGGGCTTTGGTGCTGGGCCCTTTGGGCGAGGTGACCCGGGGAATATTGGGTGGTTACCACGGGGTCCATCTCATGATTTACGGGGCCATTTTGGTTGGCGTGATTGTCTTCCTTCCCAAAGGGATCTATGGATGGCTTGATGGTTTCACCAGGCGACATAAGTGGTAAAAAGTATGCCGTTCTTAAAAATAGAAAATCTGTCCAAGTCATTCGGTGGTTTAATGGCGGTCAATCACGTCACATTCCAGGTCGGAGAAGGGGAGATTCTGGGTTTAATCGGTCCAAATGGATCAGGCAAAACCACCCTGTTCAATCTCATCTCCGGTTTTTTCCCTCCTGATACAGGAAGCATTTATTTAGGAGAGGAGAGTTTAGTCGGCCTCAAACCCCATCAAATTTGCAAGAGAGGAATTGGCAGGACTTTTCAGATTGTCAAGCCATTTCCTCATCTAAGTGTGATGAGAAATGTTAGAGCAGCGGTGTTCAACAGGGAAAAAGAGACCAACCGGGCAAATCGTCAATCGGAAAGCCTCCTTGAATTTGCGGGTCTATGGTCAAAGAGAAATGAACTTGCAGGCAGTCTCACCTTGGGAGAACGAAAACAGTTAGAATTGGCCAGGTGTTTGGCCACCCAACCCAGATTTCTCCTGCTGGACGAGGTGATGGCTGGTCTAAATCCTGTCGAACAGAAACAGATGATCGATTTGGTCATCAAGATCAGGGAGCGGGGGATCACCATCATCGTGATTGAACACACCATGCAAATCATCATGACCATATCGGATCGGATAATCGTCTTATGCTTTGGAGAGATGATTGCTCAGGGAGTACCTGGAGAGGTAGCGCAAGATCCCGATGTTATTAAATCCTATTTAGGGGAGAAATATCGCTTTGTTTGATGTTAAACAGATTTCCGCAGGATACGGCGACATTCAAATCCTTCATGCGATTTCCCTGAAGATTGAACGGGGAGAGATCGTATCCGTGTTAGGGGCAAACGGCTCAGGGAAGACGACTCTGCTCCTCACCCTTTCGGGAGTTCTACGGCCGACAGCTGGGGAAATTTACTTTTCCGACAGACGGGTTGATTGTTTAGAACCTCACCTGATCGTCAAACAAGGAGTAGTCCGAATCCCTGAAGGGAGAAAGATTTTCCAGGAAATGACCGTACTCGAAAATCTTGAATTGGGAAGCTATATCAGGACGGCCAAAATACATCGGAAAGAGAACTTGGTTAAGGTATTTACCTTATTCCCCCGCCTTGAGGAGAGGAAGCATCAACTCGCAGGAACGCTCAGCGGAGGAGAGCAACAGATGTTAGCCATCGGAAGAGGCTTAATGACAATTCCCCGGATTCTCATGTTGGATGAACCTTCTTTAGGGCTTGCCCCTTTGATCGTCATGAACCTCTTTGAAGTGGTCAAGAGGATTAACCAAGAAGGGACGACGATTCTGTTAGTAGAGCAAAACGTGCATCTCGCCCTCTCTACCGCTCAAAGGGGATACGTCATCGAGAATGGAAGAATTATTTTGGAAGGAGGGAGTGATAAACTTTTAGGGGAAGATTATGTGAGAAAGGCTTATTTAGGGATTTAGAGAGAGGCCAAGTGAAAGGCTTGGGGAGTAAGATGGGTTGGGAGATCGTCGAGGAGGAATGGCCTGATTTTAAAGGGAGAATTTTTAAAAATAGGCCAAAAAATGTCGTGGAATTGCTGAAAAATGCTGTCCAAAAATATCCAGACAAAATAGGCTTTATTGACGGCGACTGGCGTCTAACCTTCAAGGAGTTTGACGGGATAGCTAACAGGATTGCAGCCGGACTGGAAAAACACGGAGTAAAACGGGGAGACCATGTAGCCGTACTCTTAGGGGTACAGATGGAATTCCCGTTAAGCTTTTTCGCATTGATGAAACTTGGGACCATTGTTGTGCCGCTCAATACCCGATTCAAGGGCAAGGAACTAGCCTACGAAATAGACGATTCCGAGAGCAAGGTCTTGATCGTCGATGAGGAGTATTGGCCCTATATTGATTCTGTAAGGGAGGAGTTGAAAACCATTGAGAACATATTTTTCAATGGACCTGATGTTCCTCAGGGAACGCTTCCCTTTTCATTGTTAAAGGAAAATAAGGAAGATATATTTACAAGGGCAGCGCTATCAGAATCGGATGATGCTACAATCATGTATACTTCGGGTACCACAGGCAAACCAAAAGGTGCCATACTTCATCAACGGGGCTTTGTACTAACGGCCATGCTTGTGAGTGATTTTATTCAATTTGCACCTGAAGATAAGATGATTTGTTGTATCCCCCTTTTCCATATCACAGGCCTCTCCTGCGTAATGCTCTCCCCGATTTTCAGCGGCGTCGCCTCGGTCTATATGAGGCAATTTAAGACTAAGGATTTTTTAGAGATCATGGCTAAGGAAAAGGTGACCCAGTACATGGGGGTCATTAACGTTATCTGGCTAATGGTCAATCACCCTGATTTCGATCAATACGATTTTTCTTCTTTTCGGACGGCCTTATTCGGGGGCTCGCCTGCCACAGAAGAGATGGTTACGGGTATCTTCAATAGACTGCCGCATATTCAGATCAGCGTGGGATACGGGCTGACGGAATCCTTCGCCATTGTAACGTCAGCACCCTTTGAGGATGCCCTTCGCAAGATAAAAGCTGTTGGCAAATGCCTTCCAACGGTAGAGGCAAAGATAGTAGACGATGAAGGTCATGATCTGCCAGTGGACGGGGTAGGTGAGATTGTGTTAAAAGGTGCAAAAACGTTTAAAGGATACTGGAAGAAGCCGGAGGCCACGAGGCAAACGATTGTGGATGGCTGGCTTCATACAGGGGATATAGGCAAGATTGATGACGAAGGCTTTATCTACATATTAGACCGCAAGAAAGACATGATTAACCGAGGCGGAGAGAAGATTTATTCTCTCGAGGTAGAGAATGTCATCTCAGGACATCCGAAAGTGCTGGAAGTAGCGGCGGTGGGAGTTCCTGACCATTTTTTTGGCGAGGCAGTGAAGGTAGCTATCGTTTTAAGGCCTGGTCAAACTGCAGACGACGAGGAGATTAAGAATTTCTGTTCTCAACACCTGGCAGATTATAAGGTTCCCAAATACGTAGAATTTTTAGATGCGTTGCCCAGAAATCCTGCCGGTAAAGTAGTTAAAGGGGATCTTAAATATATTAAAAAGTGAAACTCCGCCCTGTGGTCGGGAGCTTCACTAAATCATTGGCGAAGGGAGTCGCAAAAAAGAATATCACCGCAGACGTCGTTATCTGTGGCTTCCTCACGACCGACCACGACTGCTGTTCTTTTTAGCGCTGGAAAGAGACTTTAGAAGATACGTCATATAGAAATTTTGTGATTGATCATCACACGTGGTTTTTGCTTTGAGAGATAGTAAGTTCTTCTTAAACGATCGCTTCAACATCGTTTCTGGACCTAATCAATCTGTTGCGATCAAAGGTGTAGAAGAGGTGGATGAACAAATGGTAAGAAAATCTTGGTATTATCAACAGATGGGAGTGAACAATGAAAATCGTCAGATATAAGACAGATATGGAACCTCAATATGGGATCGTTGAAGGCGAACAACTCTTCCCATGCTTTGGAGATCCTTTTACAGGACTAACGAAGCAAAAAAAAGCATTAGACTTACGTTCAGTAAAGCTCCTATCACCTGTTTCTCCTCCCAATATTGTCTGTGTTGGCCTGAATTATAGAAAACATGCTGAGGAAGCAGGTGTAAATCTCCCGTCAAAGCCATTGATTTTTTTGAAGGCGACCACATCTATTTGTGGGCCAGGCGATTCAATTGTCCTTCCTTTTCATGATCCGGAAAAGATTGATTATGAGGTTGAGTTGGCAATTGTTATCGGTAAAAGAGCTAAATGGGTCCCCAAAGAGAAAGTACCCGAAGTTATTTTGGGATATACGATCGCTAATGACATCTCTGACAGAGAGGCACAATTTCAAGAAAGCCAGTGGGCTAGAGGGAAGAGTTATGATACGTTTTGCCCTTTAGGACCGACTATTGTCACCGATCTTAACGGAGACAACCTTGACCTTACATGCAAAATTGATGGAAAAGTAATGCAAGCATCCAATACCTCTGATATGATTTTTTCAACTTGCCAACTTGTTTCATATATCTCTGATTGTATGACGTTGCTTCCAGGGACAGTCATCCTAACTGGTACCCCTGAAGGGGTCGGCTTCGTACGAAAACCTCCGGTGTTTCTCAAAGAGGGGCAAAGGGTGGAGTGTGAGATTAAGGGGATTGGTATTCTTTCCAATCCAGTGGTTCGGCAGAGGTAAACGTGGACCATCTCACATCGAAAGATGGCGTCCCCATTGCGTATGAATGTAGCGGCACAGGACCTCCGCTGGTTTTGGTACACGGTTCTGCTGCGGATCATACACGTTGGAGGCCGGTCCTCGAGAAAATGGAAAAATATTTCACCGTTTACGCGATGGATCGTAGAGGTCGCGGTCAGAGCGGGGATACCGAGCCTTATGCTATAGAGCATGAATACGAAGATGTGGCGGCCGTCGTTGATTCTATTTCTGGCCCAGTGAACCTCCTCGGGCATTCCTTTGGTGCCCTATGCGCTTTGGAAGCCTCTCTGAAGACGCTCAACCTTCGAAAGCTCATTTTATATGAACCTCCAATATCCACTCATATTAAAAAAAGCTACCCTCCCAGCGCGATGGAAAGAATAAACTCCTATCTGCATGTCGGAGAAGGCGAGAAAGCCTTGCTCATTTTTCTCCAGGAGATCGTCGGCATCCCAACGAGTGAAACAAATATGTTAAGATCCAGCCCCGGTTGGCCCTTAAGGGTAGCCGCAGCCCACACCATTCCCCGGGAGGAAGCGAGTGTCAACTCCTACATCTTCAACCCTGAACGGTTTTTCCAAATGGAAATACCAACGTTACTGCTTCTGGGTGCGGAAAGCCCTCCATTCTACAGTGCCGCGATCGAAACGGTAAAAAGATCTGTTCCCCATAGCAGAATCGCAATGATGCCCGGTCAACGGCATGCCACGGTGGACACGGCTCCGGAACTATTTTTGCGTGAGGTTATTGGATTCCTGACTGAGAGAGAATGAGTCAATTTGAACCACCTTTCAAAATAAGTACCGTTCAGGACAAATTACGACACCGAAGGAGTTTCGATAGCTGCTATCGATGGGGCGTTTTTTGAAACCCAAAAACATGGGATTTGAAGATCAAATATAAACATCCCCTCATTCTTTTCAAGGAATTGTATTGGCAAGCTATTCATAGCTTAGACTTTTAAATCCTTCATCCCCACCTTATTTAGTTCTTTTTCGGAAATTTGCATAAACTCCATCCTTGATGGAGGACTACGGCTCATAACCTGATGGTTCCTAGTCAAATCTAATGCTCCTACTACCAAATCATTTTAAGGAGTTAAGAGATATTTAAAATGCTTCTATGCCCTTTTTGATGCCTTTTTCTAAGAGATTTAAAAAATTTCCCAGTGTAATCAATGTAAGAGCTATTTCGTCGTAAAGTCCTCCTTAAGCGTTACCTTCGCATACTCATCTTCAATCCTTATTCTAGCTTACCCTCTTGATCGGTTTTCAGGAAGTAGGTCACTCCTCTTATTGGTTGTTTCAAGGTTTATTTTTTTTCTTGACATACTTTTCTATTTTTCTAATATACTGACTAGTTGGTATATACTAACGGTCAGCATATAACATTTTCAATAACCCATTTTGCATGGAAAAAATGGGCGAAGAAATTAAACACCGCAAAGTTCTCCAGTCGGGAGAGACTTCCAACCGCATCCTAACTCAGGCAAGAGAAGGAGAAGGGTTCTGTCAGATCATGCAACTCTTCAATATCAACCGGGTCATCGCTGCTTCTCAGGGTATAGGCGTTGCACAAGGCGCTCTGGACAAAGCCATTCAATATGTGAAGGAGAGGAAACAGTCCGGGCAACCCCTTGGTGCTTTTCAGGCCGTCCAATTTAGGATCGCAGAGATGGCCAACCGGGTCGAAGCTGCATGCAATCGTTGCTATCAAGCAGCATGGATGTTCGATCACGGGAAGGCGGACCCCAAACTGATTTCCATCGCCAAATATTTAGGTGGAAAAGTTGGAGTCAAAGTGGCAAATGAGGCCCTTCAGCTTCACGGTGGATACGAGTATATCGCAGATTATGATATTGAACGTTTCTACAGAGATGCTAAGATCGTCGAGATCTATGAAGGGACCAAAGAGATCGAAAAAATACCATCGCCCGGGAGTTATTGAGAAGGATGTAAAGAAAGAGAATCTTGAAGAGATGGATTTTGAGCTAACGGATGAACAGAGAGATATCAAAAAAGCGGCCCGCGAATTCGCAGAGGGAATGTTTCCAGAGGTGGCTGAGGAGTGCGACCTCAACGAAACGTTTCCGAGAGCCCTATGGAAAAAGGCCTGCGACCTTGGATTTGTAGGCGTCTTTATTGATGGGGCCTACGGAGGTTCAGGCCTGGGCCTTCTCGAGAATATTCTCATCATGGAGGAGTTCAGCAGAGTGGATGCGGGATGTGCCGGTGTCGTCCTTGCCACATTAGGCTCAGAGTTCATTCTTTTATACGGGAGAGAAGAGCAGAAGAGAAAATATCTCCCCGGTTTAACCAAGGGAGAAACCATCATGGGAATGGCGATTACCGAACCGGATGCGGGTAGCGATGTGGCCTCCATCACCACTACTGCTCGGAAGGTAAAAGATCATTCTGTGATCAATGGGAACAAAATGTTTATTACCAATGGTAGCATTGCCGATTTCATCATCGTCCTCTGTCTCACTAATGAAAATGAGAAGGTGAAATCCAAACGGCAGAGCGGCATCCTCGTCGAGACCAACCGGAAGGGATTCGAAGCCAATCAACTGAAGCGAAGATTAGGGATGAGGGGTTCGGATACAGCAGAACTTCATTTTTCTGAGGTGGAGGTACCTTCAGAAAATTTAGTGGGAGAAGTGGAGGGAGAAGGGTTTTATCAACTCATGGCCGTATTTAATCGAACAAGAGTCACCGTAGCCGTCATCAATGTTAGGGTTGCCCAAGGTGGATTGGAAAAGGCTATTCAATATGCAAAACAGAGAAAGCAGTTTGGGAGCCCCATTGGCAGTTTTCAAGCGATTCAGTTCAAATTAGCAGAGATGGCAAGCTGGATCGAAGCCGCAAGAACTCTCTGCCATAAGGCAGCCTGGATGGTGGATCATGGGAGGATTGACCCCAAACTCATATCCATGGCCAAGTGGTTTGCTGGAGAAGTGGGGGTTAAAGTGATTGATGAAGTAGTGCAGATTCACGGCGGATATGGCTATCTAGTGTATTGTCTCATAAATAAGTTGAATAAGTAACTTGGTCATGGTATCATGGGCTATCCTCATAAGAAAGGAAGAAGCCCATGAAAACAGGCCGTCCGAAATCACCCATTACGCTCTCTCAAGAGGAAGATGAACAATTGACATCCATTGCTAACTCTCGATCTCTTCCCCATGGTTTAGTCAGACGAGCTCGCATTGTTCTGATGGCGGCTGAAGGGGCCCCCAACCGTATCATTGCTAAAAAAGTTAGTCTCAGTGCCCAGATGGTCTCCAAATGGCGTCGGCGCTATCTTCAGCAGGGACTATCGGGTCTACACGATGAACTACGTCCCGGAAGGCCCCGGTCGATTTCTGATGAAAAAGTCGCTGTCCTGATTCGCAAAACGCTCCAAACCAAGCCTCAGGATGGAACCCGTTGGACGGTTCGGTCCGTAGCCAAGGAGACCAAACTATCCCGCCCAGCGGTCCATCGCATTTGGCAAGCCTTTGGCCTTCAACCTCATCGTCAACGTCATTTTAAGCTATCCACGGATCCTTTCTTTATCGAAAAGGTACGGGATATCGTCGGGTTGTATCTTAATCCTCCCGATAAGGCCATGGTGTTGTGTGTCGACGAAAAGAGCCAGATCCAAGCTCTGGAGCGATCTCAACCCATCCTGCCCATGGGGTTGGGCTATGTCGAAGGAGTTACCCACGACTATTTCCGCCATGGCACTACCACCCTATTTGCTGCCCTCGACATCGCCACCGGAAACGTCCTGACCCGCTGCAAACGCCGCCATCGTCATCAGGAATATCTCGACTTTCTCAAACATGTGGATGCCAACGTCCCTCAAGGGTTAGAGGTTCACTTAGTGGTGGACAACTACAGCACCCATAAACATCCAAAAGTCAAGCGTTGGCTAGCCATTCATCCTCGTTACCAGGTTCACTACACGCCCACCTATGCTTCTTGGTTGAATCAGGTAGAAATTTGGTTCAATCTCATCACGCAAAGAGCGATTCGGCGAGGGACCTTTAAAAGTGTCAAAGAACTTATTATAAAGATCGAACGTTTTGTGAAACAATATAATCTCAACTCTCGTCCTTTTGCTTGGACGGCAACAGCAGATTCGATACTCGAAAAAATCAAGAGACTTTGTCAATGTATTTCTGAGACACAACACTAG
>DATHCH010000245.1:0-6700 GCA_035319625.1 Thermodesulfobacteriota bacterium
CCAAGTTCATGAAAGCCAAAGGCAAGACCATCTACGATGTGGAGGTAAGCGATCTTGTGTCGGCTTAGTTGTTTTGCGACGTAAAGAAAGGCTTCACGAAAATCCGGCGAGCCCATGTCGTTGAAATTAGCGTTTGGTGAAATGTGCACACCAACCCTTGGAGAGGTCCACGCCGTTGAAACCGAACTCACGATCTCGTCCAGAAAACGGTATCGGCTCTCCAGGCTTCCTCCATAACGGTCAGTTCGATGATTGGTCTTGGACTGTAAGAACTGGTCAATGAGATATCCGTTGGCTGCGTGTATTTCCACGCCGTCAAATCCGGCTGATCTGGCCCGCTCAGCAGCACGTCGATAGTCTTCTACAATACCTGAAACTTCTTCTGTTTCCAATGCGCGGGGCGTTTCATATGGCTGCTTACCAATAGGGGTGTGAATATAATCCCTGTCGATTTTGAGGGCCGAAGGGGCCACTGGAAGTCCCTCTTTTTCGTGGAAGCTGCTGTGGGAAGCGCGGCCGCAATGCCAGAGCTGAAGAAAGATGGGCGTTCCCTTGGAATGAACCGCATCCACCACCATTTTCCAGGCTTGGGCTTGTTCACTCGAATAGATTCCAGGGGTATTCGGCCAACCGATGGCCTGTGTCGAGATCACCGTTCCTTCTGTGATGATGAGCCCGGCTGAAGCCCGTTGAGCATAATACTCGGCCATCAGGGAATTGGGCAGGCGCTCCTTGCCTGCCCGGGATCGGGTCATGGGTGCCATTGCCACTCTGTTTTTTAACAGCAGTCCGCGAAGATCAAAAGGGCTTAACAGAAAACTTGTGTTTGTGCTTTCAGACATTGGCCTGTTCTTTCTACGCTTTATTACGGTCGACAGTCCCACTCAAACAAGTCGGTATCCTGCCTTCTTCCATCCGTCCACGCCGCCGAGAAGAACTTTTGCATTTTTATACCCCATTCCGATGTATTTAGCTGCCTGACCGGCTGCTGCTGCATCATCGGGTCAGGCACAATAGAAGGCTATCTCCCGATTCTTTGATAGGGATGGAAGATTCGACCTGAACTCATTGAAGGAGATGGCTCCCTCAAGATGTAAGGTTTTAAATTTTTCATCGTCTTCATAGGCACAAACAAGGATGGCAGCGCCCGCTTTCAATTTCTCGTAAACCTCTCTCGGACTGATTCGTTCAGGTTCCGTCATAATGGGTCCTCCTCGGGAAGTGAGATATCATCTGTCCAAAACCTCTTTTGTATCAATCAAACTTACACGTCTTTTCAGCTCTTCGGCACGGATAGGGTACCCCCTTGGGAATTCCATCGGAATCTTTGCAACCGACCGTTTGCCTTTGCGACGGGATCCCTTATGTCAATAACAATTTGTATTCTTTGTATTCTATGCAAAATAAGGTCAACAGGGAATAAGGTAAGCACTTTATTTTTTTCGAGAAAGGACTGTATTTATAGGTCAGAGAACTTTAGCTCCTAAGATACTGCTTCCCCCTTGGCATTGGCAGAAAAAACTTCCATGACCGGAGGGAATGGATTAAGGAAGATTTTCCTCTCGAGGAGTGAGACGAGAGAGAATGGTTCTTTTAAGCTGATCTGTCCTATTCTTTTCTTTTATTTTTTCTCCCCATTCATCTTGAACATAGAAGACATCCACAATGCGATTACCTAAGGTTGAAATCCTTGCAAAGTGGATATCGCACCCGTGGTCGGTCAATGCTTGTGTGATCTCATAGAGAATGCCCAATCGATCCTCTCCCATGACCTCCACGATGGTATAAAAGTCAGAATCCTGATTATTGACCTTTACTTCTTGTGGCACCCTTGGGATGACTTTTTGCTTGATCCCATTCGACTCTTTCCTTTTAGCAAAAAGATCTCGTAGAGAGACTTTTTCACCTAAGATCTCTTCCAGATCTTTCTTAAACTCTTGAAGCCGCCGATCCGTATTTCTTGTGGCGTCTACCACCCAGAAGGTATCGAGAACAATGCCATTTCCCCAGGTGTGAATTTGGGCTTCGAGAATATTCAGACGGTTTAGAAACATCGAACCTGTAATTTTTGAGAAAAGTCCATAGCGGTCTTTGGTGCATACCGTAACCCTTGCTTGGATCTCGTTTTCAATCTCCCAGTCGACAAGAAGAAGTTTCTTCTCGACAGAGTGAGCCAGTTCCAGGTGATGAACAATCTCGTCGGAAGAGTAACAGGAGAGGTACCGGTCCGGAAGATGTTCAGCATATTCAGAAATTATTTCTCGAGAGAGCGATGCCTGAAGCTTCTGAATCATTTCATCACTTTCCAAAAACGGTCCAGCCACAGCCCCTTTTTCAAAAAAATGCGAGACCTTTAGGAATAGCTCTATGAGAAGGGTGTTCTTCCAGGAAGTCCAGGCTTCAGGTCCAACGGCTTTAATGTCAGCAAAGGTCAAAAGGTAAAGCATTCTTAATTGCCTGATATTTTTTACTTCATTAGCAAAGCGCAAGATGACCTGTTCGTCATGGAGGTCTCTGCGGAAGCCCGTTTCGATCATATAGAGGTGGTGGCTTACTAAGAATTCCATCAATTCCCTGTTTTCCGCAAGGAGTCCCATCCGCTCTCCGATGTGCTTCACCATCTCTTTGCCGATCAATGAGTGATCTCCGTCCATCCCTTTCCCGACGTCGTGGAGGAGGGTTGTCAGGAAGAGAATCTCCGGATTTTCTATCTCTCGGACGAGGGAGGTGAGCAAAGGATAGTCTTTCTGGTAAAGGCCGCCTCTGAGCTTTCCCAATTCCTCTACAGCTAAGATAGAATGGATGTCCACAGGATGGACGTGATAAAGGTCATAATGGACTTTCCCTTCAATCTCTGAGAATTCAGGAATATAGCGTGACAGCAGTCCCAGCTCGTGCATCTTTTTGAGAATGGCATCCACACCGTCTCCCTTCCTCAGGATCGAAAGGAAGGTTTGATTCACTCCCTTCATGGTCCTGAAGCGATCGTCGACGAAGGGGAGAGCCTCCATCACCGCTTCCTCCGTCCGAAAATCCATGTGGGTTTGGTAACCCTGGCAATGTTTAAAAAGGGTCATCAGTTGTGATGGGTCTCTCTTGAAGGTCACTGGATCAAAAAGATGGAGTTCTCCATAGGCCATTCCGAAATTCTCATCAATTTTCCTTCGTTGAAAGAAAAAGAAGGTTTTCTTTGCCCAAGAGGGTTCGTGAAGGGTCCGGTCGAGAATATCGTAAACAAAGGTTGAGATCCTCTGGGTCGAAAGATGATATTGTCTCATCATCTCCTCGATCCCTTCCGTACCTGGGGAAAGGCCAAGGATCGGCGCGATTTTTTCTTGCAATTCGAAGGTCAGATGGTCCTGTCTTCTCCCGCTGAGGAGATGGAGCTGGTTTCTAACCGCCCAGAGAAATTGAAGACTTCTTTCCAGCATTCGGGAGTGGTCCGGGAAGAGAATCGAATCCCAGCGATCCGTTTGGTATTTCGCCCTGATGATCCACCGACCAATCTGAAAGTCTCTCAGCCCTCCTTCTCCTTCTTTGATATTGGGCTCCAGAACATAAGCTGGATCTTCGTATTTCTGGTTGCGAAGGTGAAGATCATTCGCCAATGCCTCGGCAAACTTTTGGACGTTTCGGTGGAGGACTCTTTTCGTGAAGAGACTGTATAACCTGCGGAAAAATTCGTATTCTCCGTCGAGATAACGTCCGTCGATCAACCCTGTTTTGATATGCAGATCGGATTGGGCCATCTTTAAAGATTCGCCGATGGACCTCGAACTGCAACTCACTTCCAACCCTAAGTCCCAGAGGGGGTAAAGGATCTTTTCGATCAAAGGAGGAAGATCCTCTTTTTTCGAAGAGGAATAGAGGAGCAGGAGATCGACATCCGAGTAAGGAGCCAACTCAGCCCTTCCGTAGCCTCCCACAGCGATGAGGCAGACCGACAAAGCCGAAACCTGGGATTGTGCCTTTTGGAAAGCCTTTCTCACAAGGCCGTCCACCATATCGGAGTGTTGACGGAGGAACTCCCTCGGGGAGGAATAATTGGATACCGCCTGGGCCATCAGGTTTTTCGTATCGATGAGCCCGTTTCTGGTCATGCCTAATTCAAATTGCATCTCTTCCGCGCTCTCCGGTTCGGATTCGAATCACTTCTTCAACGGATGAGAGAAAGATCTTTCCGTCTCCAATCTTTCCAGTCCTGGAAGTCCGTTCAATGGTCTCAATCACCTGATGGACCATCTCATCGGTCGTGATCAGTTCAATCTTAACTTTGGGTAGAAAATCGATCTTATATTCTGCCCCTCGGTAGACCTCGGTATGACCCCTTTGCCTCCCAAAACCTTTGACCTCGGTTGCCGTCATCCCCTGAATTCCGATTTTGGTCAATGCATTCTTCACTTCATCCAGTTTAAATGGCTTGATAATTGCCTCAATCTTTTTCATGTCGCCTCCCGCATTCGTTCGGAGTAATGAGTTCGGAGATTTTAAGGCTTTGATTCGTAACTCATAACTCACAATTCTTAACTATTGGTCAAAAAGTATACCCCGACTCTCCATGCTGACTTAGATCAAGGCCGGTGACCTCGTCTTCATCGCTTACTCTCAAGCCCATTGTCCAGTCGAGAACCTTCAGTATGATCAATGTCACCACGAAGGAGTATATCCATGCCGAAACCACGCTGAGTGCCTGAATGCCCAAAAGGGAAGGATTGCCGAAAAATAGACCATCGTTTCCCGCAGCATTAATCGCCTTCGAAGCGAATAATCCTGTGGCCAATGCACCCCATGTACCCCCGACTCCGTGAACGCCAACGACATCGAGAGAATCATCATATCCGAGCTTCGTTTTAAGGCTAATTGCAAAATAACACGCGACACCCGCTCCTGCTCCGATGAGAATGGCGGGTATCGGTCCTACAAAACCGGATGCAGGCGTAATAGCCACCAGTCCAGCTACCGCACCCGACGCCGCACCAAGAACAGTCGGTTCACCCCGATAGGCCCACTCCGCAATCATCCATGAGAGGGCTGCAGCAGCGGTTGAAATATGTGTCACAACAAAGGCGGACGTGGCAAGAGAGCCCGATGCGACCGCACTTCCGCCGTTAAAGCCGAACCAACCGAACCAGAGCAGTGCTGCACCAAGGAGCGTCAGAGTCAGGTTATGGGGAGGCAAGGGCTCCTCGCCATACCCCTTTCTCTTTCCGACTACCAGGGCCGCCGCCAATGCGGCGATCCCTGAACTGATGTGTACGACGAGACCTCCTGCAAAGTCAAGGGCACCGAGATTCTTGATCCAGCCACCCGTCCCCCACACCCAGTGTGCAAGAGGATCATAAACAAATGTGGCCCACAGGACGAGGAATACCAGGTACGTTTTGAATTTGAACCTTTCAGAAAATGCGCCCGTGATCAGTGCGGGCGTGATCACAGCAAACATCATTTGGAAGATCATGAATGCCTGATGGGGAACCGTGGCTGCATAATCGGGATTCGGGTCAAGACCGACACTCCTGAGTCCGATCCAGCCAAGACTTCCGATAACGTGGCCAATATCAGGACCAAAGGCAAGGCTGTACCCGTAAAGTACCCACTGGATGCTGATGACTCCGAGGGCGATAAAGCTTTGCATGATTGTCCCTAAGACATTTTTTGCTCTCACCATGCCTCCATAGAAAAGGGCAAGTCCTGGCGTCATCAGCATGACCAAAGCAGCAGAGATAAGGATCCAAGAAGTATCTCCTGTATCCACTTTGGGAGGTGCTGGCGTGTCAGGAGGGGATTTCACCATCTGGATCTGATGGGCAGGCAATTCTGCCTTCGCTTCTTGGGTCAAGACAGTGCCAACCGCGATGATACTGAACATTAACAACAGTAGGAATACGATCTTTTTCATCTCATCACTCCTTTTGAAAATGGGTTTAGGCCTGTCTGTCCGCAGGCAGGGATTGCGGATTTCGAAGTTTCCTTCACCCCCACCCTCTCTCCTGGGGAAAGGGAGGGATGTGAATCTATTGTCCAAAAAACTTGGTGAGAAAACTTATCCCCCTCCTAATATAGGTTTCGATCTTTATCTCGGTTTCGTTCATGATCTCAGCTTTTGAAGAAGGAGGGGAGGCCTGAGGCCCCTTAAACTCTTCTTCATAAGTTTCTACCCACTCCTGGATCATCTCCTCAGTCACTTCGAGATGGAATTGAAGGCCGTAAACTTTCTCTCCATATCGAAAGGCCTGATGAGAGACAGGGGATGAAGTGGCAATGAGCTTCCCGGACTTTGGGATTTCAAAGGTATCTTCATGCCATTGAAATACAGGGAATGTCTTTGGAAGGCAAGAAAAGAGAGGGTCCTGTGAACCTATCTTTGTCAATGAGACATCATACCATCCGATCTCTTTCACAGGAGCCTTGAAAACCTTTGCCCCGAGGGCTTTGGCGATCAATTGGGCTCCCAGACATATCCCCAGGATCGCTTTCCCTCTCTGAATCGCCTCCTTAATAAAAAGGTCCTCCTCTCTGAGGAAGGGATAGCGATCTTCCTCATAAACATTCATTGGTCCTCCCAAAAGGACGATGTGGGTGATGTCTTCAAGCTTTGGGCAATGGACGGAGGGTTTGAGATCGAGAATGCGATAGGGAATTTTCTCCTGCTTCAGACAATGCTCAATTAATCCTGGGCCCTCGACATCGATATGTTTAA
>DATHCH010000246.1:0-16491 GCA_035319625.1 Thermodesulfobacteriota bacterium
GGGACACTTGCTCCGATACGAATCGGTCAACCGCATCGACCATATCTTGGATCGTTGTTACTTTGAACTGTTCGTCAGAGATTTTAATTTTGAACTCATTTTCGATATCAAACATGAATTCGATCTTATCAAGGGAATCGAGACCCAAATATTCGAGTGTTGTCTCGGGCTTGAGTTCCTCAACGTTATAATCAAATTTATTGATAAAGAGTTTTTTCAGTCTCTCGATTGTGGACATAGTTGCCTCCTGTGTGGCAATCCTAAGAAAAATTTAGATTTGCTATTGCTGTCCAGTTAGATTGTTTTCAAAAAGATGCCGCAAAAAAGATGCCAATAAATTTAACCCATCTTAACTTCCTGATTTTTCATGACGATTTCAAATGAGAGGGTTTCTATTTTAGCTCATAAAGTTCATTAATGTACAGATTTGGCTGAAATAGTGGTGGAAATGTCCAGAGGTATAATATCAAATGGGGATCTTTTCAATATCATTAAGAAATGTTAATATAGATCTCACGCATGTCCACCCCACTTTTTTGATCTTTGTGTTATAATTTTTTCCCAAAACATTTGGTTGTGTTTGGAACGTCGATTCCAATAGAGTGGTAAGACCTTATGCTTTTTCAATGGGTATAGGTTTTGAAGGAACTCAGACCATGGGCGCAAAAAGAAAATATCTCTTCGCTGTACTCGCCGTCGGTATGGTCCTATTCATTTTCAACTTGGGGGGGAGGGATTTATGGGAACCCGATGAAACCCGATATGCTGTGATCGCGCGGGAAATGAAGGAAACGGGGAATTGGATTCTGCCGCATCTCAACGGAGAGGTTTATGCGGAGAAACCTCCCCTTTCCTTTTGGTTGGTCAATCTCTCCGCTTTCTTTGTGGGAGGAAATAACGCGCTGGCCAATCGTCTTCCCTCTGCCCTGGCGGGGTTGATCATCGTTTTCATCACTTTTCTTTTTGGAGAGAGACTCTTTAATCTCAAAGCAGGATTCCTTTCCGCGATGGTTCTAGGAACCTGCATCCTGTTTCCGCAGCTATCGCGGTGGGTGATGCTTGATTCTCTTTTCACGCTTTTCTTCCTTCTTACTCTCTTTTTCTTCTATCTGGGTTACGAGAAAGAGGAGCGGCGCCAGAGGTATTACCTTCTGGCTAGTCTTTTTGCCGGGCTTGCGATCTTAACGAAAGGACCGGCCGCTTATCTTACGCTCCCTCTCTTTCTGATCTTCGCAGGTCTTCAAAAGAACCTGAAGAAGTTTTGGTGCCGCGACCTTCTGCTGGGGTTTCTTCTTTCTGTAATGGTTGTGCTGATCTGGTGGATACCCGCCTGTTGGGTTGGAGGAAAAGATTATATCCATTGGATCCTTTTTAAACAAGCGTTCGGAACTTATGTAGAGGGAGGAAGACATTTTCATGAGGAGCCGCTCTATTTCTATTTTATCCGGTTTCCGGCAGAATTTTTTCCGTGGATCGTTTTCTTGCCCACGGCATTCGTTTTGGGGTTACGAAAAAAGTTTGGCAAGAGAAAAGAATTCCTATTTCTCTCGATCTGGTTCTTTTTTATCTTCCTTTTTTTCACCCTGTCCAAAGGAAAGAAAGATAACTACCTTTTGCCCCTTTACCCGGCAGCCGCGCTGTTGGTTGGCGCTCTGTGGGATCACGGGTTTCAATCAGAGGAGGGGAAGAAGGGATTTCTATCCGGGCTTCTCCTTTTGACCCTTCTATTCTCCGCCAGCTCTGTCCTGGTCCTGTTAAAAATTCCGCAAAGGCTCTATCCAGCCCTGATGAACTATCACTCCATAGCCGTCTCCATTCTCTCTTATCTATTGGTCGGCTCTTTTTTCTCTCTGTTGTTTTTTATCAGGAAAAACAGATGGGCCTCGTTCATCAGCCTCATGATCGGTTTCATTCTTCTTCACCTCCATTTCAGTCTTCTTCTGCCCAAGTTCAACCCACAGAAGTCAGCCAAGCTATTTTCGGAGAGAATTTTAAAAAGGATGGAGCCGGGGGATGAACTCAAGACCTATTCCCTCAAGTCGAACGGGTTGCTTTACTATACCAAGAAGCCTTATATCGAAAGCATTCAAACCAAGGAACGGTTTTTTGAGATTCTGAACTCCCCTCAACGAGTGTTTGTTGTGATTTATCCGGAGGCCCTTGACCACCTTAAAAAAGAAACGGGAGTCGAGTTTTGCCCCCTTGAACAGATGATAGTAGCCAATTGGAAGTATGTTCTTATTTCAAACCGTTAGCCCCCAAACTGTTTTGATTACGGATGATGGTGAGTTTCGGAAGGATTGACATCTCAGGAGAGTGAGGTTAAATAAAACCGAAGAAGATAGGGCTTACGCGGCGAGCGAAGGGGCCTGCATACCGGATAGATTGAAATGAAAAGGTGTGGGTTATGTATCATGTAAGGCAACTGTATCAAAATAGGACCTATGCGGCAGGCTATGAAAAGACGAGGTTCAGCGGGATCTATGGAAGATTTAGGAATTGGAACACCAAAAGGGTGATCTCCAAGCTTATTCGGTTTACAGGGAGAGAGGGGTTCGCCCTTGACATCCCCTGCGGGACAGGAAGGTTAAGCCATCTGATTTTGAAGAGCGGGTATAAATGGATCGGCGGGGATATTTCGTTAGAGATGATGATGGAGTCAAGAAAGAGGATGAATGGCTTTGAGGAATCCTTTTCGAACATCCGTCTGGATGCCGAAGCCATGGCATTCAAGGACAACACTATCGACTGCGTGTTCTCCATCCGGTTTATTTATCATATCCCCATGGAGATAAGATATCGAATGCTTCAGGAAATGAGAAGGGTGACCAAGAAATGGCTGGTCATCGATTATAATTATCCTAACAGGTTTAAGAAGATGGCCCACAGGATAGGATCTCTTTTCGGTGAAAGGCCCATCAAGAAAAGGATCTCGCTCCATGAGATAACGAGGGAGCTCAGGGAGAATGGTTTCAGTATTTATAAGGCCATCCCTGCGTCAAGATTCTTTTCCGATAACGTACTGTTGCTGTGTCACAAATAGGTTTGGTTACAGGAGTTCGTATATGAAGCTTTTGTTGGTGGGAATAGGAAGGTGGGGCAAGAACCACTTGAAGACGCTGACCAAGCTGGTCGACGAGCTTTATGTGGTTGATTCGGACTCGAGCCAGCTGAAGACCTGCCGGGAATTCTCCATTCCCGAAGATCGTCTTTCAACCGATTATCATGATTTCCTTGATGGAATAGACGGGGTGGATGTTGTCACACCCGCCGACAACCATCTGACCATCTGCAGAGAATGTTTCGATAAGAAGAAAGACGTCTTTGTAGAAAAACCGATCGCCCTCACATCTCAAGAAGCGAAGGAGATGATCGCGCTGGCGAAAAAGAAAGGCGTGATCCTTCAGGTGGGCCATGTCTACCGGTACCATCCTGCCTCCTCGAAGATCAAGAGTCTCATCGGGGAGGGCCGGTTGGGAAAAGTCCAGTACGGCTACGGCCATTTCATGGGGTTCAAAAGACCCAGGACAGATGTCGGCGTGACACAAACGGATGCGATCCATTATTTCGACCTTTTCAATTATCTTTTCGGTGGGCCCCCGCGGGCCGTGACGGCCGTTGTCAAGAATTACCTCAACTTCCCTCTGGACGATACCTCCGTCTCCGTTCTGGATTATCATGGGAAGATGGTTTTTATCGAGGCGGGCTATATGCCGCCCGAGAAAAGAAGAGATATCGCCATCGTCGGGGATCGAGCAAGCCTTTATTGCGACTTCCAAAAAAATTCTCTTCTTCTCTACGAGAACCGGCATGAGAGGCAAGCGGAAAAATGTGTTGCCCTGGAAGGAGAGGTTCAGAACATTCCCACCGAGCCGGAAGAGCCCCTGACGACGGAACTGAAAGCTTTTCTTGATTCGATAAGAAACCGGTCCAAACCCTTGGCGGACGGGCAGGCTGGGTTTGACGCGTTAAAAATCGTTGAGGCCTGCTACCGATCCTCTCAGATCGGTAAGAAAGTGGAGATGAAGTGGGGAAAAAATGATGTTCGGGGAAAGGAGTTAAAATGAAGGTGCCTCTTTCTAAACCCTATGTGGATAAGGAAATGAAAGATCGCGTGTTAGAGGTGATCGATTCCGGACAATATATTCTGGGGAATCAATGCAAAGATTTTGAAAAAGAGTTTGCCCAGTTCATCGGGGTGAAGCACGCCGTCCTCACCTCCTCAGGGACATCGGCCATCTTTCTCTGTCTGAAGGCCCTGGGAGTGAAGGAGGGCGATGGGATCCTGGTTCCCTCTCTCACGGCGTTTCCGACCATTGAACCCGTGTTTCATGTGGGAGCCAGGCCGATTTTCATCGATATTGACGATACGTATACAATGGACCCAATGCATATCGAATCGGTCTTAAGAAAGAAGACCGGGTTACGGGGAGTCAAGCAGATCAAAGGGATAATCCCCGTCCATCTTTACGGCCACCCGGCCCAGATGGATTCCCTTCGCGATTTGGCAAAGCAATACCGGCTTTTCATTCTGGAAGACTGCTGTCAGGCTCACGGCGCCCGATTTCGAGGAGTAAGGGTGGGATCGATGGGAATTGGCGGCTGTTTTTCATTTTATCCTTCGAAGAACCTGACGGTTTTTGGGGACGGTGGAATCCTTGTCACCTCGGACGACGAGATGGCTAAGACCTGCCGGATGCTGAGGGATCACGGTCGGAAAGAAAAATATGAGCATGAGCTGGTTGGATATAATTTAAGGTTCAATGAAATCCAGGGTGCGGTGGGCCGTCTCCAACTTAAGAGACTGGACTGGTTTAATGAATCAAGACGGTGCATCGCGGGATGGTATAACGATGGATTAAAGGGAACTCCCGTGGTGACCCCCCAAGCAAAGGATTGGGCCGAGACGGTCTATCATCTTTATGTCATCCAGACTGATCAACGAGAGAAGCTGGCGGATTTCTTAAAGGAGAAGGGGGTTCAGTCTGGGATCCATTATCCCATCCCCAACCATCAACAGCCAGCCGTCCGGAATGCCCTCGGCAAACAGCCCAAACTGAAAGTGACAGAAGCAACGGTGCAGAAGATTCTTTCTCTCCCTATCTACCCGGAGCTTGAAAAAGAGAAGGTGGATTTCGTCTGTGCCAGCATCAGGGAGTTCTTTGATCAAAAGAATTAAGCGTGGAGTATGGATCGTCTCATGAGAGAGAACCCTCCGATTGATATTTCAGTAGTCGTGCCCGTCTATAACGAAGAGGAAAATCTCCCGGTTCTAATTCCTCAAATCGCAGAAGTACTGAAGCCCTTGGGGAAAACCTACGAGATGATTTTCGTTGATGACGGCAGCAAAGATCAGAGCCGTCATCTCCTTAAAAAGATGGCGCTGGAGTATCCGCAGATGCGCATCCTCGGCTTTAAGAAGAACTGCGGCGAGACGGCCGCAGGGGCAGCGGGAATCAAAGAGGCGCGGGGAGGAATTATCGTCACCATCGATGCCGACCTTCAGAATGACCCGAAAGACATCCCGACGATGCTGGACTATCTCAAAGGGTACGACATGGTCACCGGATGGCGTCAAAAGAGGGAAGATTCGTGGGTCAAGCGGATCACGTCAAGGATTGCGAATCGAATCAGGAACAGCTTGAGCGGAGAGGAGATCCAGGACAGCGGTTGCACCTTTAGGGCTTATAAGAGGGAATGTCTTCAGGAGATCAAACTTTACAAAGGGATGCACCGCTTCATCCCCACCCTGGTGAAGATGGAGGGCTACCGTGTGATCGAGATACCCATTGCCCACCATGCGAGACAGTTCGGCATTTCGAAGTATACCACCTGGAACCGGATGTGGCGTGCCTTCATCGATCTTCTGGCGGTGAAATGGATGAAAAGTCGTCATATCCATTATGAGATTGAGGAAAGAATCTGATCAGGCAATTAAAGTAAAGAAAGGATTTTTTTCCCACGAGACGCCCTTTTTTCATCAACACTCCTTCCAAATGGGTTCACATTCTTCTTCTTGTCGGAATCTGCCTTATCCTTTACTTTCTCAATCTGGGTCGATGGGATCTCTGGAATCCGGATGAACCCCGTTACGCACAAATCGCCAGAGAGATGCTGGACCGTGGCGATTGGATTCTCATGCATCTCAACGGAGGAGTCTATGGCGACAAGCCTCCGCTTTTTTTCTGGCTGATTGCTCTATCCTCCTACTTGTGGCAAGGATTCACTTCGTTTTCCGTGAGGTTTCCGTCCGCCATCTTCGGGGCACTCACCGTCCTTCTTACTTTCTTTCTTGGGAAAAGGCTTTATCCACCCCGAACGGGGTTCTTCTCCGGACTCATCCTGGCGACAAGCCTTCATTTCGTCTACCTTTCCACCCGTGCCAATATCGATGTGACGCTCACCTTTTTTACGACCGCTTCATTTGCCTGCTTCTTTCTCTGGTATCAGGAGGGAAGGCAGGAAGGAGTTTGTCACAGCCGGCCGATCCGGAACCTTTTCATTTTTGGATTTTATGTCAGTATGGCCTTTGCTACCTTAGCCAAAGGGCCGATCGGATTGGTCTTTCCCCTTTTGGCGAGCCTCATCTTTCTCCTCATCCGAAAAGAATACGGAGAAATGAAACGGATGAAGCTGCTTGCGGGAATTTTTTTGTTTCTGGCCATTGTCCTTGCGTGGTATCTTCCCGCCGTCTCTATGGGTGGGAGGGCCTACCTTGAAGAAAATCTTTTCAGGCATACTACCGAGGCTTATTCAACGGGATGGACCCATCCACATCCGCTCTATTACTATCTGTATAGTTTTCCGATGAGCTTTATGCCCTGGACTTTCTGTTTGCCCGCGGCCATTGTTTACGGCTGTTCCAAGACGATGATCGGAAAGCGAAAAGAGTTCCTCTTTCTTTCCGTATGGTGTCTTGTCATTTTTTTATTTTTCTCCCTGTCCAGATCAAAAAGGGCTCTTTACCTCTTGCCTCTTTATCCGGCTGCCTCTCTTATGGTGGGGAAGTTCTGGAGTGATTTCGTCTCGGACCCGCCGTTTTCGTTCAAGCGAGGATGGATTATTTTCCCTCTCTACGGGTTGATCGGGGTTGGATTGGTCGCCGGGGTAGTGGCTCCATGGGCGGTCTCAATAAAGTTGTCCCCTTACCTGCCTTATAGTTTTCCTATCGCTCTCCTCTTGATTGGGTGCAGCCTAACCATGCTGGTATTCCTTCGCCTAAAAAATTATAGGGCCGTCCTGTTCCTCCTTGTGGGAATGATGGTGGCCGGATACTTTTATGCGCTTAGGGTCATTTTCCCCCTTGCCAATCCGCAGATGTCGGCCCGGTTCATTTCGGAAGAAGTGACATCGCGGATTCAACCGGGTGACGAATTAGTGATCTACGGAGGGCTTGGAAACGATCCTTATAACTATTATACGGGGGTTGTGCCCATTAAAAAATTTTACGACAGAAAAGCGTTTCTTGATTTTATCCGATCTTCAGAAAGAGTCTTTTGCATCCTTGAATTCAGTGATTATTCTCAATTATTCAGCGGGGGAGTGGAGCCGAAGGTTCAATTGATCGCACGGCGCCGGGTGAGAAACGATGATGTGGTTTTGATTACGAATCACCCCCCTTAATCCCCCCTTAACCTAAGGGGGGATTAGAGGGGGGTTAAGCTTGCGTGAACCCCGTTAGAAATTCCAGTCGTTGCGAGGCATCATTTCTGACGGGGTGAATTCCCAGCCTGAAGGCTGCTCCCACCGTTTCTTGGGATCTAACGGTTTCTCCAGATTGGTGAAGCCCTTACTCTCCATTTTAAGCATCCCTTGTTAGATTCTTTGATTACGGGATAATAGCTCCCGGAGATGGCGTTTTACCTGCGGCATCGGCTGTGTTAAAATACAAGTATTTTTCAGTAAAACACAAGGAGATATGAGGGCTTTTGATTCCACTGAACGTATCCATTATAGGGGCGGGGAGAACGAGAAATGGTATCGGCGAGTATATAGGAAAGTATTTCCATAAGCACGGGGCAAGAGTCACCTCTGTGCTGGGCACGACGGAGAAAACGGGCCTTCAAGCCTCTTCGGCTTTAAAGAAATATGGAATAGAAGCCCATCCCTATGCCACCTTCGAGGAAATGGTGAGGGGCGAAAAGCCTGATGCGGTGGCCATTGCTTCCCCTTCTTCAACCCATTATGAATATCTATTGAAATGTCTGGAATCCGGGCTCCATATTTTCTGCGAAAAACCCTTCCTCTGGGGCGATCACAAGGATATTCAAAAAAGGGCTGAAGAGATTATCGAGAAAGCCCGAGAGAAAAAGATAACGATTGCCATGAATTCTCAGTGGCCTTTCTCCATAGATGACTATGAGAAAATTTGCGGAGGGATCAGGATCAGAGAAAGCAATCATTTTTCGATGCGGATGTCACCTTTTTCTCCAGGAAGAGTGATGATCCCTGAATCCGTCCCTCATCCCCTCAGTATTCTTTACTGCCGATTAGGACCCGGAAGGATAGAAGGTTTGAATTTTGAATCGGATGGGGAAGAGGAAATGAGCATCCAATTTACCTATTTGTTTGGAACACATGCCTGTGATGTGTTAATAAGATTAGTGTACCAAAAGACTCAACCCCGTGAGTTTTCTTACGGGTTCAACGACAGGATTGTTTTCCGAAGTTTGGATTTGAAAAATTATGAGATCTACTTTCATTACGGAAATAGGAGATTGAAGATTGCTGACCCCCTTGAACTCTCCGTCCAAAATTTTATGGAGGCCCTTGAAAAGGGGACCGAGCCTCTCATCGGGGCCGCGCATATTCTCCATAATGTGTCGCTGCTGAAAGCAGTTTATGACGGTTTTGGCGAATTTGAAAAGAGAGCATCATGGAAAAGCTAAGAGAAAGGGAGCATGACTTTGGCTCCAAATTGAGACAGGATGCTACCCTTCAAAGGCTGAAAGACTATATTGAATGGCAGAGAGATTGCAATATCCAAGCCTCGGGTCGAGGACTGCCGATTTTCAGCCCGATCTCCATCAATTTAGACTTGACCTCTGCCTGCAATTTTTCATGCCATTTTTGTGTCGATTCGAGGCTGATCAACGCCGGGAAAACCCTGGCATTAGAGGAAGTCAAGAAGACGATCCACACACTCCATTCCCATGGCCTTCTCTCCGTTATCTTGATCGGAGGGGGAGAGCCCACGCTTCATAGAGATTTTGGACAGATCGTCCGTTATATCAAGGGCAAGCGATTACAGGTTGGGATCGTGACCAATGGTTCGCAGCTCGAAAGAATTGAAACGGTCGTCCAAGAGCTCAAGGAGAAAGATTGGGTCAGGATTTCAATTGATGCGGCAGGCGAAGAAGTGTTTAAGGCGCTGCATGTGCCCAGAACGCGGGTGACGCTAAGGGGGATATTGGAAAAAGCAAAGAAGGTAAAAAAGAAGAATCCTCTGGTTTCACTGGGCTATTCGTTTGTGGTCGTCTGGGAGGGCGTGGAGATTAACAGAAAGAGACTCCGTCCCAATCTGGATGAGATGACAAGATCGGTAGAACTGGCGAGGGAATTCTCATTTGATTATGTTTCGTTCAAACCCTGTCTGGTGCGGTGGAATGAGTCTCAGAGGGAGACATTGCTGAAAAACGTCGGGAAAACGAAGGAAGAAGAAATAATCGATCAAATCAAGATCCATCTTCAGGAAGCAAGACATGCGGCAGGGGATCAAGTGAAGATTCTTGAAAGCTCCAACCTGAAGGCCATGCTGAATCGTGAGATCGACCAAATCAAGCAACAACCCGCGAGATGCCACATGCAATTCTTCCGGACCGTGGTGACGCCCTTCGGAATCTTTCACTGTCCTGCATTTCGAGGCGTGGAAGAGGCCAGGGTTGGAATGCCGGATGGGTACCTCTCGGAAACAAAATTCAGGGAAACCTTCCAACGGGCCGCCGAGTCGATCCGGACCTTCGATGCCAAAGAGGAATGTAAAGATGTTGGATGTTTTTACAATCGCACCAACTGGTGGTTAGAAGAGCTGATCCATTCCAAAAAAGACGTCCGCGACCTTGAAAAAGTTGAGAATGATAACTTCTTCCTTTAGTTCTTGGCTTTCGACATCTTGAATACTTGGATAGGCACTCAACCGAATGAAGATCCTCCATCTTTTCAGCAACTGGAAGTGGACAGGCCCAGCTGATCCAACCTTGGCCCTCTGCAAGGAATTGGAAAGGCGGGGGCACGACGTCACCTTCGCCTACCGAAAACCCCCTCTTCTGGTCGAGGATAGTATTGAGAAAAGAGTTCTCCAGGCAGGAGTGAAGGCCACGGACCGGTTTCGACTGGACCATTCGGTGAAATTTTTTCGTCCCTCCTTTCTACCAACCCATCTTCGTGACATTTCAGACCTCACCCGATATCTCCGTCAGGAAGAATTCGATATTCTCAATGTCCACCATTCCCATGGCCATCTCCTGGGTGGGATCGCTGCGAGAAGGTCAAGCCATCCTGTCATCGTTATTCGTACGGACCATAAGCGAGATCCCTTGACGCCCGGTTTGGGAAATCGCCTTCTCATCTCTCAGTTCACGGACGGCATGATCACCTTTTTCGAGAGGGCGAGGAGAGAGGACGCCGAACATTTCGGGCTCCCTCTTGAGAGGGTCCGAAGGATCTCGCCTGCCTTGGATCTCAGCCGGTATGACCCAAACAGGAAATTTAAGGAGATGAGGAATCTCCTGGGGATCGGGCCGAAGGATATCGTGATCGGAATGATCGCTCGATTTCAAAAATACAGGAGGACGGCTGTCCTCTTGGAGGCGGTGAAAAAGATTGCCGGAGAATTTCCAAGCGTGAAAGTTCTCCTGGTTGGCCGGTCGAGTCAGATGGAGCACAGCGTCAACCAGCCCATGAAGCAGCTCGGCGTTGAAAAATGGGTCGTTCTCGGGGGATATCGGACAGAGGACTATCTCGACACCCTGGCCTGCATGGATATCTTCGTCTTTTTAATGGCAGGCTCCGACGGAACAGCCAGGGCCCTGAGAGAGGCCATGGCCATGGGAAAACCAGTCATCGTGGCCAACCGCGGGATGCTCCCTGAGCTGGTGAAGGATGGGATTTCAGGTTTGGTCGTGAACGATACCTGGGAAGGCTTGGCCGATGCCGCGCTTCGACTGCTTCATCATCCCGAAATGAGAGAGGCATTGGGAAAGGCAGCCTATCAGAGGGCACATGAAGAGTTTCGGTTAGATCGGCAGGCGGAGGCCGTTGAAGAGTTTTATCAGGAGATGATCAAATTGGGGAAGCGGAAATAGACCCCGAACGGAGCAAATGGGAAGCTCAATTTTTAAACGCGTATCAAAAGGTGAAATCAAGGGTTGGGTGATGGGGGAAGTGCTCGATAGCCTTCCCGTCGATTTTTTTAGCGATCCTATCTCTTCCATTCGGGAGATGGGAGGGGAAGTGGTTAAGGAGTCGACGTGGAGGTGGGCGGCTATTTTCCGCCTTCCGAACGGGATGAGGGTTTTTTTGAAAAGGGATGAGGCAAAGGGTTGGCCGGAGTATGTGAAATATCTTCTCCTACCCTCAAAAGGGCAAAAGGAATTTCTGATCGCTTCCCAATTAGAAAGGAAGAAGCTTAAGATCCCCAAACCCCTGGGCTGGATGGAGAGGATCCGGAGGGGCTTGGTCAGGGAGAGCTATTACCTCTCGAAGGCGACTGGAACGGGAGTTTCGTTCATCGATGAGGTCGCAAAAGCAAAAGAACCTCGTTCAATTATTGAATTGGCAATGACCGTTAGGGCGTTTCAAGATGCAGGGTTATTTCATCAAGACCTTCACGGAGGGAATTTTCTGTGGGAGGGGGGCTCCTTGTTTCTCACGGATTCGCATCGTGCGAAGATCATGGAAACTCTTTCCCTGAGCCAAAGGCTATGGAATCTTGCTCACCTCTTTCATTCCTTAAGGAAGATGTGGGGAGAAACCGAACAACTCCAATTCCTGGATCGATATTTCGACGGGATGTCCGGCGGGCACGAGAAAAGAGAGATCTTATTCGACAGGATTTACCCCTCCATGGATCGTCTTCTCAGGAGGCAGTGGCGAAGCAGAACGAAACGCTGTCTGAAGGAAAGCGGTGAGTTTATGGTGCAAAAGGAGAGAGGGCTCCGTTATTTTCACCGACGAGATTTCTCTCTGGATCGTCTGAAAAGGATGTTGGATGAGCACCGGGCTCTGGTGAGAGAGAGGCCTTCCTGCCTCGTCAAAAACTCTCCTGAAGTGAACGTTTCTGTTTTGAAGGACGAAGGGGAACGGATAAGCTTAAAACAATTCTACTATCCTCACTTCTGGGGGCGGATGAAGGAATATCTTCGTCGCTCAAAAGGGCTCAAAGCCTGGGTGGCGGCTAATGGCCTGAGGGCCAGAGGTATTCCGACGCTTAGGCCTCTGGCTCTTGTCGAAAGGAAAGACTGGATGGGATTGAAGGAGAGCTTTCTGTTCATGGAGGCACCGGCCAGCGATTTAGAGATGGATCGATATGTTTTGAAGGGGTTTGAGGATTTAAAGAGGAAAAGGTTTTTTGTGAAGGGTTTTGCGCGCTGGCTTGGCGGTCTCCATAGAATGAGCGTGTACCATAAGGATATGAAAACGTGCAATATCCTTGTCTCGGAGAAAGGAGAGGCATGGGATTTTCATTTCCTCGATTTTGAGGACATCCGATTGGACGAAAAGGTGAACGGGAAAAAATTGTTCAGAAATTTTCTCCAGCTCAATACTTCAACCCCGAGGCTCATGACAAAAGTGGATCGTTTCAGATTTTTTAGAGAATATCTCTGCTTCAATCCCGTCGTAAAAGATGAGAAGGCTTTTCTTCGTGGATTGATGGATGAAAGCCGTCGCAGAGGATTGGTCTACGTCTCCCCCCAAGGGGTCGTCACAGAAAGGTTGACATAAACAGAATGGACCAACGGTTTTCGAAAATTGCCGCTCAGCCACGGAGTCAGGTGGCCCTGCTCCTGGGACTCTGCTTCGTCATCTATTTTATCAACCTGGGTCAATGGGATCTCTGGAGCCCTGATGAGCCCCGTTATGCTGAGGTTTCGAAAGAGATGGTGAATCGGGGAGATTGGATCCTGATGCATCGCAACGGGCATCTCTACACCGATAAGCCTCCGCTCTTCTTCTGGGCCATTGCCTTCTCCTCTTTCCTCTGGCGAGGTTTCTCCCCGTTTTCAGTGAGGTTCCCATCTGCCCTCTTCGGGACCTTGACCGTACTACTCACTTTTTTCATTGGAAAGAAGTTCTACTCCTCACGCACGGGGTTTCTGTCCGGACTTGTCCTGGCGACAGTTTTTGAATTTGCCTATCTTTCCACGCGGGGCAATATTGATGCGACGCTCACTTTCTTTACGACGGCATCGTTTTTCTGTTTTCTCCAATGGTACGAATACGGTCAGGAGGAAAAGATTCGTCCGAGAAGCCTGAAAGGTCTGTCTATTTACGGTTATTATATCAGTATGGGGTTGGCGACCTTAGCCAAGGGACCAGTCGGCTTTATCCTCCCTCTCTTAGTCAGTTTAATCTATCTGGCCGTTCAAAAGGACTGGAGAGGAATCAGGCGGATGAAGCTCCTCCCGGGGATGCTTCTCTTTGTGATCGTCGTTCTCGCATGGTATCTTCCGGCCGTCTCCAGGGGAGGGAATGTCTATCTTCGAGAAACCCTCTTCAAACACACCGTGGATGCGTATGCGAAAGGGTGGACCCATGTCCGCCCCCCTTATTACTATCTCTACAACTTTCCTCTTGAATATCTGCCTTGGTTCATCTTTCTTCCCGGAGCAATTGTTTACGGCTTTTTCAAGGAAGCCACAGGAAAAAGAAAAGAGTTCCTTTTTGCCTTTGTATGGTTTGCTGTCATCTTTCTGTTTTTTTCTGTTTCCAAGGGGAAGAGGGGCCTGTATCTACTGCCTCTCTATCCCGCTGCTTCCCTGATGGTAGGGAAGTTCTGGGAGGATGTGATTTCTACATCGATGGAACGTTTCAGGCGCGAGTGGATTTCCATTCCCCTCTACGGCTTGATGACATTGATCTTCGTGGCAGGTCTTGCCGCCCCATGGGTGGTTTGGACATGGTTTCCAACTTGCTTTTCTTACAGCCTTCCCGTGGCCTTTCTTTTGGTTGGAGGAAGCCTTGCCCTCTTTGTTTCGTATCGCTTCAAACGTCATGGGATCGTTTTTTTTGTTATTGTCGGGTTGATTACCGGAGGGTTCTTCTATACACTGAGGGTCGCGTTTCCCTTTGTGAACTCTTACAAGTCAGCCCGTTTCATTTGTCAAGAGATCACTTCACGAATTCAGCCCGGCGAGAAATTAGCCATCTATGGAGATTTTGAACCGGGGCCTTTTAATTTTTACACAGGGATTGTTCCCATCCCGGTGTTGAATGAGGAAGAGGACCTCTTGAATTTTTTGGGGTCTCCGGAAAGAGTTTTCTGTTTGCTTAGATCCAGAGATTTCTTGAAATTTCAACTGAGGGAAGACAGGCCGGAAGTTCAAGTGATTGCTCGGCGTGGGGTGGGAGGAGATGATTTTGTCGTGATCTCCAACCGATGAGGTCTCTCCGTATTGAACTTATTCAGGAAGAGAGGACGTTATGGAGGATAAGAGGGTATCCTGGCAGAGGAAGGCCCGAAGGATTCCGCTTTTCATCGGGGCCTTCTTATTGGTGATTTTTGCGAAACCCCAGTTACCAGGGATCATCATTGGGATGGCCCTGATCTTCCTGGGAGAGGGGATTCGACTATGGGCTGCCGGCCATCTTCAAAAGAACGAGGTGTTGACCGTTACCGGCCCCTATGCTTATGTAAAAAATCCGCTTTACATCGGCTCGATTTTTATTACGTCAGGATTTTGTCTCATGGCGGATAATATCTATTTGATGGCGTTAGCTTTATATATGTTCTGTTTTCATTATATCCCCTATAAGAAGAGGATGGAGGGAGATCGGTTGAAAAAGCGTTTCGGAAGCCAATATGAGGATTACGACGAGAAGGTGCCGGAATATATTCCTCGAACAACACGCTATTCAGATCAAAAAGGCTCCTGGCAGGTGAAGCATCTTATTGAAAACAGCGAGGAGGGAATTCTCCTCATCGTCCTTGCCGGAATTTTGCTGATCCTCAGCCGTCCCTATTGGGGTCTTTTCTTTTGAGGAAGAGCGCATAGAGCATGGCGCATGGCGAAATACTCATGACAAGAGAAGAGATCAGGGAGAAAACGATTTGTCTTACCAAGGGAAAATTTGGGAAACCTGATTTAAGTCAGGTAGAGGTGGCAGGTCGATCCCTGATGGTAAAGGACGTCCGGGAAAAACATTTTTTTTTGCGATGGACATTGGGACTCTGGTTGATTCATAAAGAGTGGAAGATCTATTCCCGGCTCGCAGGCATAAAGGGTGTTCCGCAACCCGTGGAGCGGATTGACCGCTTTGCGTTTGCCATGGAGTTTGTTCCGGGGAAACCTATCCAGAGGGAGGAGCCCATTTCTTCTTCTTTTTTCTCTGACTTAGAACAGGTGCTCAGGGAAATCCACACAAGGGGAGTGGTTCACTTGGATTTGAGACATAGAGGAAACATCCTCCTCTCCGAAGGGGGAGAACCTTTCCTCATCGACTTCAACAGCAGTTTTGCTTTTAAGGAGAAAGGATTCCTCCGGCATTATCTTTTCCCTCTGCTCCGGCGGGTAGATGAGGGGGGACTGCTGAAATTGAAAAAGAGAATCGCTCCTGCTCTGTTGACTCCCAAAGAGACGGCTTTCCTGAAACGCTTTGAGCGCCTCCGAAAACTTTGGATCTTCAATTAGTACGGTTTGGCAGTTCGCTTATCTGTCTTAAATGCGACGTTGCTACTCTTTGGTAAGGGAACTGAGGTCGCAGGGCGATCCGGCCCAACGGCTCGACGGCTCATTCATTTCTTACAGGGGGCGTTGGTTGCTTCCCTTTCGGGCAAACCCAGACGCACCGCAGGCACCATGGCAGGAGGCCCTTTGGGCCATGTGGCTCATACTCTCCCCTGGCCTTTCGGTAGGATCGGCATTGGAGCCCTTGAAAGGTGTCTTGAGAGATCGCGCAGGCCGGGCACTCGGAGATGCATAGACCGCACGCATCACAGAACTGGTCGCCTGACAACTCAGGCCGCAGATCCAATTTGGCGGTTGTCGCCAGGACCCTTAGATGAACCCAAGGGCCCCATGCAGGATGAAACAAGAAAGCGTTGGTCCCGATTTTGCCAAGGCCGGCAGCTTCAGCAACAAAACGAAACTGCAAGCCGCTCTCGCCGGGATATGTCACCAACTTGGCGCGGAATCCCTCTTTCACCAATTGGTTCCTGATCGCCTCACATAGACCTTTCAGGTGATCGTCGGCATCGCAGCAATCTCCGCCACTAGCAGTTGAGTACCAGGTCCACTCCTCCTCCGTTACAACGTGATGTGCCATTACAATGGC
>DATHCH010000247.1:0-19579 GCA_035319625.1 Thermodesulfobacteriota bacterium
TACGAGAGCTTACACCATACCAAGTGGGAATGCAAGTATCATCTGGTTTGGATTCCAAAATGCCGGAAGAAAGTTCTGTACGGACAGCTTCGAAGGGATCTGGGACCCATCCTTCGAAAGTTGGCATTGCAGAAAGAGAGTGAAGTGGTAGAAGGAAAGTTAAAGGTGAATCATGTTCACATGGTGGTTTCGATTCCGCCGAAGTATTTGGTATTGCAAGTGGTTGGGTATATGAAGGGCAAAAGTGCGATTTGGGTTGCAAGGGCAATGGGGAGGAATCGGAATTTTCTGGGTCAGAATTTCTGGGCTCGTGGCTATTGTATTTCAACGGTTGGACTGAATGAAGAGGACATACGGGAATATGTCCGTAGTCAGGAAGAGGCTGACAAGAAATTAGATCAATTGGGAATGTTTGAGTAAGTGCTACCTTCAGGTGGCTCAAGGTTTTCAATCCGCTTTGAGCGGTTCACGGTTTTATCAAGCCCCCGGCTTTGCCGGGGGACAAGTGACTTGCCCCTCAATATTGTGCTCCGATATTTGTGAGTGGATATGAATACGATATGATGCTTTAGATCATAGACCGGCTAAGTTGTTTTTTCTGTTTCACTCACGTCCAGCTTATACCGTATAGATGAATTGAGTGGTACTCAACAGGTATTGATATTTTTTGGGAAAAATGAAGAAGGTGTCAGTATTAATCCCCTGTCGAAACGAAGTTCAGTATATCAAGAGCTGTATCCATAATGTATGCAGTTTTAATGAACCTGATGGAGGGTTTGAGGTCATTGTGATCGATGGGTTGAGCACCGATGGAACGCGTGAGATTCTCTCGCATCTGGAGAGTCAATTTTCTGATCTTGTTGTGATTGATAATTCGGGCAAAACCGTCCCCTGTGCGATGAATCTGGGAATTCGGTATGCAAAGGGAGAATATATAGTTAGAGCAGACGTGAGATGCATTCACCCTAGTAGTTACCTGTGCGATTTAATTGAACTGAGCGAAAGGACGGGAGCGGACAATGTCGGTGGCGTATTGGTTCCCGAATTGGGTAATACGTATACACAAAATGCTATTGGCTTGGCCTACAAAAGTCGTATCGCCATGGGTGGGGCGTTGCGCGATCGCGGTGATTTCGTTGGTGAAACAGATACTGTGTATGGAGGATGTTTTAGGAAGAGCCGGCTTATCGAGATCGGCATGTACGATGAGGATATGGTAAGAAACCAAGATGATGAGTTATCGTTCCGGCTGAGAAAAAAAGGTGGCAAAATTGTGCAACACGGAAAAATAAAAATACACTATTTCCCCCGGAGCCGGTACTCACAATTGTTCAAACAGTTCATGCAGTATGGCTACTGGAAGGTTGCCGTGATCGAGAAACACGCCCAGCAGGCCTCTTTCAGGCACCTTCTCCCAGCCCTGTTCGTTACTGCCCTTCTCGGTCTGAGCGTAGTTGCTCCCTTCAACGAGTATGCATTTGCCGGTCTGCTGATGTATCTTGTGAGCTATCTCGTAGCAGTTGGCTTGGAGGTTTTCCAGCTTACCCGGAAGGATGACCTTCGGCTTTGGCCAGGAGTTGTTGCAGCTATTGTTCTTATCCATGTGAGTTTTGGCATCGGTTTTCTTATAAACCTTATAACCAAGACGTTGCACAGGAAGCTGAAATATTTTGAGAGCCTAAGCAGATGAAAGAGATCATTACGTATGTCAAACAATAGGTTTCTCCCCTTTGCCATGCCCTCTATTACGGAGGACGAAATTCAAGCAGTCGTCGAGACACTCCGAACGGGCTGGATTACAACGGGGCCCAGGGCTAAACAATTTGAAGAAGATTTTGCAAAATTTATCGGATGTAAGTATGCCGTTGCGGTAAACTCATGCACTGCCGCCCTGCACTTAGCTCTCGAAGCCATTGGGATTCGAGAAGGAGACGAGATTATCACTTCCCCAATGACCTTTGCAGCAACCGGAGAAGTGATCCGGTACTTCAAGGCAAGACCCTTACTTGTCGATATTGATTCCGAAAGAATGAATTTGGACACAGAGCTACTTGAAAACGTAGTTAGAAGAAGATGCGAATCCGAAAGTAGAAAAAAAGTGAAGGCGATCATCCCTGTCCACTATGCAGGTTATCCTTGTGACATGGAGACCATCATGGCCCTAGCGTCGAGATACGACCTGAAAGTCGTCGAAGACGCCGCTCATAGTTTTCCAACCTATTATAAACAGAGGATGATCGGAACAATTGGGGATATAACCTGTTTTAGTTTTTACGCAACAAAGAACATCACCACCGGAGAAGGAGGAATGATCACCACCGAAAATGAAGAATATGCGGATCGTGTGCGAATCATGAGTCTGCATGGAATCAGCAAAGATGCCTGGAAGAGGTACACCGCAGAGGGGGACTGGTATTATGAGATCATTGCGCCAGGATACAAATACAACCTTACTGACATTGCTGCTGCTTTAGGTATCGCACAGCTTAAGAGGGTGGATATCTTCATGAAAAGGAGGAGACAAATTGCTGATATGTATCATGAGGCATTTCAAGGGCTGGACGAACTTGAGTTGCCTTTGGAATGCAAAGGGGAGAAGGGAACGAGCCATAGCTGGCACCTCTATGTGATTAGATTGAACCTTCAGCGGTTGCAAATAGATAGAACCGGATTTATTGAGGAACTCAAGCGTATGGGGATTGGCACTTCCGTTCATTTTATACCCCTCCACATCCATCCTTACTATCGGGATGTCTATGGATATAGACCCGATGACTTTCCAGTGGCTTTTGAAACATATAAGAGAATTATATCGCTTCCGATATATTCAAAGATGACAGATCCCGATGTGGAGCGTGTCATCGAGGCCGTAATGCATATTGCAAAGAGTAACAGGAGATGAGGCATGAAACGCCTCTTTGATATCCTGGTCTCATTAGCGGGTCTTTTGCTGTTGCAGCCTTTTTTTGTTGTAATAGCAATCTTGATAAAAATGGATAGTGCAGGTCCTGTGTTCTTTCGGCAACAGAGGATAGGGAGGAACTTTACGCGATTTATTATTTATAAGTTCAGAACAATGGTCGTGGATGCTGAAAAAAATGGGTTACGCATTACGTCTCGTGGGGATAATCGAGTGACAAGAGTGGGAAGAAGCTTGAGAAAATTAAAGATCGATGAGCTACCCCAGCTTATTAATGTATTAAAGGGAGAGATGAGCTTAGTAGGTCCGAGGCCAGAGGTAGAGGAGTATGTGAAATTATATGAACAGGATTATACGGAGATACTTAAGAGTAGACCTGGGATTACGGATGTCTCCTCAATTATCTTTCGAGAGGAAGAGGTCGTCCTTAAAAATCAGATCGACCCTGAATGGTATTACAAAAAAATACTCTTACCCGAGAAAATTAGACTCTCAAAGGAATACACAAAAAATTCCTCTTTTTTGTATGACTTAAAACTGGTTTTAACTACCATCCATAAAATCTTTTACCCTCCTGCTATTCGCTACAATGCATATAGCCAGAAAATGGGGCAGAATTCCTTCAAGGAAAACTGAAAAGTACGAAAGCTCTTAAGAGTTCTTCAAGGCTTTAACATAGAGCTTAATAGTACCGATCAATGCATATTTTACATTTAATCAGTAGTGTTGGTTTATTTGGGGCGGAAAGAGTAGCTATCGAGCTGTCCAAAAGTCTAAAAAAAACATATCAGTGTGAGCCCATTATCGGTGTAATAAGAAACGCCTACAACCCCCATGAGGAAATTTTGGAAGAGGCAAAGAGTAGCGGTATCAACTATGCGATTTTCCAATGCAGGGATCAGTTGGATTTGAAACTCGTTTTTTCCATTAGAGAGTACATAAGAAAAAATAAGATAGACATCATCCATTGTCATGGTTATAAATCGAATTTTTACGGACTGTTAGCGTCCAAAGGTCAGATACCCTCAGTGACGACAAATCACAATTGGTTGACATCACACTGGAAGCTCAAGATTTATTGCATTCTTGACAGCCTATGGATTCGATTCTTCGATAGGATTGTAGCTGTCTCAAAGGAAGTAAAAAAGGATATGTTGAGGTATAAAATTCCTGAAGAAAAGATAAGAGTGATCGATAACGGAATTGCCTTGGAGAGATTCGAGAAAGTGGTTGAAACAAAGGATATCAAGAACCAACTTGGTTTCGAAGAAAACATTAGGATTATTGGCACAATAGGCAGCCTGGGAATGGAAAAAGGACATGTCTATTTATTGGAGGCTGCAAGGCAAATCCTGGATGTTATCAAAGGCTTAAAGTTTCTTATTATAGGAGATGGACCGTTGCGGAAGCAACTTGAGGAGAAATCGGAAAAATTGGGTATCAGAGAGCACGTCATCTTTATGGGGCGAAGGAAAGACATTCCAGAATTACTTATGGCAATGGATATCTTCGTCTTACCTTCTATAAAGGAGGGACTCCCAGTAGCTTTGCTTGAAGCGATGGCAGCTAAGAGACCGGTTATCGCTACGAAGGTTGGAGCTATTCCAAAGGTTATAAAGAATAGGGACATAGGGATATTAGTTAAGCCGAAAGATATTAACGAGTTACGAGACGCTGTCATGAATCTTATAAATGATCCGAAAAGAATGGAGCTTTTAGCGAGAGAGGGGTTAAACAGAGTCCGTATGGATTTCTCTGCTGATGAAATGTGCAAAAACTATCTGAAATTATACAAAGGATTAACCGGTCATATTTCCCGCCAGATACCTGTCCCTAGCTGAGAAATATTTAGGGTGAATGTCTGCAATTAAGAATGGCTATTTGTTGTCTACGGTAAAGACTCTGAGAGATCATTCCGACTATGTTGTCCTGCAGATTTAAAGGGATCCTGCCGCCAGGATTAGGAATTCTCTTTCCACTTTAAAGAAGGAATTTTCCAAAGAACGGTAATTCATTTCCCTTTCTACACAGTTTTTCCATTTTTGATTTCTCGTCCGGTTCGAAAGTATTTGACATCATTAAAATAATTTATGGCTCCCAGAATTATTGTCATTGGCATGATTTGTGAAGAGTTTACAATTAATTTACCCGGGGAAGCGGAGTCTCGAAACGGTGATGGTTTGGATTTTTATACGATTCTAGACTGACTCAAATTGGAAGGAAGTTGAATCAAATGCGATCAGATGTTATTAGCTCTTACAGTAGGAAGTTATCGGTTGAAAGTCTTTTTAGTCTTTTTGGTATGATCGGAGCGCGATATCGGCGCTTAGGGATTGCCATTCTTCAACTATTGCTAACCGTCCTGGGATACGTGGCCGCTTTCTTGATTCGTTTTGAATTTAAAATTCCTGCTGGTGATTATGAGGTTATGGTAAATACCCTTCCAATATTAATCGTCGTTCGCTTAGCTGCCTATTACTATTGTAGGCTTTATTCTGGCGGATGGCGATTTGTTAGCATGCGGGATTTAATTAATATCTCCAGAGCGATATTTTGGGGATCGGTCATTTTCTTGATTACGATGGTTTTCGTTAATCGCCTCCAGAATTATCCCCGTTCAATTCTTGTTATGGAGGCGGTATTTAATTTTATATTGACCAGTGGGATCCGGTTTTCTGTCCGATTCCTCAGCGAATACAAGTTTGGAGTCTCATCGAAGATCTTAAAACATGCCGTGATCGCCGGAGCCGGGAAAGCAGGGGTATTAGTTCTGAATGAAATTAGAACCAATAGAGATTTGGGAATTTGCGTTATAGGGTTCGTGGATGACAACGCTAATAAGATCGGGACGGACATTCAAGGGGTTCCTGTGCTCGGAAAAACCGAGGATATTCCTGGACTGGCTGAGAAGTATAAAGTTGACGAAGTCATCATAACCATTCCATCCGCAGGTTATAAGGATATTATAAGAATTACAGAGATCGCTCATAGTGCTCACGTAAAGACTAAAGTATTACCTGGTTTGGGAAATCTCATTCAAGACGATGCCTTCGTAGGGCAACTTAAAGACGTCTCCTTTGATGATTTACTAGGACGTCAGACTATAAAATTTAAACGAGAATCAGATGTCAAATTAATAGAAGACGAAATCAAAGAGAAGGGAGTATTGATCACAGGTGCGGGAGGTTCGATCGGGGCAGAATTATGCAGACAGGTTGCTCAATTCATCCCACGCCTCTTAATATTATATGACCGGTATGAAAATAGTCTGTACGAACTTGAGATTGATCTTAAGAGAAAATTTCCGGATCAGCCGATTTTGAGCGTGGTAGGCGATATACTTGATTCTGCAAAGGTTAACAAAATGCTGGAGGAAAATAAAGTCAACCTCATTTATCATACAGCGGCCTACAAACATGTCCCCTTGATGGAAAGAGAGCCTATCGAAGCGGTACGTAACAACGTATTTGGAACATTGAACGTTGCCAAGCTGGCTGTCGACAACCATGTAAATAAATTTGTGTTCATCTCCACTGATAAGGCTGTAAACCCTGCCAACGTAATGGGGACTACTAAACGTGTCGCTGAAATGATTATGCAAGGGCTCTCCGGAAACGGCAATAACACGAAGTTTATCGCGGTTCGATTTGGAAACGTTATCGGAAGCAATGGAAGCGTTATTCCAATATTCCGACGTCAAATAATCGAAGGAGGACCCGTAACGATTACCCACCCGGAAGCAACGCGTTACTTCATGTCGATTTCTGAGGCTGTTCAGCTTGTTATGACTGCCGGGGCGATGGGAACTGGTGGAGAAATATTTCTGCTGGATATGGGAGAACCTATCAAAATTATAGATATTGCAACGAAATTAATCAATTTCTCCGGCCTAAAACTCGGCAAGGACGTCGAAGTTGTTTTTACTGGATTGCGCCCGGGAGAAAAGCTTCACGAAGAACTCTATTGGCAGGGTGAAGGTATTGTGCCTACGGAGAATAAGAAAATTACGATGCTAAAACCAAACGGTTTATATCCTGATAGATTACACACTCAACTCAAGAAACTCGAAGAATGGAGTCGTTTAAACAATGTCCAGGGTATCTATAGATTGCTCAAAGAAATTGTTCCGGAGGCAAAAATAGGAAATAGTGTCTAGTCCTCGAACATAAATCTCCTCTCAATACTCCCAGCAGTTTCTTGGCAATCGTCCAAACCAATAGAGACACACCTCGGATTCAAAATAAACTAATACAAACGCGTTTTATAAATTGACGTGCGCCCCCTCAACCTCCCCTCTCCCCCTCATTGGGGGAGAGGGGAGGTTGAGGGGGCAATCAACGGGTATGGAAAAAGAATTGATACGTTTGTATTAATTACGACGGCAAAGGTCGAGGAAGGTAAGCTTTTTACGAGGAAAGATTGAGTTTTCCTCTCCTCACCGTATTCAAATATTTGCCTCTTGGAGGGAAAATATGAAAACTTCATTTTTTTGTATCTTTTTAGTTTGTCTTCAATTGATTTTTGGCTGTACCGCACAGAGAGTTGAAAAAATTGCCCCGAAGAGTGATTTGTCTTATCCTCTGCCTCAGCCGGAATCAAAAACACAGGTAAAAACCTGGGATGGTAGCCCGGATTTGGAGCCAGGATTAAATCCAAAGGATATTCTTCTTTTTGAAGATTTCGAGGACGATCATTACCAACAGAGATGGAGGACTCATTGGGGTAAGGCTGTGGGCGCTGGAACTGTAGAAGCTCCTTCGCAGTATGTATTTGCTGGACATCGGTCGGCTTATCTTGAAAATAAGAAAGGAATACATGACGCAATAGGATCAGGACAATATGTCCCAGAAATTCCAATTGATGATGTGGCCTATTTTCGTCTTTATTTACGCCTGCAGGATGGCTTCTCAACTGGAACCACAAACCAAGTTAAACTTATTGCCATGCGTGGAGCCGATGTTATAGAAAAGACTTATGGAGGGGCTGGTACAAAATCAACTGGGACTAGTTTTTCAGCTGACCTATGCATCGATAACTCACGGAGTCTACACTTTTACTACTATCATCCCGATCAACTGGGGGGATGGGGTGACATCACTTACTGCAAATTGTCTTTTTTCCGATACGCCAAAATATCTCCGGGGAAGTGGTATTGTATAGAATTGATGCTTAAGAATAACACCCCGGGTCAGAAAAATGGACAGCTATCGGCGTGGCTTGATGGGAAATTGGTAGGTAATGTGGAAAGGCTCCGTTTTCGGAATACGGAGAAAGTCAAGATACGCCGTTTTGCTGTATATAGTTACTTTGGCGGCGATAACGCATGGCAAACCTCTCCCAAAGATCAGAGAATCTACGTCGATAATTTAGTCATCAGCCGTAAGCCAATCGGCTGTTGGGGGGCGAGTCACTGACATTTCTGCAGATCAATGTGGAGCATGCAAAAGACCTCTGAGATGTCTAAGGAGATAAAGAAAGCCGATAGTTTTTACTAACCTGCAACGCCGAGTCTGTCCTCTGAAAGCTAAGTTAAAAAGGCCGACAAAAATATTTTTGCTGGCCTTTTCTCTATTGGTACCATTGAATGGGTCGCTTCGACAGGCACTTTGCTGGTCGTTATGGTTTATATCGGGCCTTCTGTCTTGCTTGGGTTCCTCCCCGAATGCTACCGCGCCACCGTGGGTTCAACTACTTACCATTTTGCAATGATGGATAAAATGAACCTAGAGATGTTTTTCCCTCTGCCCGGTTATGGAGATTGTATTCACAAATTCCTTAGTTACAAAAATATCATACCACATTCTTGTCCAAATTAGGTTTTGAAAAAGAAAAGGCCCTCGAATAATATTGTGATGGAAAGATTTCTTCCCGGAAATCCCATCACAAATAAAGGAGGGCCATCGATGAATAAATTCTGTAGCATATTTAGCCAACTCTTACAACTGTTTTCGAGAGTCGAGTTTCAACACGCTGTGAAAGAAACCCAAGCCGAACGTCACGCCCGAGGATTCACCTGCTGGGGCCAATTTGTCGCCATGCTCTTCTGCCAACTGGGTCGAGCCCATTCGCTCCGGGAAATCACAGGTGGCTTGAGAAGCTGTGAGGGTAAATTGCAACATCTTGGGATTACCACTCCCAGTCGCTCCACCCTGGCCTATGCCAATGAACATCGCCCCTGGCAACTCTACCAAAGGCTCTTTCTGCAACTGCTGGGCCGATGTCAGAGCCAAGTTCATGGGAAGAAAAAGTTCCGATTCAAGAATAAGTTGATGGGCTTGGACTCCACGATCATTGACCTCTCGGTCACCCTGTTTGACTGGGCAAAGTTCCGCCGGACCAAGGGGGCCATCAAACTGCATCTACTTCTGGACCATGATGGCTATCTCCCCTCCTATGCCGTCATCACGGAGGGCAAGGTCTCTGATGTAAAAGTGGTCCCTCAGTTCCATTTTGTCCCTGGAACGATTGTCGTGGATGACCGGGCGTATAATGACTATGCCTTGTTTGGCCAATGGACAGTCCAGGGCATCTCCTTTGTTACCCGGATGAAAGACAATGCCCTCTATGAAGTCGTCGGGGACAAAGAGATCCCTCAAAACCGCCATATTCTTAAAGATCAACTGATTGAGCTCAGGGGTTTGGGGGCGATTGAGAAATGCCCCTATCCTCTGAGACGGATCGAAACCTATGATCCGGGAACCGATAAGGTCCTGGTGTTCCTAACCAATCAATTGGAGTTCGGAGCAACCACCATCTCCTCCATCTACAAAGACCGTTGGCAGATGGAGATCTTCTTTAAAGCCCTGAAGCAGAACCTCAAGATCAAGACTTTCGTGGGAACCAGTGCCAATGCGGTAAAGATTCAAATTTGGACAGCATTGATTGCCATGCTGATCCTTCGGTTCCTTCAACTTCGATCTCAATTCCATTGGTCCCTTTCGAATCTGGTGGCCCTGCTTCGGATGAATCTCTTTACCCATCGGGATCTTTGGGCTTGGTTAAACAAACCATTCGATGTTCTACTTATTCCATACGAATCCGAGCAGTTGGAACTCCAATTTGCTTAATTGGGACAGCATGTTTATGGGGAACCTGATTTTTAAACATTAAAAAACTCGTCCAAAACACCAATAATTTCAAGGGGAGTGCTTGAAAATCCCAGTTAATTTGGACAGCAGTGATTTATTATACAAAGATTACCCAAAAATTGTCGCAAGCATCGACTAATATGTAAAAGTTAGAATTTAACCTTGTAGACTGTGTCAAACTTGGTGACTTCTTCCTCGTTGGCTGACAGATTTCGCCCATGATGCAAGTTTTCACTTGGTAATCGTTGCCTGGAATACTGGCCTAAAATCTTCCCACATATCTCAATGGTCATCTTTTGTATTGACTTACAACTCCCTTTTTCATATATTTAACCCACCAAAAAGCGACTTGTTATCATTATGTCTCCAAAAGCGTCATACGTTCCTCGGCGATCCACCAATCCGCTGCGTCACTTAGATATCGGGTTCTTTCCGGGGGGAGCCCATAGCCGCAGGCTGGTCTTCGCGGTAGCTGTGGTGCTGCTCGCTCTCTCGTCGACGGGTTGCGCCGTCATAATCAACAAGGTGGGAAAGGCTCTAATCAGAGGCAACTCCGTCTACGCCACCGACGATGATCCGGACTTTGTATGGGAGGCGTTGCCTTTCGGATTGAAGACCATCGAAGGGCTGCTGGCAAAGACGCCAAAGAACAAGAATTTGTTACTCGCCGCCTCGAGCGGGTTTACCCAGTACGGCTACGGTCATCTTCAGCAGGATGCAGACTTTGTTGAAGCCAATGATCTGGCCGCCGCAACGGCACTTCGCACTCGGGCACGTAAAATGTATCGGCGAGCCCTCAATTACGGGCTCAGAGGTCTTGAGGTCGATGTCCCCAACTTCCGCGTCCTGATTCGGAAGGACCCGCAGGCGGCCCTCAACAAGCTGCGAAAGACCCACGTGCCTCTCCTTTACTGGACCGCGAATGCGTGGGGCGCCGCGATCTCGATCTCCAAAGATGACTCGGAACTGACAGCCGATCAGAACTTAGTGGAGGTGCTGATGCGGCGGGCACTCGCACTCGACGAGGCATGGGAATGCGGCTCGATCCACGACTTCTTCATTTCCTATGAGGGAGGGCGCATCTCTGTCGGTGGGTCGCTCACGAAGGCACGCGAGCATTTGGAGCGTGCAAGGCAGCTCTCGCAGGGCATGCGCGTTGCGCCTCTGGTGAGCTACGCTGAAACAATCTCCGTCTCCACTCAGAACAAGAAGGAGTTCCAGAGCCTGCTCGAAGAGGCCTTGGCCTTTGATGCAAACAAAGCACCCGAGACGCGCATGGCGAACCTCATCGCGCAACGTCGGGCCAAATGGTTGCTCGGCCGGATCGCCGAGCTCTTTGTGGAGTAGAAACACTCCACTTACAGAGGGTGTCATGCATCATGAAATCTGAATTTACACGGAACTCGTGTCTGCGTTACAGAGTGCTGGTGGCGACATTCGCCGCCGCGGCGGTTGTGCTGACGACAGTACTTCTTATCCCACCGGCAGGAGCTCAGATCACCATCAAGATGGCCACGCTGGTGCCTGAGGGAACCTCGTGGGCCACGATCATCAAAGAGGGCGGCGAGAAGTGGAAGAAAATCTCTAACGGTCGTGTTACCATGAACATTTATTGGGGCAGCGTCTCCGGTGACGATCCTGATGTCGTCCGCAAGATGCGGCTCGGTACGTTGCATGCCGGCCTGCTCACGTCCGTCGGCCTGGCCGAGATTGACAAGTCGGTCTACGCCCTGAGCGTTCCGATGATGTACGCCTCTTATGAGGAGGTGTATGGCGTTCTCGAGAAAATGCGTCCCAAGCTGGAGGCGAACATCGAGAGAAAGGGCTTTATTGTGCTGAACTGGCTTGATGGGGGCTGGGTCCACTACTTTACCCAGAAGCCCGTTGCCACGCCCGACGATCTCAAGAAGCTGAAGCTCTTCGCATGGGAAAACGACACCGATTCGATAGACATCCTGAAGAGCATGGGCTTCAACCCGCAGCCGATGCCGACTGCCGAAATCGCCACTGCACTGCAGACGGGACGCATCAATGCGGTGGCGCTTTCTCCGCAGGCGGCGGTCATCACCCAGTACTACAACTATGCGAAAAACATGACCGACCTGAACTTCGAGCTCCTACTGGGCGCGACGGTTATCGATAAGCGGACCTGGAACAAGATTCCGACTGACCTGCACGCCCCGCTGCTCCAGGTCATGCAGGAGACGGGTAAGAAGCTGCGGGACGAGATCCGCAAGAGCGCCGAGCGCGATGTGGATGAGATGAAAAAGCGCGGCCTGAACATTGTTCCGATCGATACCAAGGCACGCGAAGCCTGGGTCAAGGTGTCTGAGAACGCTTATCCGAAGCTCCGCGACCGGATTGTGGGGGCTGAGGCCTTTGACGAGGCGATGAAGTATCGTGACGAGTATCGCGAGCGGGCCGCGACTGTGAAATAGCGTGAAACTGGATGCTCTCGCCCAACGCCTTGAGCAAATACCTCTCTTGGGTGCGCTTGCCCTGGCGGCCCTGCTCCCTCTTTTTGATGCCGTCGGAGGCCTCCTTGGCGGCTTCCACATACCCGGCTCGTCCGCTTATGTCCAGCAAATGACCCTCTGGCTTGCATTCGTAGGCGGCCTTGTCGCCACGCGGGAAGGGAAACACCTCACCCTGTCCACCGCGGAGCTCTTCGGTGACGGCGTCGCCCGCAGGGTGGCGCGGGTGTTCGCCTACTCCGTTGCGGCCGCGACAGTCGCCGTGCTGGCCTACGGGAGCATCGCAGTCGTGGCGGTAAACAAGCCGAACGGCAAACTCCTCCCCATCGGGGTGCCTGAATGGGTGAGCGAGTGCATCATGCCGGTGGCTCTTGCCCTGATGGCGGCACGGTTTGCGTGGCAGGCGTCCCCGCGGTGGCGAGGCCGAACCATAGCGATGGCCGCGGTGGCGGGCGGGTTCGCTTTGAGCCTGCTTCCCGCGGAAGCCGTGGCGCACGTCTGGCCCCTGGCGCTCGCCGTGATAGCGGGCGCACTGCTTGGCGCCCCGGTATTCGTCGCCATGGGTGGCCTAGCGTTGGTCCTGTTCTTCCGCGATCTGACGCCGGTCTCAGCCGTCCCGGCCGAGGTCTACCGGCTGATGTATTCGCCCACGCTCCCGGCAATCCCGCTCCTGACCGCCTGCGGGTATGTGCTCGCGGAAAGCCGGGCGTCTGCCCGCCTCGTGCGTTTTTTCCGCGCCCTGTTTGGCTGGATGCCGGGCGGCATTGCGGTGATGGTGGCTGCGGTTTGCGCACTCTTCACCACGTTTACGGGCGGATCGGGCGTGACCATCATCGCCCTGGGCGGGTTGGTCTACCCGATTCTGCGGAAGGACGGATACTCCGAAGGATTCTCGCTGGGACTTGTCACCGCGTCCGGCAGTCTGGGTCTGCTCTTCCCGCCCAGCCTTCCGGTCATCATCTACAGCGTCGTGGCCAGCAGCCGCAATATGAGTGTGCCGGCGGATTCGCTCTACCTTGCGGGGCTGGCGCCTGGCTTGTTGCTGGTGGTCCTTGTGGCAGTCTACGGCATCTACGTCGGAGGCCGCAACAAGGCCAGCCGGCAGCCGTTCCGCTGGAAGGAGGCAGCGGCCGCATGCTGGGAGGCCAAGTGGGAACTGCTATTACCGTTCCTCATCATCGGTCTGTTTGAAAGCGGGCTGACATCCATGGTCCAGACGGCCGCCGCGGCGTTTGCTTCCGCGGTGGTAATTGAGTGCTTCATCACGCGCGACATAGCATTTATCCGCGGCCTGCCGGGCGTGCTTCTGCGTTCCGCATCACTCATGGGCGCCGTGCTTATCCTGCTGAGCATCGCCATGGGGCTGACGTCCTATCTGGTCGACGCGCAGATCCCCGCCTTCCTTACGAGCTGGGTAACGACACATATCCACACGAAATTGGTCTTCCTGCTTGTGCTCAACGTGCTTCTGCTCGTGCTCGGCAGTGTCCTGGAGATCTACTCGGCCCTTATCATTCTGGCACCGCTCATCGCGCCCCTGGGCGCTGTGTTCGGAGTCAACCCAATCCACCTGGGCGTCATTTTCCTCGCGAACTTGGAGCTGGGTTTCCTGTTTCCCCCCGTCGGCTTGAACCTCTTCCTTTCGTCATCACGCTTCGGCAAGCCGCTGCCCCAACTCTACCGGCACGTCGTCCCGTTCCTAATCATACTGGGCATCGGCGTGCTGCTGATCACGTACATCCCAGCGATGTCGGTCGGAGTTCTGAAGCTGCTCGGCAAGGGCTAATGTTGGTAAGACGTCCGAGGGGCGAAACTGGTATTTTGCGATCATCGCATCCACTGAGAACCTCAAAAACATCGATCGGTACCGACAGATCGGGCGCCGGATCGCGCTGGTTTTGAAAGCGATGACCGAGGGGAACCTGTCTTTTTTGTAGACTGTGGAAGGAATTGAGGGACGTCCATAAATTTACAAGTTCCTTCACGTTAGGCGTCATCCATAGAAAAGTTAGTCTATTCAAATGCGGAATGGAGAATTCGGAATGCGGAGTTTAACAAATTTGGAAGGAAGAATCTTCCTGTGCGGAACGCAGATTACAGATTCGATGAAGAAGGGACCAAGTGCTTCTTGTCTGACTGGCCGGCAGGGTGCGCTGCCGAGCGCACAATAGGAGCGCTTGGGGGTTGGGCATAAATAAATATTGGTAGGGAGCAATCTGATTCAAGAAAAGAAGGAACCAATAATGCCGGCGAATATTGCTCACATGCATATTTGTAATAAAGCTGTGAAAATGCTTCAGGGTGGAGGGGGATAGTCATCTGATATGCGGATTTGGACTTTTTTTGTTATCATAGTTTCAATGCTCACAGTAGCCGAAATGGTCAGGGGAGAAGAGAAGGGGAAAATGAGTCGAGAGATTTTTCTGCCTTCAGAAGCCGGGGGCTGGAAGTGGGACAGGAAAGAGGCCGAATACAATTCCAAGACCTTATTCAAATACATGGATGGGGCCGCAGAGCTTTATCTAGCGTATGGTTTCCAGAATCTCACGGTTCGCCGGTTTGAGAGATCGAATCAACCTCCCATTACCTGCGAACTCTATGAAATGGCTTGTTCAGAAGACGCTTATGGGGTTTTTTCTTATGAGCATCAGGATGAAACTGTGGGAATCGGCCAGGGATCGGAATTTGGAGGAGGGTTGCTTCGGTTCTGGAAAGATAAATATTTTGTCAGCATCTATGCAGAAGGGGAGGGAGCCGAGGTTGAATCAGGAATCCTCAAGATGGGCAGGGCTGCGGCAAATTCAATCCCGGGTGTGGGTCCGGAGCCGAAATTGGTTGGCTATATTCCAGGAAAGGACCTCGGGCTGGTCGATAAGAGCCTTCGCTATCTTAAGGACCATGTTCTCTTGAACCAGCGGTTCTTCATAGCCCACCAGAATATTTTAAACCTGAGCCGGAAGACGGAAGCCGTGCTCGCTCAATACCTTCAAGGGAAACAAAAGACCCAACTTCTTCTCATTCGATATCCGGATCCGAGAGAAGCTGTAGATGCCTACCGGAGCTTCATGAAGGCTTACCTTCCCGATGTGAGAGGGATGGATCGTGCAAGAACGGAAGACCGGAAGTGGACTTTTGCCCGACAACGAAATGAATTTATTCTCATTGTTTTTGGAGCCCCAACTGAGACTGATGCCGAGGGCCTTCTTAAGGCTACACAAGAAAAATTACCAGGGGGACGTTGATCGCAGATTGCTCTCACCGAGTGTAATGCGTCAAAAGTCTCTTAAGTTGGTTGTCATTCCGGGCTTGACCCGGAATCCAATATATCTGAACTGGATTCCCACTGGAGTTCACCCCGTACTTGATACGGGGCGGGAAAGACGACTTCGGAGTTAATGTTCAGAAGCGTTGGACGCGTAATGCCAGTCCTCTGCTCCTTTGTGAACAAGAGCATAGAGGATATAGGATATCGGAAGGAGGTTTGAGTCAGATGAAAGAAAAAATATTCACCCGTAGGGATTTTCTTCGAGTGACGGCTGGAACCGCGGTGGCTGCTACCTTGGGATCAGGGATCCTGGGGGAAGCTCGGGCAGAAACAACGGCGAAGGTTGTCCTCATCCGGAATGCTGGGGTATTAGGACCCCAAGACAAAGTACAGGATGAGATTCTGCAATCGATGCTGGATGAAGCCGTTAAGAGTCTCCTTGGAACTGATAAGCCGATGGAGGCATGGCAGAAACTTTTCAAGAGTTCAGATGTGGTGGGGATTAAAAGTAATGTGTGGGCGAAGATGCCGACTCCCAAAGAGTTAGAAGCAGCCATCAAGCGCAGGCTGCTGAATGTGGGAGTGGCGGAGAAGAATATAGACATCGACGACCGGGGAGTCCTGAATAATCCGGTCTTCCTCAACGCCACTGCGCTCGTCAACGCGCGACCGTTGAGGACGCATCACTGGTCCGGGGTCGGTACCTGCCTGAAAAATTATATCCAGTTTGTCCCCAACCCTTCGGCCTACCATGATGAGGGGTGCTCGCCCCTGGGGGAGATTTGGACTTACCCCATCGTCAAAGGAAAGACCCGCCTGAATATCCTCAGTGCCGTCATGCCCCAATTCTATGGAAGGGGAGCCAGTTTCTTTGACAAGAGATACGTGTGGGCCTATAAGGGGCTGATCGTGGGAACCGATCCCGTGGCCGTTGACACGGTGGGTGCGCACCTCCTCCAGTCGAAGCGGATTGCCTTTTTTGGAGAAGACAAGGCTCTGGATGTTCCCCCAATCCATATCATGGTGGCAGATAAAAAATATCACCTCGGGGTCAGTGACTTAAGCCGCATTCAGCTGATCAAACTCGGCTGGATGGAAGATGTGCTGATTTAGCCTTATATTCCAAAAGGTTATCTTCTTTTACCCCTGGAAACGACTTGGGAACATCCCCAAGCATTTCCAACATACGCTTTAGAGTCTGTCCTGCATATCTTCGGGTATCTTTCGACCCAGGGGAATGACCCATTAGAAGGCCAACATCTTCGAGAGAAAGTCCACGATCAATTAAGTCCCATCCTCTGGAATGTTTCATGGCCCCGTAAAGGCTCACCCGGGGAACATCAACCTGTTTGTTTGCCGCCTGCCATATCGCATACAAGGAACCGCTTGAATGGGGTTTCCCGTTCTGCCTAATAAATGCAAACTCATTCCCGTCATCACCGTTCCTTTGGAACAACCATTCAGTCCCCGGTATGATTGGATACGGCCTAACTCTGTTAGTCTTAGTTTGTTCCTTGAATACCCCGTTCCTTGACACAACATTCTGGATAATGAAAAACGGGATTTTGAAATCCATCCGAAAATCCGTCCATCGTAATCCACATGCTTCCTCTGGCCGAACAGGATAAATTCGCATAAACCAAAAAATTTTCAGATGCCTCTCCGGTATCTTGGTAAATACCAAATCCTGTTCCTCCGGGGTCAGGATTTTGACCATTGGTGTCTGAACCTTAATCCTTGGAAATTCTGGCATCTTTGTAAGACTATCCCGATTAAAATGGAAAAAGGATTTCAGTTCTTTCATTATGTTCTTTTGATAAGATGGTTTTTGGCCTTTCTCCTTCAAAGTTTTCCAGAATGCCAAAACATGAATAGTTTTTATGTCCCTAAAATCATCCTTGCCAAAATATGGTAAAAGGAATTTGTCGACAATTCGCTTCCTTTCGTACAGGGCTTCCTCACAACACTCGCTAAGAGATATCCAGGTCTTTACCGCAACGTCGAAGTGAAATTCTTTATCCTTTCCAAATCGCCTGGGGTCATATCCTTCTCTTAACAGATGCTGTTTCAAAACCCAGGCCATACTCTTGGAGGTTAGAGGAGTTCCATCTTCCATCCTTGTAATGGATACTCTTTTCCCTTCATGCTGGAATCGAACCTGCCAATGCCCTTCACGATATTCCCTCATTTTAAATCTTCGGTTGTAAAGGATGAGGGCTTTTGGTTCTTCTTCATCCATCTCTTTAGCCGGGTCTAAAGCATCGTCCGTGATGCCGTTCCTTTCAAAGAATTCTTTTATTCCGTCCTTTTTCATCGTCTTATCACTTCCTTTCTTATACGGTATTTTACTTGACCCTCCTTCTTAATACCTCCATCAAAAAATCGATCCTTTGCCACTCCTTATCCATAAAAGATTCAAGGAAAAGCGTCAAGATAATTCTTTAACAATTTCGGATGGTTATGACATTTTCAGACTTAGAAAAGATGGGGCACGACCGTCTAAGATCGTGCCCCCTATCCGTTTGCTTAGAATCAACCTCAAACAAGTGGCGTAAACCCTCAGTGATCATATATCCGATCAGCAAATTCAGGTTTAACAAGGCAATAGCAGGTTCGAGCGTGATCCTAATTCATGAATGTGCAATTCCCATCCGCATCAAAATAAAGGTAAGTAACGTTTGGAGATTCATTCCAGAATTCATCCGATTTCGTTGAATCATGAAAACCCAGATAGGGCGGAAAAGGTCTAAGTTCACTTTGTGGCTCAAAATCCTCTCCAGAACAGTGTGCGAGTGCGACATCGCACTCGGGGCAACAAGGGTAATGCCACTCGTTGGGATACCCATCAGGGTGCTGTTCGCAAAACTTGTAATATTCAGGATCGTCTTTAAACTCGCTTTGACAGATAGGACACGCCCAAAAATTTTCTCTTTTCTTTTCCATCTTTATCTCCTAACGTGGCATGTTAGCTCCTAATGATTCTTCTCAAGGGCCATGCTTTTTCGACAATTGGAACCAAAGTGTAACCGGCTGCATCAGCCAGTTCAGCTAAGTTTTCAGAGACCCATTCCTTAATGTCCTCAGGATACTTTCCATCATTACTCTTGAAACCCTGCAACATCTCAGAAGTTACTGAAAGGAACAACCCAAACTTGGCCGCTTCTTCTAATCGATCCCTTTCAGGATTCTGACCTTGTTGCCGTCCTAAGTTTCTACGTCTTGTTTCCCAACCTCTTAATGCCGCTTCTCTTGACATATCCACCTCCTTTGGCCTTTCTTGTAGTTGTTTGGGATTTGCCGATTACCATTTTCGTCCTTAACACCGTAAATTAAGTCCCGCCCCTTCTAACCTTTTCTCGCACTGCTCATTCTTACAATTTCAGTTTACCCAAAAAGTAGAACCACGTCACGGAACCTAAGCTGCAAAATTTTAGTTTCAAATACGCAATTTATTTTTAGGTAGGGCTTTCTCTTCAACTCAATCACCGGGAAAGATGGAAGGAGTTCCTTGTCTCAAGAACTACGAAGGTAGGTTTGTACCATCCCATTCGTCTTCTTCAATTAACCCCGTCACCTCGTCTATGGCCTCTGAGACACCGCAGAGCGTGTTAAGCAGGGAGTCCTTATCCATCAAATAAAAGCAATCATTGTCGTATAGGTCGTATACCGTATCAATCACCCTCTTAATGAAACGCAATTTCTCTCTGACTTCCTCAACCTTTTGCATGGATGCCATTTTAATATCCTCCTTCATGGAACGGCTCCGTCAAATCGTAAGAATGGGTTTTAATATTTTCCGACCCCTTTATCTTCAAACCATAGGTGAGATCAG
>DATHCH010000248.1:0-4872 GCA_035319625.1 Thermodesulfobacteriota bacterium
GGATGCCCGCCGGTTGGATAATTCTTCTTTGCAAGTTCAATCATTGAAGTAGAATTATCTATACCCACAACTGAACCATTTGGAACATAAGTCGCGATTTCTGCTGTTACTTTTCCATCTCCACAGCCTATATCAAGAATAACTTCAGTCCCCTTAAGTTTCAGCCTGGCGATTAATTCTCTTGCCCATTTCTGTTGGCCTTTTGAGTGTTGCTTATAGTCTTCTGCATTCCAGCGATATTTCTTCATGGATCTTGTTCTCTTTGGACACTCCTTCTAAGTTAGGCGATGGTGTCCACTCTTTCAGGGGAAGTACTCGATCCGCTGAATTGTGTTGTTGGAAAAATATTTCATAATAACAAATTAAAATGTTTCCAAAAGCTGACCTACTTCCCCACCAGAGCAACGTGGGTAAACAACACTGGCTCCAGTATCACGCCAATGTGCCATTTCCTTTTCAGGGATATGAACAGAAGTTCCACACTTGAAACAAGATGAGACAAATCCATCATCAGCACTACCCTTCTGAAAGGTGGTGATGGCACAAACAAGAAAAGGGGCGGTGTCACCATGTTTTTCTATATTTTCATTCTTAAAATCTTTCATATCTCTTTTCTAACAATAATTGGATTGCAGGCTGTAATTTCCTAAAATGCTATACTTCCTATCGGCTTTTGTCAAACACATTATGAGTGGGGGATAGGGAGATCTTGATTTCGGAATGCAGAATATAAAGTTCTCAGTACTTAAATTTGATATGCGCTACGCCCATTGCGTTATGCTAAATATTGATTCACCCCTTAGGATAGGTTAATTTTGATTCGTGCAGCTACCATTCCAGGTCACCAAGAACACCACGCTCTTAGGAACCGAATTTTTCAACCTGTACCTGGTGAAAGGAGAAACTTATGCCATCGTTGAGGGGGGTGTCAGCGGCATCACCTATCCTTTTTTGGAACAATTAAGCCAATTGAATGTCCCTCCCGAAGCCATCTTCCACCTCATCATTCTTCACTCCCATTTTGATCACATGATGGTCTTTCCTACTCTTAAGGGAAGATACCCCTGGATGAAAATTGTAACTTCAGATCTAAATCGAGCTGTTTTTACCAGTGAAAGGATCGTTGCCAAGATCTTTGATGCCGACCGGAAGATTACACTCGCTCTCAAGGAGCAAGGAGTGATTTCAGAGGCTCCAAACCTTCAACCTCCCCCATCTTTCCCGCTGGATATCACTGTTCATGAAGGATCGGTCCTCGATTTGGGCAAGGGAATCAAGATGAAATTTCTTGAGATCCCCGGCCACTCTCCTGATTGCGTTGGTGCATTTTTTGAGGACGAAGGGGTCTTTTTCTGTTCGGACGGGGCGGGTTTTTACATTCCACCCAATTTTTTCCGGCCCAATTATTGGTACCGACTGGATGAGGCTGAAATATCACTCGATAAGATGAAGGCAATCGATCCTGAGATTCTCTGCCGGGGGCATTATGGAGTAGCGATAGGAAAAGAAACTGTCAGGAAACATCTCCACATGGGTCGTCAATGTATTGAGGACTTCAAGACCTTTGCCTTAGAGAAGATCCACACTGGTTGGTCAGTCGAAAAAATAGCTCAGGATGTGAACCTACGATTCTCGAAGGGGTTTCTCGAACTTTTCCCCGCCGAAGACAACCATCGTCTTTGGAGATTATTGGTTCAGAGAACGCTCGAGCATTTTGGCATCGAGACGGAAGAAAGGTAAAAAAGAAATTCCAAAATTCTTTCCCCTCACCCTTCCCCTCTCCCCAACGGGGAGAGGGAGGAAGTAAGGAGAGCTTTGACATTTGAAATTTGGTCCTTAATACGTCAACTTTTTCTCGAAGTTTTTACCTGAAAACCAGTAATGAGTTGCTCCAGTTTCTTTCCGCCACATTTTGGGCATTTCGCCTTCCCAGCATCGTGCTCTCCGATGCTGAGGATGGCAGTAAATTTCTTCTTGCATTTCGGGCATCGATAGTCGTAGCTGGGCATCCCCTCTCCCTCCTTTCTCTATCTAATTCTAATGGATATCGGTGTAAAGTAATTAATGATTAGTGCAAACGTAATTATAAAATTTACAAATTTTGTAGGGTGCGTTCCCCAAACGCACCATTAAACGGCCTGATCGGGGAGTAGACCTTACAGAAATTCAATAAAATTAATACGTTTGTAATAGTATAGATATTCGGAAAGAGGCTGTCAATACCCAATCTTTCATCGAGCCGCATCCAAAACTTTCTTTTGCTCCAATCTCTGTCTCCTGTGTTGGAGAAGTTCGATCTCCCTTTGTTGATGGGATGGGATGAGTTCCAATGCCTCATCGACATAGGCCATTGCCTTATTCCAATCCTTGAGTCGATGCTCATGATATTTCGCCAATTCAATATAAGGAAAGGCATCCCTTTTATAAGGCAAGCCCATCATCTCCTCCCAAAGCGACCGGGCCTTTTCTTCCTGACCCGTCTTCTTAAAAGCCCTGGAGAGCCATTTCATCACTTCCCACGACAGATCGTCATCGCACCGTTTGAGAGCGATATCAAAGCAAGGAATGGCCTTTTCCCGCTGACCATGCTCCCAAAAAAGTCTTCCTAAAGCAAAGTGCTCGATCCCTTTTCTGGGTCGGGCTGCTTGGGGATCGTGATACACGAGGTGGATCCTCCCAGCCAGTGCGACCATGGAGAGAATATCCATCTGATTATGATAGAAAACCTGTTGAATCTTTCTCGCATCGCCGGTCTGGATATAATCAAAATAGAGATAGGGAATCCATTCCGACGGAATGTCATCCGTTCTTTCTACCCCCAACAGCCGGGATTCGAGGGTGACCAGCCGGCAGTTTTCGTAAGCCCCTTTCCAAATCCTTCTGGAGGGATAGAGAAGATCAAAATTGGGCATCTGTCTGACCTTTGAGGGCATACGTGAGAGAATGAATCGGGTCTCGAGGAGCGGGATATCATATTGCCGTCCGTTAAAGGTGACTAAGAATTGAAAAGAATCAATCACATTTTTGAGCAGAGAGAGGGAAGCCCCCTCCTCAGAATAGTCTCTCATAAAGAATTGGTGAATCAAAAATTGATCTTCCTGGAAGAAACCCAGTCCCACCATAAAGGCAAAGGTTCCCGTTCCTCCGCTCAAACCGGTCGTTTCAGTATCGAGAAACAGAGCCTTTCGGAAATCCAATTCCTTAAGCCGCTCATCTTTCGAAAGAAGATGGGCGGGATAAGTAGGGATGCTCAGGATATCTGCCAAGGCCATCTCGCCATATCGATGGTGAGGGGGGAAGTGTTGTTTCGTAAGGAAGGTCTCGCCTGCAGGGGTTGAAATGACCTCTCCCTTCACGAGCTGCTCGATAGGAACGATTGCTTTCTTCCGGTAGGTCTTCTTCGGTTCGAGAAGCCGATCCAGCCTCTGCCTTAAATCGCTGAGAACCTGAGATTTCTCCTCTGGCTGGCTTTTTGAAATCGATGTAAGACGATTGAGACGTTCTTTGAGGTCCATATCCAAACCAAGGGTTCAAGGGGTCAAGGGGTCAAGGGGTCAAGGATTCAAGTGGTCAAGCGAACTTCACAAGAACCCCTGAACCCTCGAATCCTAGAACCCTTACTCCAAAATTTCCTTCAACAGCGCCACTGCCACCTCTTTCGATTTTTCGCCGACCTCCTTTGTAGGCCCTACGCAGGAGGGACAGCCATAGCTACACTCGCACTTGGAGATGAGCTTCATCGTTTTTTCAAGAAGCATTCGCGTATCATCGAAGAGTTGAGGGCTGAAACCCATTCCTCCTGGATAGTTATCATAGAGGAAAAGAGTGGGTTCGAAGAGGTCCATTCCCTCCAGAGGAATTTCATTCGGGGTGTTGAAGGAGGAATAAACCCCTTTCGAATCCCTCGAAAGTCTCAGGAACCACTTTGCCCCCCGGTCTCCGACACAGCGGTTGAGGTCGTGAGGGTCGCACATCAGGTGAAGGGCTGCCATGGAATGAAGGGCGTAGCCGAGTCCTAACACGCCATCAATAACGTCTAAACGAGAATAAGGAAGTCGATCTAACAAACCCTTTCTAAAAGTGATCCAATAGGAGGTAGTGTGAAACTGGAGATCCGGAAGTTCGATCTTTCCATAACCCAAATTTTCAAGGGTATAGAATTTGATCTTTTTATATCCGACAACACGGGTGGCTACTTTGACCTCACCATGTTCAAAGACCGTGCCCTCTCCCTGTTTTCTCTCAAATCCCTCCAAGATGGAGACATCGGTATAGTCAATGGCGTCGGTATAATAGTTCCCTTCGGTCTTCTTGACATAAGCTCTGCGGTTGGGGTAATCGAGCTTCTCCACTGTGTAGAGTTCTGATTCACAGAGATAGACCGCCCCCTCATATAGAGTGGTATGGGCACCCGTAAAATCCACCTCGGCGATTACCTCTTCTTTCTTCTTCGTGGTATCAATTACCACAAAATTTTCTTCTGAGGCAGATCGGAGGCTGACCTTCTCCGCAGGATAGGCATCTTGCGTCCAATACCAATTTTGATCGACGTGGTGAAGCGTTCCTTTTTCTTCCAGGTACTTCAGCATCTCATTCAAATTCTCTCTTCCGAAGCGTTCTCCGTCCCTGAAGGGAAGCTCAAACGCCGCACATTGAATATGGCTGAGAAGGATGAGGAGGTTATCCGGATTGATCAATCCATGCTCAGGGGATTGTCCAAAGAAATAGTCCGGGTTCTCGATGATGAATTGATCCAGAGGTTGGCTCTTCGCGATGAGAACGGCCACTGACTTTTCTGACCGCCTTCCCACCCGTCCTGCCTGTTGATAAGTGCTGGCAATGGTGCCGGGATAACCTGCGATCAAGCAGACT
>DATHCH010000249.1:0-2058 GCA_035319625.1 Thermodesulfobacteriota bacterium
TGTTCGGCCAGCTTTAGCTTGAAATGGATCTATCACCATTTTATCACAATGCGATGTTTCAAGGTTGGACAAAGGTTTGTAACTTATTGGAATCATGGAGCCGGCGGGGGGATTTGAACCCTCGACCTACTGATTACGAAACCGGCTCCATCATTTCCTGCAACCAGCGAATATCAAAGGACTTCTTGAAATATCAATTACTTAGAGTGTCCTTGTAGTCCATACAATCCATGAAATCCGTTGGGTATAAACAGTCAGTGGTGAAACAACCGTTAAAAGGAAAAGGTGAAAGTTAGAAGATAGATCAACTGTTTTTCTATCAGATTACCTGTGACCATCACGAAGAAAAAGAGGGCCTCCGAGGCTACTCCCTTGTAGCCTTAGGGGTCTTCTTTTTTCGTTCCCTTACCACCCGCATGAAGCTGAAAGACATAGCAATCCATCCCTGAGTCAAAAATGGGGGCCTGCCGGAAGTACCTCCTAAGAATAAGGCGTCCCCTCCCCCGTGACGTTCCCAGCTTTTTGAAACTTTCTCATCCTCCGATAAAATATCAACGTCATAAAGTTAGCCGAGGACTTCTTCCTGTACTCTTCATCGAAGCATTTTCCGCTAATAGTGCAGCTTTCAAACCGTAATCGATAGCTCACTGGGATACTTGCGGTATTCTAAAGCAGTCCAATTCTTTTACTGCCTTGGTAGAATAGGATAAACCGTAAAAGAAATACTTCTCAATCTTCTCTGGGTAATTACAGTCTATTTCTTCCTTGACAAGGGAAAGGAGGTCTGTTATATTGCAAATGAATCTCATATTCGATAACCATCGGAATATATGCCTGACAAAACGAATCCCCAATTTTTAAGCTTCCTCAAGGACCAAGGTCTCAAATGCACGTCGGGAAGGAAAGAAGTGTTTAATGAAGCTCTATCCACAGAAGGCCATTTTGAGCCAGAGGAACTCACCTATCGGCTTCGGAAAAAGGGAAGCCGGATCTCCAAGGCGACTGTTTATCGGACACTGCCTCTTTTGGTCAAGGCGGGTCTCATCAAAGAGGTGATCCACGGAGAAAAGCATCATCATTACGAACACATCCACGAAAACAGCTTGCATGACCACCTCATTTGTCTAAAATGCGGGAAAATTGTGGAGTTTGCAGAAGAATCGCTAAACGAAATCGAGGAACAGATCTGCAGGAGGCATCACTTTCGACCCGAGAAAATCGTGGTCGAAATTTTCGGGTATTGTAAGAATTGTCAATAAAAATTTTTTAGGTGTTTATTGAGAATGAATCTCAGTTCTTTTTAGGAGGATCTTATGGGATTGGCGGCCAATGTTTCTAGGAGGTTTGAGAGCCGTGGATGTCACGGTCCTTCAGAATCTTTCCAAACAGGAGCCGGGAGCCGAAAGATCGCGATTCTGGGGAGTCCCAATGTAGGAAAGAGTGTTCTTTTTCAAAGGCTTACGGGGACCTATGTAACCGTATCTAACTATCCTGGTACTACGGTGGAAGTATTCCGAGGGAAAGGAACCATCGCAGGAGAGGAATTCGAAATCATCGATACCCCAGGCATGTACTCCTTTCTTCCGATCACGGAAGAAGAACGGGTGGCCCGATCCATCCTTTTGAAAGAAAGGCCTGACGTGGTTCTCCATGTAGTGGATGCGAAAAACCTGGAGCGAATGCTTCCCTTGACCCTCCAGCTGCTGGAGACAGGATTTTCGCTAATTCTCGTCCTCAATATCATCGACGAAGCGGAGAGACTCGGCATGCAGTTCGATCTCTCCCACCTCGAAGAGAAACTGAAGATCTCTATCATCGCCACTATTTCAACTGCCGGCCAGGGGATCGATGCATTGAAGGAACTTATCTCCGGGCATTTGAAAGCAGCCTCTGACCATCCCTTCGATTACGAGGAGCCCACGGAAACCTTTGTAAAAGAACTGCGAGACATCATACAAGGAGATTATCCGATTTCGAAAAGGAGCCTGGCCACCCTGCTCCTTCAGGAAGATCCCGAGGTGGAAAAGCTTGTTCAAGAGAAGGAGAGCGATTATGAAG
>DATHCH010000250.1:0-7320 GCA_035319625.1 Thermodesulfobacteriota bacterium
GGTTCGGCCACCACCTCGACTCGAAGGTCGCGGATACCGTGGAAAACGACTGCTTTCATAATAGCTTGTTACCTTTCCTAACTAATCTGCAGAGTTCATGATAGAGCTTTTTTTCACAAAGTTTAACAGATATAATGGAAAAAAGCCAACGCTGAATGATCTTCTGGGTTCAGACAGTAAAGAAAAGGAGCAAAATTCCAAAACTGACCCCTGCTGGTGAAACAGGAGTCTATTAGGCGCTCCTAATCCCGGCTGCTCGTTTCGCTATCTCTTTGTATTTCCCCAAGGGCGATTCGGCCAGAATCATCATTTTCTGGGCTGCCATGGAACCTTCGGCATGAACAGTCGTCACCTCATGAAATGCGGATTCGTGGGAACAGAGCATTCGTTGCGCGGCGTGGATCATTCTCAGCCGATCCTCAGTGCTGAACTTGGCCGAGCCTCCAAGGTAATGCTCCAGATAGTCATGAATCTCGGGGTTTTCCCAGTCTTTCCGGTCTGGGGATGTAGCCAAGATCCCCCCGCAAATATCCTGGATCGACTTTACAAAGTCGTGATATCTGCTCGAAAAATGGAGCTTGGCCATGTTGGCGATAAGAGGGTTGGGAACTGCGATATCCCCGTACATAACCGGTTCCTTGGCGGCGGCATCGGTGAGCGCCCGAAGTGTCTCCACATAACCGGCGATATCGGCTAATTTGTCCCGAACATGGCCCACTTTCTCCAGGCCGTTATATTCAGCCATGGCCACCGCACAGCCAGCCATCGCCTCCACGGAGGGGACCTTGTAGCTAATGGCCGTAAAGCGGTGAAAGGTTGCGAAGGTGTAAGCGAGGAGCATGGAGAATTGCCATTCCCCGCACATAAACACTCTCTCCCAGGGCACAAAGACATTGTCAAAGACGATCATGGCCTCGGTTAATTCGCGGACCGGGTAGTCGGGATGAAACTCGTGGGCGGTCCACTGGCCCCGGCCGGCCCGGCAGATAAAAACAATTCCTTTGGAGTTAGCCGGAATGGCAAAGCTGACGGCATAATCGGCTTCGCTCTCCCGCATCTGGCGCGTAGGGACCACGATGATTTCGTTGGCAACTGGTGCGCTGGTGATATGAATCTTGGCCCCTTTGACCACGATTCCATCCTTGTTCCTGTCTACCACGTGCAGATAATAATCGGGATGTTTTTGCTGGGAAGGCTCTTTGGATCGGTCACCCTTGACACAGGTTACTGCTCCACACATGGCCAAATCATGTTTTCGGACATGCTCCAGAAAATTCATTGCATTCTCCTGGTATTGTTTCTTGCCCATCTGTCCAGCAACGACAAAAGCGGCATTCAGGCAGTCCGTGCCGATATCCTTGCCGAAAGGAAGGCCCCCTGTCAGTTCAATCGATCGCTGAATCATTTTTGTGCGGAGAGCCAGATCTTCAGCGCTTCGGGGGGTCACGAAATAACGGTTGATGGGTTCTCCGGTTTTCGGGTGAGAGACCACAAATAATTTTCTTACCTCCGGGTCCGCTGAAGCCGTCAGCGCGAACCCTTGAGCCACGGTATCTACCGAGACGCCGAGTATCGGGTGGGTCGTCACATCATCTACTTTTTCTCCCCAGATATAAACACGCCGTCCGTCCGTCAAGCTCTGTTTGTATTCTTCCACTGTCCGAATTCCCATTTGATCCTCCTTTGTACAAATTCGAAGTAATAGGGGCGTCCGCCAAGACCCTTCGTAGCCTAATTTAACACCTTTGATTCAGGATTGTAAAATCCCTCAGCAGGTGGCGGCGAAAATGTGAAGAAATTGGATGGGGTGGGAATAAGTTATATCGCCCTTGAATCCTGGAAAGTGATAATTTTCCTTTTAATTAGAGGGAGGGTTTATCATATGGACAAAATGATTCGCTGGGACGATTTGGGGTCTGGGTGCACTTTTACGGCTTGTGCGGAGACGGAGGCAGGACTCTTTGAGAAGGTCTTGCAACATGGCCGGACGGTTCACGGCATGAAAGAATTCTCGCCGGATTTTTATGATAAGGTGCGTGCTTCGATTCGAGAGGGATACTGCGACCTCGAAGATGAACTGTGTCAATATGGAGAGTGTTGCTGTTAGGCAGCGTAGTGGATTTCGGAATTCCAGCAAATACTCTTGAAAGAGCGGAATCATCCTGCTCAAAGCTTTTGGGCTGGTAAGTCAATGACACAGGGTGAACCTTTTACGCCTAGTTGTTCGCGATTTTCAATAACCGCCTTTAGTGACGAAATTGGACAATTTTTTACCATTTGTCCGAACTCGGCCACAAAATTCGGCACTTCCCAGCATCATATCTTCAAAAAACTATTAGAAAACAAAAAGTTGTAAGTCTCGAAAATTTGGTATAATATATGCTTATTAAATTTCCAGTGATTTGTTCAAGGAAGGACTGTTCCTTAATGGGGCAGGAGGAAACCTCGTCCATGGTGTAGGGCAAGAGGTCTTACTCAATCTAATTTTGTATCGAATTTTTTGCCTATAGTCTAAGTCTTTCATGTTGCCATGATCTCCATCTTCAGCGGAAAGAACGATTTCAAGATTCGTGAGAACATCCTCCGCGGTGTATATGAACAAAACCTTTTGATGCTCGCTAAGATCCGTCCACCCATGTCCCACCGGGGATCCTTTCCCTTAAAGAAAATCCTCCTGTCTGCGGTGCTCTGCGTCTTGGCGGTCCTGATCCATGGCCAGCACAGGAGCAGTTCATTCGCGCCAGCAGAACCAACCGTGAATACAAGGATACTCCTTGCTTCCCTTCCCGAGCCAGCGGAACCCGCCGCGGATAGGAGTGCCGACACTGCTTCCCTTTCTGCGGCGGGTGTCTCAACAGAGCCGACCCCGGATATGAACAACTATCCTCTTCTTTCCGTGCCAAGCATTTCTTCGGAAGGCATACTGGACACGTCCGAGTTCGTTGCCTTTCTAAACAATCGGAATCGTTCGTTCGGCAGGATGCTTGGCCTGAAAATCAAGACGATCATGATTGATCCGGGTCATGGTGGAAGCGCCTCCGGCACCATCGGAAAGATGGGCACGATGGAAAAAGATGTGACACTGGACATCGCTAAGAGATTGAAGGCCCATCTCATCAAAAACGGCCGCTGCCGTGTGGTCATGACGAGGGAGGACGATTCAACCGTACCTCTTGAAAAACGGGTTGCTCTTGCCCAAGAAGCGAAAGCTGACCTCTTCATATCAATTCATCTCAATTATTTGCCGCGCAGGCCCATTAATATCGTTGAGACCTATTATTTCGGACCCTCGGATGACGAAAAAACACTGAGGCTCGCGCAGCAAGAAAACGCAGGGTCAGAATACGGGCTGAGCGATTTCAAGGAAATCATGGAAAAGCTTGGCAAGACCATGAAGCTTCAGGAGTCTAAGAAGCTTGCAGAGTCCATCCAAGCCAAGCTGTTCCTGAACAGCAGGAAGCATAGCGAAGGCATACAAAACCACGGCGTCAAGAGAGCGCCTTTTGTTGTCCTTCTCGGAGTGGACGTCCCCGCCGTACTGGCGGAGGTCTCGTGTCTCAGCAATCTCGAAGAGGAGGAGGAGCTCCGTTCTGAGAGTCACAGAGAGAACATTGCCGGGTACCTTGCAGCCGGCATCTTCGATTATCTAAGTAAAGGAGCGCTTAACCATGAAGCCAAAAGATGAGCAGAAGCAAGAGAACGTCCTGTTTGTCGGCATCGATCTTGGAACATCACGAAGTGCGATCTGTTCAAGCAATGGCAAGCGCGAATGGATCGAGAGCTACGTTGGCTGGCCGAAGGACTTTATCGCGGAGCAGGTCGTCGGCAAACCCGTACTCTTCGGCGCCGAGGCTCTTCAGCACCGACTTTCCCTCGATTTCTGCAGGCCCCTTGAACGTGGCATCATCAAGGAGGGGATCGAGAGCAGCGAGAGGGCGGTCAAGGAAATCATCAGGCATCTGGTTCATCTTGCAAAGCCCGAGTCGGGCCAGAAGATTCATGCGGTGGTTGGGGTACCCGCCGAATCGCTAAAAGTTAATAAGCTTGCCATCCGAAAGGCGGTTGCAGAATATGTGCATACCCTCATGGTGGTATCAGAACCCTTTGCGATTGCGTATGGGATGAATCTGCTGAACGACGCACTCATCATCGACATCGGCGCCGGGACCATCGACTTTTGCATCATGCATGGAACGATTCCCTCCGAAGAAGACCAAAGGACCATTCTCACAGCGGGCGACTACATCGACGAACAGCTCTACAATTATCTCATCGAGAAATATCCAAACTCAAAGTTCAACAAGAACATGGTTAGGCAGTTTAAAGAGAAATTCAGTTTTGTGCGGGACGTGCGTGAAGAGATTCGTGTAGAGCTTCCAGTGAACGGCAAACCGGTCCTGCATGACATCAAGGATGAGATCCGACGGGCCTGCGAAAGTATGCTGCCTTCGCTCATCGAGACCACGACCGAGATGATCGCCCGGTTCGACCCCGAATTCCAGATGAAGATCAAGAACAACATCGTTCTTGCAGGCGGCGGGAGCCTTATCAGAGGGATTGCTGAGTACCTGCAGGATGCCTTGAAGGAATATGGGACCTGCAAGGTCACCCGCGTTGCAGACCCGCTCTTTGCGGGCGCGGACGGCGCGCTCAAGCTTGCCCAGGACATGCCCTCGAAATATTGGGAAACACTTTGAACTCATGCCAGTGTTTGAAAACGTGAAGGGTCGGTCCTTGGTACAGCCCTGAGACCTCACGAAAAACAGTGACCCGTTATAGGGTGCTTGTCAATAAGTGTGAGGGCAGAAAGGCTGCTAAAAAGCTGGCAGAATAAATTCAGTTAAGGGAAAAAATCGAGACGACTCTATACAGCGAATGAGGATCAAGAAGTGGAGCCGTATTCACCGCGCTCTCAACACATTTATATCCCTTTTCACCCGAAGCTGTTGTCTCCCAATCCTCAACCACTCCCCGGGGGAAAAAGGGCAAGTCCAGAAATGGTATAACGCTTTTGGTCAGGAGGTTTTGTGGATTTTTCAAGATTCTTGGACTCCTTTGTTTCCTTTGCTCAGAACCACGTAATTATCGTCATCCTTATTATGCTGGGACTCCTCTTCTTTTTGGTCCGGAAACCGAAACTGTTTTTCGGCCTTCTTTCCCTTGGTCTCTTGCTGGCAGGATTGGTCTATTTGATCATGAACATTTCAGGCCCAGGCTCGGAGCAGAAAAAGAAAATGATCCACGAAGAGGAAGAACAGTTTGATACAGACCGCTGATCGCCCTCGGGGTTGGTTTTCCTCCTGCCCCGTGTCAAGGTCTGGTCTCGTTTCCTTCACGTTCCCCCTTTATTTTCGCTCGGAAGATTCCGCCTCTGGAACTCCCTTCTCTTTCTCAGTTGTTTTAGAACCCTCTTCCGCTTGGTTGTTTGGATCCATTCACCCTGTTAAAAATGACTCCCCCTCTGCTTTGCAGTCCCGCCTACGGCGGGATTAGGTCCCAGAATAATTCCGGCCGGGTTTGACCCGCTGCGCTGGCGCTTGCGCGGCGAGTGCCGGGCTGGAATTTCTAACGGGGTTCACTTGGGCTGTTGTCCAAAAAATACGGTCTTTCTCTCCGCAAAATAGAGGATTCACCTTATTTACCTACTAAGTCATTCTTGGTAATTTGACCGTAACCAGTCGTATATTCTTAATTTTAGAGCTATTACGAAGGAGGCGAGAAAATGGTTCAGGTTTGTTATTACAAAGGGTGCGGGGTTGTTTATGGCCAAAAAGAGCCTCTATCCGACAACCGAAAAACACATGGTTTGTGCCCGAAGCACCTTAAGATCTCCCTAAAAGAGATAGAATCTAAAATGAAGAAGCCCATCCATAGGGAAAGAGGCATTTCAAGAAATTGAGATTTCACGCCTTGATCTGACCTTTACGAACATTAGATTGCCTGGAGAATGGCCCTGAGTTGACTCAAGAAGTAAAATCCCGATATCCGAACATCGTTTCCATCATCCTTGCTGGCCATGAGTTACCCGAAACCCTAAATTTCTTGTGTGAATACCCTGGTCATTCGTTTTCAGAAGATTCATCGACCAGAGAAAATATTTTTCCTCTCACTGAGTCCATTTTACCAACTGCGGTCCAGGTCGCGCCCGTCCCCCCCATCGGAGACCAATAGTTGAACGAAGACGGTCTTTACACTTCGCACTGCTGCTTGCTATCCAACGCGTTGTTTGGCAGTGTCTCTTGGGTTAAGGACAGATCACCTATCGTGAAGATACGGCTTTGATTCCCTGACCCCTAAGCCCTTTCTTTTCTTCTCACTCTTCATACATTCATCCTGTATTAACTTTCCAATTGAGATAAATTATTTCTCAAAGAGCTTTAGAAATCGTATCAACGAATCAGAAAGGAGGGGGAAAAACAATATGAAGGTTGTTGCGTTTAATGGTAGTCCTAGGAAGGATGGCAATACAACCATCCTGATTAACCATGTGTTCCGTAAGCTTGGGAAAAAAGGAGTTGAGACAGAATTGGTACAGCTTTCAGGAAACAAAATTCATGGCTGCATTGCGTGTTATAAGTGTTTTGAGAATAAGGATCACAGCGCTGCGCCGCGAAGGATGACATTGCAACTGAGTGCATAGAGAAGATGATTAAGGCGGAGGGGATTATTTTAGGTTCACCTGTCTATTTTACCGATGTGACAGCGGAAATGAAGGCGCTTATTGATCGTGCTGGTTTTGTATCTATGGCCAATGGCGGGATGTATAAGAACGGGATGGGTGCTACTATGGTTGCAGTGCGTCGTTCCGGCGCGATACACACTCTTGACACCATCAATCATTTTCTTCTTGCTGGGCAAATGATCGTGATTGGTTGAGGTATTGGTGTTGGCAGGGATAAAGGGATAAGGGGGAAGTAGAAAAGGATGAAGAAGGTATGCAGGCCGTAAAAGCGCTTGGACAGAGGATGCCTTGGTTGCTCAAGAAACTACAGGGTTAAGCTGGATGTTTTACTCATAGACTAAGAATCAACACTTTTTCTCATCGCTGATTGGCAGGGAGAGAATTTTCTCCAGTTTCCGTCTCATCCGCCTGCCCAGAGGACCAGAGCGAGCGTTCAGGCATGGCTTACCCAGGGCATGGTCGAAAAGGCCCTGCCCTGGGCTTGACGATCAAGAGCGACCTCTCCCCCCATGACCACCACCAAGATGTCCACCAAACTGACGATCAAAGTGGCCATCATGATGGAAATGATGAAAGCCATCGAAATCATGATGGAACGAAAAGTAGCCATAAGGGTAATACCATAATCGTAATAATAT
>DATHCH010000251.1:0-10455 GCA_035319625.1 Thermodesulfobacteriota bacterium
ATGTTCGATCATCCCCCACTTGGCTTTATAAAGGCAATCTTCAACAGAATTTCCGACACCTGAAAAACCTGGCAAGTCAGGAGAATAAAATCCAAAAAAATCAGGTTCCTTGGTTGCCTCGATTGTCAACGAATATTCTAACTCTATCATCTTTACACCTCCATCTTCCTTATTTCCTGATCCCCGCGTCTTTCAAAATTGCATGACAAGTGCCTTTTGGAACTTCTTTTGAACCATGATAATCAACCCTAATCAGATTGTTCCACCCGGGCTTACTGTAATATCTGACGGAGCCCTTTTCCTTTATGATTTTAAAACCATTCTGCTCCAACAGTCGCACAAGCTCACTAAATTTCATACGGTTTCTCTGAGCCTACGAGAAAATTACAACTTCATGCCAAAAATTGGCCGTCGAGAACTTCTGGGCCAAACGTATCAATATGGAAACGGATGGCTGATTTTACATCAGAGAGAGCTTCTTCGTATGTATTACCCTCCCCAACAACAACCCCTTTCATTCCCAGTGGGTATGCTACATAACCGTCGGGATGTTTCTCCACAATAATCTTATATTGTCTCATATAAACCTCCGCTTAGATGGTTGCCCTATAATCATATCATAACCTTTTTCCTTATAGAAGTGATAGAGGGCGGTTGGATAAGGCTTCCAGCTCAATCCTTCCACCGTCAGATTTTGGCCCGTCCTTGACCGCGCATTTGCCGTAGCTCTTGCCACCTCTCATCTTACACGCAAAGCAACTGATACACCCTTTGTAGTCAAGGTCGTAAAGATGAACTAACGCCGTTTTCGCCCCCTCTGATGCGGCACCTTCGATGGCTTTTTTGAGCAAGGTGGCCGTGTTCCACTTCTTTCTCGGACTCCCATTCACCCAAATCGCCTTCATATCTCTGTCTCCTTTTCCGATCGCTTGTTCAACTTGCCCCGTGTCAAAGGGCTGACCCCCTCAGTTTCTGTTTTGAGTTCGGAGTTTTGAAGAGGAGATGCTGAAATAAATTCAGCATGACAAGGCTAATTCTTTTGTTATCCGCGTAGTCCCGTCATCCTTTAGTGTTGTTTCCGTTTTCGGGTTTGAGTTTTTTCTGGACGCCGGAGGCGTAGACAATGATGGCTGCTTCTCCATCCACAGGACATTTGTGTTCGCAGGGGGGTACTCTCATCATGCAGCGCTGACCTTTTTAACCCGAACTTTTGAGAGATCAATCTGGCCCAGGCCTAAATCATAAGCATTCTTAACGAACTGGATCTCCTCCGGCTCAAAAGGTTTTCCGGTCTGGGGATGCTTGAAGAACGCAGCGGCATAAGCATCCACTGCTACGATATCTGCCGAAGCGATGACTTCGCCGATGTCCTCTGTTTTTCCAGGCCCCTTTGGGCCATTGGTTGTGAGAATCCGGATGGCATCCATCACCACCAGATCCGGTGTTCGGACCGTATTGACATCAGCGATACATTGGTGGAGTCCGATTTTATGCAATCGCTCCATATCCCACGTGATCCCAATTAAGTTTTTCATTCCAAGGCTCAGTTCGGTAGCAAAGTGCTGTTTGGGAATGGGGAAATTGACAAAGACATCTGATTCAAGCACATCTCTGAGGATTTCAACTGTCCTAAGCTTTTTGCCTTTCTGAACCTCGACCTGTTTATAGGAGTTCCGGCCATGGCCGGAGAAAATGTCAGCCCCTGCCTTCTGGGCTGTCTCTTTTAACCCTGACCTGGAAAAACAAAACTGGTAATTATCACAGGTATGATCCCAAACAGCGACTCGCTTCGCACCTGTCTCATAGCACATCTTGATCAATGCCGACATAAGATCCGGGTTATTGGTGCAGGCCTGTTCAGGTGTCCTCGCCCAGGCGACGTTCGCTTTGATCACGACTCTCTGGCCCTTCTTCACAAATCGACCCATTCCTCCCAAAGGAGCCATGGCGGCCTGCAAGAGTTGGGAAGCACTTCCATTTTTGGCGATAACCAAGTCAGCCTCTTCAGCGGCATGAGCCAGGGATCCGTAAAATGGAAGCTTATTCGCGAGAAGAGGGAGTGCTGCCGCAACAGTAGCTCCCTTGAGAAATTGTCTTCGGGTCATTTTTCTATTCTGGGAATGGGCCATAAATCATTTTCTCCTTTTTCTGTCAATAATATTTGATTTGAACTCCGCAATCCGCATTCCGCGATCCGCAACACGATCAGGGCGTCAATATCAACCTCGACGCCCCCTTATCCGTCCCGAACCAGATACTATTCTTATCCTCGGCAGCACAAAAAACGGTATTACTCAGCAATCCATCGGCAACCGTCAACGACTCCCATTGTCTCGTCGGAAGATCATAAATGCTTATCCCGTTATCCCGGCAGATAAAAACCTTCTCTTTTACCACAGTGATGGAATTGATTCCGCCATCCTTCAATGGGTCCGTAGGCTCAATCTTCTTCCAGCGGTCTGAAACAGGATCGTATTCGGAAAGGGTTCCTCCGATCCCCCCTGCCCATATTTTCTGCCCGACACTCGCTAAAGACTTGATCTCTGTCTCGCTTAGCCCTTCTTTCTGGGAATAGGTCTTCCAGGTCTTTCTAACTTTGTCAAAGCGACTGACGCCTCCGTTCGTCCCTATCCAAACAGAACCCGATTGAATCAAGATGGAATTGACAAAATTCCCCGAGAGGCCATCCCGCGCAGAATAAAAAACCTTCCACCCCTCTGTCCTTTTATCAAGCACGGAAAGACCTTTCTCAGATCCAACCCAAACCCCCTCTTCATCCACAGCCATGGATACGACCTTCTTAGCACGGCCGTCGTTCGTGTTGAAGCGTTTCCACGGCGGGCTTCTCCGAGGTTGATAATAAGATATTCCGCCCCCTCCGAACCCGTAAAAATAGGTGCCGAACCAGATACGATCCACGTCCGGAAGGATGACGGAGACATGATTATAAGGGAGAAGATTCTGCCAATTGATGCTTACTCCCTTATCGACTTTATCCATGGGCTCGCCCTTAGTCGTATAGGCTCTGCAAATCTTTTTGGAGGAATCATAGAGGGTAGCTCCTCCGCCATACGTTCCAAACCACACCTCCTCACCTTGAATGGCGATCGCATACACCATTTCACTCGAAAGACCTTCCTTGGGGGTAATATGCTGGAAGGACAAGGGCCGCTTCAACGGGCTGGCTTCGGCATGAAAGAGAGTGGAAAGAATAAAAATGACTGGGAAGAATAACTTCATTAACCGATGAAGGATCTGCGTCAATTCTTCCTCCTTAAAATTTCCCTAATTATGTCGAATCGAATGAAGATTTTCAACAGTCTTTCACATTTCGTAAGCATCTCTTCTTCCGTAACAGCCATGAAATGTCCCCCTCACCCTCCCCTCTCCCCCGAGGAGAGAGGGGAGGGTGAGGGGGAGAAAGTATAATAGGACACAAAAAATTTCATCCACTTACCTTGACAATCCCCTTTTTGATGATTATTTAAAAGGCAGCGCTGGAGGGTTGTCTTTTATCGGTTAACCAACCAAACTTACAGAAGGCCGCTAACTAATTAATATTAAATGGTTTTAATTCATAAGGAGGTGGTGCGACATATTAATTTTAATCTAATATTATCTTATTTCCAATTTCCAAAATTCGAAAACCACTGAACGAGAAAGGAGAAAGAGCAGATGAAGATCAGGCCATTACAGGACAGAGTGATTGTCAGACGACTCGAGGAAGAAGAAAAGACAAAAGGCGGGATTATCATTCCTGATACGGCAAAAGAAAAACCGCAGGAGGGAAAAGTGATCGCAGTTGGAAAGGGGAAGACTACAGAGGAAGGTAAGCTGATCCCTCTCGACGTGAAGGTTGGAGACAAAATTCTTTTTGGTAAGTATTCGGGCACAGAGGTCAAGATTGAAGGGGAAGAACATCTCATCATGAGAGAAGAAGATATCCTAGGAGTGATTGAAGGAAAATAACAAATTTCAAAGAAATGGAGGGAAGTTAAAATGGCAAAGGAACTGAAGTTTGATCAGGAGGCCCGTAATGCAATTTTGCGGGGAGTCAATATCTTAGCCGATGTGGTCAAAGTCACCCTGGGTCCAAAAGGAAGGAATGTCATCTTGGAAAAATCCTTTGGATCCCCAACCGTCACCAAAGACGGTGTAACCGTAGCAAAAGAAATCGAATTGGAAGATAAGTTTGAGAACATGGGCGCACAGATGGTCAAGGAGGTGGCGAGCAAAACCTCCGACACGGCAGGGGACGGAACCACGACGGCCACTGTCTTGGCCCAGGCGCTTTATCGTGAAGGATCGAAGGTGGTTGCAGCCGGTGCCAATCCCATGGATGTGAAACGGGGGATGGATATGGCTGTCGAGGAAGTGTCGAAAGAGTTGAAGAAGCTGAGCAAGCCGACGAAGGATCAAAAAGAGATTTCTCAAGTCGGGAAGATCTCTGCCAATAATGATGAAACCATCGGGAACATCATTGCTGAGGCCATGAATAAGGTCGGAAAAGAAGGTGTGATCACGGTAGAGGAAGCGAAGGGAATGGAGACAACGCTCGATGTGGTCGAGGGGATGCAATTCGACCGAGGATATCTCTCTCCTTATTTTGTCACCGATCCCGAGAAAATGGAAGCGGTGCTCGAAGACGTCTACATTCTTCTTAACGAGAAGAAGATCTCCAACATGAAAGATATGCTTCCGATCCTGGAACAGATTGCCAAGATGGGAAAACCCCTCTTAATCCTTTCCGAGGACGTGGAAGGAGAAGCCCTCGCTACTTTGGTGGTCAATAAACTCCGAGGAACCCTCAAGTGTTGTGCCGTGAAGGCTCCCGGTTTTGGAGATCGCAGGAAGGCGATGCTGGAGGATATCGGTATTCTCACCGGAGGAAGGGTCATCTCTGAGGACCTGGGCATTAAGTTGGAAAACATCAAATTGAATGATTTGGGCAGGGCAAAACGGATTACGATCGACAAAGACAACACGACCATTGTCGATGGAGCCGGAGATAAGGACGATATTGAAGCGAGAGTGAAACAGATCCGTGCTCAGATCGATGAGACCACTTCCGATTATGACCGGGAGAAGCTTCAGGAACGTCTGGCCAAGATTATCGGCGGAGTGGCCGTCATCAATGTGGGTGCCGCTACGGAAACCGAGATGAAGGAGAAGAAGGCCCGTGTCGAAGACGCCCTGAATGCAACGCGGGCGGCTGTAGAGGAAGGAATTGTTCCAGGGGGTGGTGTGGCCTACCTCCGCTGCCTTCCCGCACTGGATAAAATGAAATTAGAAGGAGATAAAAAGATCGGAGTCGATATTGTGAAGAGATCCCTAGAAGAACCGATCCGCCAGATCGCCAATAATGCCGGTCAGGAAGGTTCTGTAGTGACGGAGAAAGTCAAGAATGAGAAGGGAGCCTTTGGGTTTGATGCTGCACAGGATGAGTATACGGATATGATCAAGGCAGGGATCATCGATCCTACCAAAGTGGTCAGGCTCGCCCTTCAAAATGCAGCCTCCGTCGCATCGTTGATGATCACCACGGAAGCGGTAGTGGCCGACAAGCCGGAAAAGAAAGCCCCTTATCCTCCAATGCCTCCGGGTGGTGGTGGAATGGGCGGAATGGGTGACATGTACTAAAATTCGAGTGATACTGAATCTGAAAAAAGGCTTGGGGAGTCGGATTTTCCCAAGCCTTTTTTCATTTCAAGCCTTTCAAAAGATTCCTCACTAAAACGAATATAATTTTCTCGTAGGGATTCTTTGACTTCGCAAAACCCTTAAGGTCACCTGAAGCAAAATCGCACTGTCCCGATTAAACATAATGGGCTGCTTGAGAAAGTCTTGGAAGCACACCCACGTGCCGATATCAAGTATCAAGCTTCTCAGGGATAAATATGATCATTCTGCCCTTAGACAAAAATAGAGATAACTACTGAATTCCATTCCAAAAAATAAATTTTTTCTTGCCTTTGGGACAAAAGAGTTGTAATATTTCCACCATTGTGAAAAAGAAACCATCCCAAATTGATTTTCGACATCTGGAGACTTTTTGCCGTATCGCCGGTTCAAAAAGTTTCTCCAAGGCGGCTGACGATCTGTTCCTCACCCAGCCCACGGTGAGCGGCCATATCCTTGCTTTAGAGCAATCCCTATCCCTTCGCCTCTTTGACAGGACGAGCAGGGGGGTTCGCCTTACCAAAGCCGGAGAGATCTTCTTGAAATATGCTTCAAAAATTTTATCCTTCCGTACGGATTTGCTAAATGCCTTGAGCGAATTCTCCGAGGGGATCAGAGGGGACCTCTCTTTGGGTGCAAGCACTATTCCCGGAGAATATCTTCTCCCCAGGATCATGGGTGATTTTAAAAAAGAACATCCTCATCTCACCATTTCCCTTAAGATTGCTGATACAAAGGACATTATCCAATATGTCTCCCAAGACAGCGTCGAGTACGGTATCATCGGTGCCAAGTTGAATCACCCATCGCTCTACTATGAAAAATATGAAGAGGATGAAATTATCGCCATAGCCCCATCGGATCACCCCCTGACCCGAAAGAAAAGGGTGAATCTGGAAGAGCTTTTGAAGGAACCCTGGATTATTCGGGAGGAGGGCTCTGGAACTCAGATCGCATTGGAAACGGCGTTAAGAAAGAAGGGTAAGAGTCTAAAACAGTTTAATGTGGTCATGGAGATGGGAAGCACTTCTTCAGTAAAAGAGGGGGTGAAGGCGAAATTAGGTCTTGCTTTCATCTCCGGAAGAGCTACAGAAGAAGAACTAAGACAGGGTTTCCTCTCTCGAATCAATGTGGAGGGGATCGGACCCATCTTTCGACAAATCTATATCGTTTCCCATCGCGGGAGAACGCTTTCTCCGATAGGCATGGAATTCCTTCGATTCCTCAGAAGGAAGAAGGAGAAGAATTACAACCTCTACCAGAACCGATGGAAATATATTCTGTCACAATGAAAGAAATGGTTCATCACGGATACGTCACACTCGAACAATGAAAATCGGACAAGTATTGGGTTACGGCAACGGTTACGAAACCCGTTTGGTCAATAGTCAAAGGGTTACGTCAAGTTCTTTGGACCAATAACCTAACCGAATGACGATACGGGCATCCTTACCCTTACCGTGGGACGAAACCTATTTTCTAGGTAAATGTTCAGAAATAGGACCATTCGAGAAGGTCTTCGTAAAAGAAATGGTTGACTTAGAAACTAATATTGTCTTAATAATAGACCGGTGGGGGAGAATCCGTTGGCCTTGGATTCAATCGTAAATAATAAAATGAAAAGATATCTCCTGCTTTTCTTCTTTGTCATTTTCATCCTTACTCCCTCCGCTGAGGCAAGGATTTACCTTGATATCAATGCTCCGACCTTTGTCCAGATCCCCATCATTCTGGCGAAATGGAAATCCGCAGACAAAACCTCTTCTTCCCTCTCAGAAAAGGTTTATGAGATTCTGACGAACGATCTCACCCTCTCGGGTTTCTTCAAGGTAATCGATGTCCAACATCTTCCCCTTCCGCTTCGAGAAAAGGAAGGAATCCCGGACATGTCCTCCCTGCAAGAATGGGCTCCTGGGGGAGGAGAAATCCTCTTGGCCGGAGAAACGCTGCTCCAATCGAATGGCCTCGATTTCAAGTTGACATTTCATCTGTTTGATCTGGTGGACCAGAAACACCTTGTCGGGAAGCAGTACGAAGGCCCTTTGCAAAGCCTTCGATCCGCGGTCCACAGAATGGCCGATGAGGTAGTTCTTCAAATCACAGGGGAGAAGGGAGTTCAAAATACGAAGATTGCCTACACGGTTCGCCAGGGGGAGAGCAAAGAGATCTTCATTGCCGATTTCGATGGTGCGAACGTCAAACAGATCACTCAAAACCAATCCATCAACCTATCGCCATCCTGGGCTCCGGATGGCAAAAAAATCGCCTTCACCTCTTACCTCAGACGGAATCCGGATCTCTACCTCGTCGATGTGGATGGGAAAAATCTTCAACGGCTCTCCCGCTACCCGGGGTTGAACGTCTCTCCCTCTTGGTCGCCGGATGGGAAAAAGATTGCACTCATGATGGGGATGGAAGGAAAGTCGGAAATCTACCTCATGGATACGACCGGGGGGAACCCAAAGAAACTGACCAAGGGATACAGTAACGAAGCCTCACCCACATGGTCTCCGGATGGTGAGCGGATTGCTTTTGTGTCAGACCGATCCGGTTCTCCACAGATTTATATCATGGCACGGGATGGATCCAATGTACGCCGTCTCACATTTGAGGGAAGCTACAATACCAATCCGTCCTGGTCACCCAAAGGCGACCGGATCGCTTTTTGCGGAAGAATAGATGGCCATTACCGTATCTTCACCATCGGAATTGACGGGTCTGAGCTTCGAAGCCTCACGCCCGACTCGAGCAACAACGAAAGCCCCTGCTGGTCTCCGGATGGTCGTTACATCGCTTTCAGTTCAACTCGAACGGGGGCATCCAAGATTTACATTATGAATGCCAACGGACTCAATCAGAGGGGTTTAACCTCATCGAAAGGAGGTGAATCGAGCCCTGCCTGGTCAAGGCGGTTTGAGTAAACCCCGTTAGAAATGACGGGGATTTCTAACGGGGTGAACATGAGTTTCCAAATCATTCTTCAAGGGAGGTTACCATGAGTAAAATAGGTCTTATCATCACCATTCTTATCCTCTGCGTCGGACTCATCATGATGGGTTGCCCGAAAAAAACAGCTGTGAAAGAAGAACCATCCGTCAAGAAAGAAGAAGCCACTAAGACCGAGGCAGAGCGTGCAAAGGAAGCGAAAGCCAAAGAACAATTTGAAAAGAGTCTGGTCGCCGAGAAAACCCCCGGCGTTGAAGGGGAAGTTTTCGAAAGCTCTCTGCTCAAGGACATTCACTTCGACTTTGATAAATACGACATCCGTCCTGGAGATGCATCTATTCTGAATGAAAACGCAGCTCTTTTGAAAAAATACCCTAATGTTAAGATCCAAATCGAAGGCCACTGCGATGAAAGGGGAACGGTCGAATATAACCTCGCTCTCGGCGAAAGACGGGCCAACAGCGCAAAGAATTACCTCGTTTCGTTAGGTATCTCCCCGGCTCGTATTTCTACGATCAGTTATGGAAAGGAAAAGCCCTTAGATCCCGGCCATAACGAAGAAGCCTGGGCAAAAAACCGAAGAGCCCACACCGTTGTCACGGCAAAATAGTAAGGCGGCGCACTCCCCAGGGAGCCTCGAGGCTCCCCGAGGAGAACCTGCCCACGGGAAAAACTTGTGAAAAGGTGATGCGATGAAAGGACAAATTATCTTTTTAATAGGATTGTTGCTACTGGGATGTGCGAGCACGAAAGATGTGAGGATCCTCGATAAAGAGATGGACAAGCTTTATTCTCAAATCAATGCGCTGCGAAAAGAAAATGATCTCACCAAGAACGATTTCTCTGACTTGAGGGCAGAAAACCAAAGGTTGAAGACAGACCTTTCTCTTCGGTTCGAAAATCTTCAATCCGAAGTCCGAGCCCTCTCGACAAATGTTGAAGAGTATAAGGAACTTCTCACGAGGCCTTCAAAAGAGACGGACCGTTTCAGGGAGGAGATGGAAGGCCGGTTGAAAGCCTTAGAAGAAAGAAGAAAAGCTCAGGAGGAAAAAATCAAAGAATTAGAGGATCGCCTCAAGGCACAGGAACCAAAGACGCCCGGGCCGGGTTCGAAACCGATGGAATCGGAAAAGCCGGCTTTAACCAAAGAGGTACTCTCCGAGCTAAAAGGGGTTTCCCCAGGCATGGGGGATCTCTATCGAGATGCCTACGAGACTTTCCATAAGGGAGACTTAGAAGGGGCCCGAAGGAAATTTGAAGCCTTTCTCAAACAATATCCCAACACAGAACTCTCGGCTAATGCGCAGTTTTGGATCGGGGAGACTTACTATCTAAAAAAGGATTATGAGAAGGCGATCTTAGAATATGAGAAGGCGATTGTGAAATATCCGGAAGGGGATAAGATACCGGCAGCGATATTCAGGCAAGCCCTCGCCTTCTTGGAACTCGGAGACAAAACGAATGCCAGAAATTTGTTCAAGCGGGTGATCGAAAAATATCCCCTTTCCGATCAAGCCCAACTGGCCAAAAAGAAGTTAGAAACCATAAAATAAAGGCTTGAACGTGGAGGGTGGAAAGTACAGAGTAGATTTTCCGGGCGCGATCCACCTTCCATTTTTTCTTCATCTTACTTTCCAAAATGACCCTTCACATTTTTAGACGGTGTAAATGTCCTTTTTGTCGTCAATCTCAAGCTTTATCGGAGTTAAATCATCCATCCTGTCAAAAACGGAGCTGTACTTATATACTGTACCATCGTCAACGTTAAAAATAGAAAGATGACATTCACACAATAACTTATTAATATCTGCATCCCAAACGATGGTGCCC
>DATHCH010000252.1:0-29672 GCA_035319625.1 Thermodesulfobacteriota bacterium
GTCCCCTTCTCTCTCTTTCAAAAATTGCCCTTTTAAGCCCTCTTTCAAAAAATCCATATCACCGTAGGTACCCCCCGGAATTTATTTCAAAAAGATGTCTCGAAGGCCTTTTAAAAGATGAAAAGTGCCCTTTTTGAGCACGATTTTGGAAGGTCTACAGACAGAAGATATATGGAAGAACAACTCTTGAAGAGATACTTCGTTCATGCGAAAATAGATGACATGTAAGAGGGGCCATTAAGAAAAAAGTCAGGAGCAGGCTTACCGCTGGCCAAAAGAAATTTGGAGACCAATGACAAGTAGTATCAAACCTAATGAGGGAGGATGGAGATCTATGGCAATTTTAAGAGGTGAGAAGATTGAGAAAGATGCTGTTGAAATCGGAGCTTCAATGATGGCACTAAGTGCAAGGACAGCACCCAAGACAAGAGGCGTCGATTCCGTCAAGACTTTGATTCTGACGGGAGATGACTTAGAACAATTGGCTGTCGCGATGGAAAAGAAGGTGAAAGAGAAATCGACTGAACTTCCGACCTTCAAGAGAGATGCAGACAATATTAGGAAATCTGCGGCTGTCTTGCTTATTGGGGTATCCCGAGATCCTAAAAGAATTGAACTCCCGCTTAACTGTGGTGCTTGTGGTTACAAAAGCTGTAAAGATCTCTTGGCTGCAGGGAAACGCGAAGGGGAAGATTTCACAGGACCTGTTTGTATATTCCAAGCAATTGATTTGGGAATTGCTCTTGGGTCAGCCGTTAAACTGGCCGGAGAATTAAACATTGATAATCGGATGATGTACACCGTAGGAGCGGCTGCAAAAAAATTGAATCTTTTAGATTCTGACCTTACTATCGGCATTCCTCTCTCAGCTACGGGAAAAAATCTATATTTTGATCGGCCCTAATAGAAGTAAGACTATATTTTAGAAGCCTTTCCCACACTTGTCTTTCTATGTAGCCCAACAGGAAGCCCTCACCAGATTGCTTATGGAAAAATGATATTCACCAAATGTAAACCTCTGTAAACTTTTGCAAATGTACGGTAATTTTTGACATTTTCCAAACTCTCCTATTGTCCGTTCTGTTCTGGAACAGGATGGATTGGTAAAAAATAAACAATGATTTGTGATGGTAAGGATTTAACCTTACAGATATATCGAGTGTTCTGTTGACTTCTTGCTTGAAGTCATCAAGCCATGAATTGATATGCCTATAGCAGATTTCAACTGATAATCCTTAAAAGATAATTTTCACAAGATAAATTTTCTATTGACAAGTGAAGCATTTTTTGATAGCAAAAATCATCGGGTAGAAGTTTTCCTCGCATTACCATTCGCAAATATAACCTAACAACCTAACCTTTAACCTTTCGGGGTGACTTATGGGGAGGAGTTTCTGGAAGTTGCTAACATGAAGCCTCTAGGAGGGATTCCTATATCCCTTTGGAGGTTTTCTTAATTTCCTCGAACATAAAACAAAATATCGGTATTCGATCCAACAGCAGGGTTCCTCTAAATAGGATGAATGCAGCGAATACAGGCAAGTAGCCTCAAGGATTTCCTCGGAAACATGTTCACGGAAGGAGTCAGTCATGAAAGAAATAAAAGAGTTGTTTGATAAGTCGGTTTCTCGCCGTAATTTTCTTATAGCCATAGCTGCTGGAATGGCCACTGTTGACTGGACTAAGATTGAAGCTCTGGCGGCCAAGGTTGGGCCTAAGTCGGACTATCCCGTTATAGTTATTGGAGCAGGTTTGGGTGGACTCACCGCCGCAACCTATTTGGCCCGGAACGGCTTTCCGGTAACGCTTATTGAGCAGCATGATATCCCTGGTGGCTATGCAACCTCTTTTGATCGTGGTGCGGGGAAATTTACCTTCGAGGTTTCACTCCATGCCACCGCGGGAATAGCCCAAATTTTGGAAGAGTGCGGAGTCAAAGACAAAGTTGAACTGATTAGATTGCCCGAACTATGTCGGGTCATTACCCCTGATTACGACCTCATTTGGCCTCAGAAGGATCCTGAGGGAATTATCCGTGTTCTTTCAGAGAAGTTTCCCCAAGAGGCTAAAGGGGTCCGTAGCGCTATAGGCCAAATGGTGGATATTATCCAGGAGGCGAAAAAACCATTCGACGAGAAGTCATTCCTCTCCAAAATCCTGTTTTGGTATACTCACCCTATCATGTGGAGCATGCGCAACCAGACCTTGGCCCAGGTGCTGGACAAACATATCAAGGACTCAAAGCTTAAGGCCATCTTATCAGTCTTTTGGGCATATTATGGACTGCCACCGTCCAAACTCTCGGGCTTTCTATACAGTATTGCTACGGGCTCGTATATTTTGGACGGTTCCGAATATATTAGGCGGCGTTCTCAGGATCTAAGCAACGCGCTTATGGATACCATTGAAAAACATGGAGGTCGAGTCATCCTGGGAACCGAAGCTAAAAATATCCTGACCAAGGACGGCAATGTGGTTGGCGTAAGAACAGCCGACGGCAAGGCTTATACAGCTAGAGCGGTCATCTCCAATGCCAGTGCGCCAGCAACATTTGAGAAGATGCTTCCTCCAGGTGCTTTGCCGGATAATTACATGGCGAAACTTAGAACCTACCAACCTTCTGTCTCGACTTTCGTTGTCTGGTTGGGGCTTAAGAAGGAAATTCGGGGCAAGATCAAGGGCTATGAAATCTTTGTCTGTGGTGGCTATGATCCGGAAGCCGATTATAAAGCTTCTTTAGCCGCTGACGCCTCCAAAGCGAGCTTTGGCGTAGCTGTATACGACAACGTCTATCCTGGATACTCCAAACCCGGAAAGAGTTCAGTCACTCTTACAATGGTTTGTGGCTATGAGCCCTGGAAACGATTCGAGACTGACTACTTTGCCGGCCGCAAGAAAGCCTATAAGAAAGAGAAGGATCGCCTCACCCAAATCCTTATTGAGCGTGCCGAGGCCCGTGTGATCCCCGGTCTCAGATCCGTGATTGAGGTCATGGATGCCGCTACACCTCTGACTAACGTGCGCTACACAAAAAATCCTGATGGGGCCATTGTTGGCTATGAATGGTCTATGAATAATGCCTTCATGAACCGAATAAAAAATCAGACCCCTGTTAAAGGATTATACCTTGCAAGTGCCTGGGGGAACCCAGGCGGAGGGTTCTCGGGTGTGATGAGAGGTGGCCAAAGCACATTTAAGGCCCTGATGGAAGATTGGGGGCATAAGACGTAATTGTAGATGGATTTGATTGCCAAAGATTTAGAAAGGGCGAGACTGAATATCTTGCCCTTTCTATTATGCATATTTCTGTCAGTAATCGTTGACTTTCAGAGTCACCTTAGAGTAAACATTGGTAGGCGAAGTCGCCAATTTTCACCATCAACCTGCTTCAAAAAATTTGAAAAAGGGAAATCGTTTAGTACTTCCTGAACTCCACACTTCCAAAAATTTCAAAAAAGGTGTATATTACAACCCGTATTTCACAATTGAAAGCTCTAATCCTAAAAGGTGATTAATTTTTTCAATTATTATATTGCTACGGTATAATACTGCTTTAGGCAACATTTTGCAGAAAAAATCGCCACTATCGAGGCAATTTAGGTGCAAAAAGGGTTTCTTAAAGGGCTGAAATGTTCGGTTTCCGGGACAAAGATCTCACAGTATAAAAAATAATGTTGGGCATTGAGACACATGGAAATAGAGGCGATAGGGTGAAGTAGCATGGACAATCACGCAACTAGGTGGCAGCGCTGGATTCCGGTGCTTGAGAGGGAACTCGCCATTGAGATGCAGAGGGCCCCCGCACCATCAGAAGTCCACGCTGAGGATCATGTCGTTCGTGTGCTGAAACGCTGCATCCACCTGGGAGAAAAGTTGGATGCCGATCTTGAGGTACTGGTTGCGGCTGTCTATCTGCACGACCTCGGGCGCCATTATATTGATGATAAGGCCCATGGTGCTCTCAGCGCCCTAAAGGCGAAGCCAGTGCTCGAACGGATCAACTTTCCGGAGGAAAAAAGGGACACAGTTTTGAACGCGATACGCGTGCATGATGTAGCCGCCACGCCGAAGGACAGAACAACCCTTGAGTCAAAGATTTTGTACGACGCGGACAAGGTTGATACGCTGGGAGTCGTGGGCATTCTAAGATATATCCGGCACTTTTACGGAAAGAAACCCATCGACTATGTGCTCGATGATATCGATGCCCGGTGGGAAGCGCTTGCTCTTCCAGAGACGCGGGACTTGGCTCTGCAGGACTACAGCTACATCAAAGACTATTTTGCACAGCTCAAGCAGGAGTTGGGTAGCAATGGGTGGTGAGATATTGACGTTTGAGTTGGCGAGAATGCCCAACCAGGAGTTCGAGCCGACCTCGTACCTTGGCGGCTCAACTCGTCGTTATACTTTCTTTCTTCTCGTAATCATTAAGGTTGAAGGTTAGCTCACATTGAAGATAAGTAGTGAAAGAGTTAGCGTAGCAGTGTTTTTCAATTTGAGTCTTTATTAAGCAATCTTTTTCCCAGATTGAGGTGGAGCTACAGCATAGACCTCATCTACCTTTATTGTACCTACGGCCCTTATGTTCATCTTTATTCTTTCTTTTACTTCTTTGGCAAATCTATTAAATAGTTCCCCGGAGGTCTGAAACCCTTGAAAGGTGCCTTTTATTTGATAGCCTGCCAAAGGGTCCATCCTTAAGGCTAAGGCTGCCACTTTTTTATTTATTTCCAAGTTCTTATTGGTCTTGTCTCCGAATATGTCAGCAAAGGCTATAAGCTCCTCATCTAAGGCCCTCAGGCTTCCTTTTGGCACTGCATCGATTTCTACAATGGTGCCAGCTGTAGCCAGAACTTTGATACTTTTAGGATCATTAAACACATCCATCACTTCTTTTGGCATCTTGGCCATGATCTCACCCCCTAATCTTCCCTCTTACTTTTTTTCTGGAGTTACCTTTTAAGATTATTTTACCGTTACCGATATAGGGAAGTCAAAAGATTTTTAGAAGCAGCAAATTTCTGAGAAGATCTTTTGGGTTAAGAGAGATATATTTCTTAAAGCTACTTTCCTTTCCGATAATCTCACCCAACCCTCTCCTTAAGTCTTCTTTTTAGGGTAAGGGGTTTAGAAGTAAGTTTCTCAGTCATGCCTTTCACCACTTAATTAGCTTGATAGACTTGTCCCCTAAAATCGGGATCTTCCCATTTTCCAAGGACCCTATGCTGATTACGGGGGGGAAGTCTTCGGAACGCATCTTCTGGAGAAGGTATCTATAACGGAAGAAAGGTAAAATGATCCTGTGACTTTTCAAAAGAAATCTTCACTCTTTGGGGTATTCTCCGTTTATCCGTGGCGGGTCTGCTTGCCTATTGCTTAGGCAAACAAGAGGTCCATGATGCAATGTTGCTTCCTGTAATCGCCAAGGTAGAGTTTTATGATTTTATCGAAGATTTGAATAGGTAATCTTCAAAAGATAATTTTCACAATCCCATTTGTGTTGACAAAATATCAAGTCTGTATATAATAAAAGCAATAACCTTAACGAAAGTTTCTCTTTCCTGATAAGAAAGTTACAAATACATCAATATTATTATAATGAAAAGATTGGGGCCCGCCAAGAACATTTCAAAAAAGGGAGGATTATGCACATGAGATCATTGCGGCCTGTGACCGGAGTTGTTTTTAGCGTTATTCTACTTTGTCTTCTGACGAGTTGCATGACTATGCATCCTAAACAGTTTGCCACCGTAGAGGAAGCGTATCCCTCTGAACAAGCGTATCAGATCACGCCTGGGGTGCCTTCAGATAGTTACAAGAAAATGGTATTCAATGCACCCTATGCTGATGTATTCCGGGCGGTAGAGGTTGCTGCAACGCAAGTGGGTCAGAATATTGCATCCTCTGATAAATCCAAAGGTCTGATTCTGGCGACAAGGGTAGAGCTTCGAAAATGGCAAGATACACCATATCGAGCAAATCCTTCGACGGAGGGACATTTATTCTATGCAATAACGGTCAAAGAGCTGAAATCCAGAACCACCGAGGTTGCAGTTTTTGTAAAGGTACAGGCAAGTTGCAGAGGGCCACATTGCGGGAAAGCCTCCACTCTTCACTGGGCGACCGGCCAAGATGCCGATGGACAGGGGATTTCTCAACTGATGAATTTCACGCGGAACAATCTCATTGCAGCGGGTGCCCTATAGCCATGAGCAAACAACTTCATACGATGGGATTGATCATTGGGATGTTTATCGTGCTAAGCGTGCAGGCGCTTCCGGCCCTAGCCGAGATCACAAAAGACATCAAGATTGATTCCAAACCCGAGGGCGCAGAAGTATATAGCCCTGAAGGGACGCGAAACAGACTCCTCGGAAAAACCCCATTCGTGTACAGGGCCGAGTTCCACAGCGAAATCTCCGTAATACGACTTCTCTTGAAGAAGAATCCCTTCAAGGATGCCACGATCGAGGTGAGCGCAAAGCAGGATCATATAATGGTCACCTTTGAGGCGCAGGAATATGCGATGAAGCCAGAGCTCCAGAAGGATGCGCATTTGCGCAGGATCCAAGAGAGCATAAATCCGGTCATCAACCAGGCCGTACCGCAATTCCTGGAGGCGCAGCAAGGAACAGAATTTGAGCTGAGCAGGCCGGTAGCTGTCGTTTCCGTTGAAGGGAATACGGTCCTCCTGGTAGACCTCTCTCTCGTAAGGGTGAAAAACGAGATCAAGGGCTCGGGAAAAGAACGTTACGATCAGCTTTCGGAAGCCCTCTGGGAGGAACTGCGAACCCGCCTGGCGATGCCGCTAGTAAAAAAAGTCCGCTCCGTACCGGAAATTACTGGCATTATTATGCGGGTGGGATTAGACGAGCAGCGGCATCTTTTCTCGATCGACCGGCGGATTGAGCAGACCGTCGAGATGAAATGCATGCCGGGAACTCGGACTGAGTACCGGTTTGAGTACCGTGGAACACAATTGGTACAGGTGCCATATACCGTGTATGATCCCTGCCTAAATAAAGTGCCGGTCACAAGGCGGGAAATGAAGTTAGACCCGCATGCTGGTGTCTCAAGAGACCAGACCTCGGTGCTTTATGTTCTTTCTAGGGAAGCCACGAAGAGCGATATTTCATCGAAATCGTTCTATGATAAGTTGGGCATCCTGGTGACAAATTCCAAGGGCGACCAACTGAAACGAAGCGGATCCATTCCAACCGCGTTTGTTCCTGGGAAGACCAAAGATAATTCAGAGAGTGCGGAGAAGGATTTAATCGAGGCAGCTCGTGAAGGCGACCTCGTGCGGGTCAAGTCCCTCATTGCGGCTGGCGCGGATGTGAATGCAAAGGACACAAAGTGGGGTAGCACGGCGCTGATGGAGGCGGCGATTGAAGGCCGCGTCGAGGTGGTGGAGGCGCTGCTGGCGGCCAAGGCGGATGTGAATGCTACGTCAAATGACGGCACCACGGCGCTGATGGAGGCGTCGGGCTACGGCACAAAAGAGAGCTTAATAAGGTACGCAAAGGGTGGACATGAGCTGGCCAAAAGCAAAGAAGCGGCTAAATATCATAAGGTTGCAGACAAGCTGGTGCAGGCACTGCTGGCGGCCAAGGCGGATGTGAATGCCAAGGACAACAGAGGCAATACGGCGCTGAAGGGGGCGTCGGTGATGGGTCACGCCGAGGTGGCGAAGCTTCTCAGGCAGGCTGGGGCCAAGGAATAGCTTGTGTAGGGCGCAATAACAAGGCCATCGAGATCTTCAAAGAATGCGGCGCCGACGGCTGGGCGGTAAAAGCTGAGAAAGAACTGGCTACACTTTCATAATATTTCCCTTCCAACATTTGTTACGCACATTTCAATCAGTAATCGCCGACCCTAAGCGTTATCCCAGACTAACGAGTAGTAGGTGTACTCGTTGGTCAATAGGTAGTTTGACGGGGTCTGTCAGATTAAGTATCGTTCAGGACAAATTATAGAAAACTCTGCAGAAAATAAAACCCAATAGTCCTATCTCCGTGTCTGCGTGTCTTTCCCGTCTCCCTATCTCCGCTTCTTCGTATCTTTTCATCTTTCTCCCATTCCCTTGCCGGTTTCACACAATCCATCAGGTTTGTTTGCCGATCGATTCGTCTATTTCTCCTTCAACTCATCCCACTTGTAGTCGATTAGTTCAAGAAGTACATTGTTCACCTTCTTCGGATGGACGAAGGCAAATTCACAGTCCCTGAACGGCCTAGTTTTCTCTCCTCTCGGAGCGGGGATCAAGGGGTAATCCTTCGACTCCAGCTCCTTTATGGCTTCTCTCGTATTATCCACATTGAAGCTGATGATCATCACCCCCTCGCCGTTTTTTTCTATCCATTTCGCGACCGGACCGTCGGGAGTAGTCGATTCCATGAGCTCAAATCCTATCCCGCCCAACCAGTACCTTGCGACGCGGATCTTTTCAAGCTCATCGATATAGGGATCGTCCGGTTCCGATTTCCCCATGATGGGTTCCCATACTTTCCTCGCCGCATCCAGGCCCTTGACTGCTATGCATATATGGTCGATTTTATTGATTCTCATTGTCTTCCTCCTTGTAGGAAAGGGCAGGCGCTCCCACTCTCATGCCTGGGAAAGTGACCTTCTCGAGGGGAATGCTGCTCGCTCCATCAGGACAAACGCAGCAGCAGGCGTTGCAGTCCTCACAGAGAAACTCCGTTGCCACGACCCAGTTGATACCGACTTGGATCCATTCCGACAAAAAAGGACAGCTATGCGGTTACAGATGAAATAGCTTTTGTCTTGCCAACAAAAAACTAGTCCAGATCTAATTCCACTTTACACTGATTACATTTTACAATGCCACGGAAAACTTTATTGCTGCATTCAGGACAAATATAACGGGCTTCTTCATCTTGAATCCATTTTTGGCCTTCTTATCTTCGTTTCCGCCAATGGGGTAGCGAAGATGAGGTGAATTACCAATATATTATCGGGCTACGACTAAATGTTTTGTAAAGTCTAAAATTGCATTACATTCCGCCTGCACTCCCCTCATGGCAGGTGCAATTCTTTTTGTCAAATATTTAACCTGTCCTCGGTTATCTCGTATGCCCCAAAGGACCTCCTTTTAGTTAGAAGGTTATCTTGTTTGATATTTCTCCTTTACGTAGGCGAGAGCTTCATCTATGGCCTTGGCCGCACTGTCCAGATCTTGTTCAGTGTGCCTGTAGCAAATATATCCATGATGGTGTGGGGTAAGAAAGATGCCTCTGCGGATTAGCTGAGTGTAAAAATCATCGCGTCTGGCTCTTTGGGTATTCGCTTCATCCTTCTTGAAGGTGATGAAAAACATCGGTGCAACACCGCTTAACTCGGCTCCGACGTCATACTTGTTAATGATGCCTTGGACTTTTTTCAGAAAACGGCCTCCTTTTTCCCATATTTTGTCAAGGACATTGTCACGCTCTAAAATTTCAATGGTTTTGAGAGCGGCAATATAACCGTCACTGTTTGGGAAAAATGTAGAGGATATAAAAAGCTTTTCCGCTGCGGCCATCATCACTTCGGCTTTTCCAGTCACGACACTGATGGCGTATCCGTTGGCCATTCCTTTTCCAAGGACCGTCAAGTCTGGGGTGACTCCATAAAGTTCTTGCGCTCCACCCATTCTGAGCCTGAAACAGGTTCGCACTTCATCAAATACCAAAACGGCGCCATACCTGGTAGCGATTTCTCTCACGCCTTCAAGGAACCCGGGTTTAGGTTCTTCCATCTTTTGATGGAGAGGGTGCCCGAAAGGAGTCATAATGATGGCAGCGGTCTGGTCGCCATATCGTTTCATCAAGTCCTCGAGCTGATCGAGGTGGTTGTATCGAAATTCATGGACATCCTCGTAGAACTTTTCAGGAATGCCCCCCTTCATCTCAACGCACCAGTCATGCCAGCCGTGGTAGCCACAACGCATCACCCTGATCCGGTTGGTGTGTGCCCTCGCAATACGGATGCTCGCCGTCGTGGCATCTGAGCCGGTTTTTAGAAAAATGCTCAATTGTGAACAGGGGACGAGTTCGCTGAGTTTTTTCGCCAGCTGATTCTGATACCTCTGTGTGAGTGTGAAACAGAAGCCCTTGTCTCTGATTTGTTTAATGACAGCGTCGTCAACTTCTTCTTCTCTATAGCCCAGGATAATTGGCCCATAGCCACAGAGGAAGTCGATATATTCATTTTCATCAACGTCGGTTAATCTGCTGCCCTTGCCATATTCAAGAAAGATGGGATATTCCCCTACGATAAAATCGCTGGGTTTTCTGGCACCCAGGACTCCGCCGGGAACGAATTTTTTTGCCTGTTCAAAAAGATCCAGGCTTTTCGCTATGTTTAGTTTTCCAACGTTTTTCATAGAGAGTCTCCTTGTCCGATCCAGGCTAAAGTCCAAGCATAGAGTTTACTGTTTCCGTTTGATGTATTTTGGCGCCTCTTTCTCGCAATGCTGCAAGGAATTTTCCAGGATCGATGCAGCCTTCCGGGGCTACCACTCCCTTCACCGTGACATCGCCAGCATCCAGCATCAGGGCTGCAATAGAGGCGGGAAGTCCTGTTCCGGGCGCCATCCTGCCCACGATGTCAGCGGTGTATGTCACCTGTTTTCCTTTTCTCTCTCCTTTTACGATCACTTTCAAGCCGGAAGCCGGGGGCCCCTTATCTCTATTGTTGGGAATTGCACCCCAAAGCCGCAACGTCAGGTCATACGGTGCTACCTTAACCCCCTTGACATCAACCGGCTCCTTGCTGAGAAAGCCTGTCTCTCTCTGCTCTCTAATGAGCTGGTCTACCCATGCCGGGATGAGCGCGCCTTTGATAACCACCCTTCTCACCCCTTTTATATACCGTGGTATGGTAAGTGGCTGAGGATGGCCCACATAGCGAACCTGACAGGTGCCAAGGGGTTCAAGGAATTCAGCCGTCTCCTCGCCGGTACCGCCCTCCACATATTCCAGCTTACCGTCCAAATACTGAGGGATTTTACCTAAAGTCATATGGAGGCTATGGTCCCACGCTGCACCCGCGAGTTCGGCGATACTGACTACCCAGAATAAGGCGATCTCGTCAACACGATCCAGTTGATTTGCGTACCACTTGACGATGACGTTGTTTGTTCCCGGATCCGATCCCATTCCTGTCAAGACGGTTATTCCTGCTTCTTTGGCGGCATTATCGATATCGGAAGAAAAAAGAATTTCAGTCGCCTCATAGTCATCGCAAATATCTATATAATTGACCTTCGCTTCAACGGCTGCCCTGGCGACTGCCACAGCCGTCTTGTAGAAGGGCCCTGCGCAGTTGACGACCACGTTGGCCTCCCGGATTGCCCTGACCAAGCCGGTGTGATCGTTTACATCGATTCTACTGAGCGATACCTTTCCACTGGCGCGCAATTTATCTTGGACTCTACTTGGGTCTGTATTGATGTCCCCTAAAATGACTTTCTTAATCTGTTCTTGCTTGATGAGGTCGCGGGCAACTCCCTGACCCATACCCCCTGTTCCTCCCAATACCAATGCCTGCATTCTTCTTCCCTCCTTATCAGTTATGATCCTTTGGATAGGAACTCGCTCTTGGACAACTTAAACGTACGAGAAATCGAGTTGCACTTCTACCAAGGTCTGCGGACTTCGTTTTATCGGAGTATTTATCGGCGAAGCATGAAGCACTCATGGCAGGGGATTTGCCGGAACGGAGGTTCATGTGTCAGACTTCTTCTCCTCCAGCATGCGCAGCACCACCTCGGGTGTGACAGGAAGTTCCTTGGGCATAGCGCCGATGGCATTCTGCACGGCATTGGCCACAGCTCCGGTCATGGCCACGGCGATGGACAAACCTCCCTCCTTGGCGCCAAACGGCCCAAAGGGATCGTTGGAGGTCACAACGATCGGGTCAATGTTGGGCACATCCGTGGAGAGCGGGAACCAGTAGTCGGCGAAGTTCGCATTAAGATTCTGTCCTCTGCTCGTCCACAGATGTTTCTCCATGAGGATACCCTGCGGCCCGGCCTCCATGGCGGAGCGTTGGATCTGTTGTTCGACAGCCATAGGGTTAATGGGATAACCGCAGTCATGGGCCGCAACCATGTTGAGCAGCTTCAGTTTGCCCGTTTCGGGATCTACCTCCACCTCGGCCACTGCCGTGCCAAAGGAGAATGCGGACGCGATCTGCCCACGGGGGTTTTTGATCCAGTCCCGCTTGGGATCGGCATCAGGCCAACGGTCGCCGCGGCCTAAGATCGCGCGATTCTGCGCCAGGGCAGTTCTGGCTACTTTAGTGATATCGACGGATCTCTCCGGTGCTCCCTTGATGAAAATGCGGCCATCACGGCCTACCAGGTCATTTTTGTTGACCTCCAGCATTTGGGCGGCAACCTCGAAGAGTTGTTCCTTGGCATCGGCGGCCGCGGCTTTGACTGCGCCGCCGGAAATGAGTGTAGAGGCCTGGGAATAAGCTCCTTGATCAGAAGGAGTCACACTGGTATCACCCGTAACGACTTTGATTCGGTCCAGAGGGATTCCCAGCTCCTCGGCAGCGATCTGAGAGATCATACTGTCGTTGCCTTGCCCGTTATCTATCACTCCAGAAATCACGGTGACGTCGCCGTCTTCATTGAACCGCACAAAGGCTGCGGACCCTCCGCGGATGCCCATTGGGAATCCGCTGATCATCGCGCCGCAGCCCATGCCGATGCCACGATAGGGGGGTAAATGGCCTCGCTTCTCTTTCCAACCAGCCTTCTCCGTGGCCAAGCGCATGGTTTCGGCTTCGGCACAGGAGGTGATCACCGTCCTAGTAGGAGTAACATAGCCCTCGTGGACGGCGTTCCGGATTCTGAATTCGAGGGGGTCCATTCCAAGTTTCTCGGCAAGGGCATCGAGCTGCAGCTCCAATCCAGCATAGGCTGTGCGGGGGTGATGCGGGTACATTCCGCGAGGGGGTTTGTTGGTATAAGACCGGATAGCCTCATAACGCAGATTGGCGAACTTGTAGGCCTCTTCAATCATAATGTAGGCGACAGAGGCAGCGATCGGGCCGGTGCTGGCGTAAGCTCCGCCGTCCATGATGACCTTCATATCAACGGCGGTAATTTTTCCCTCGGCGTCAACCCCCACTCTGGAGTGCGTAATACTGCTGTGCACCTGCCGTACGCAGTTAAAGTTCTCCTCGCGGGTGTAAGTCAATTTAACAGGACGGCAAGCTTTCTTCGAGAGAAGCGCGGCCATAAAATCGGCAGGTGAAACTTCGGACCTACCGCCGAAATGTCCACCGATGGCGATCTTGTGGACACGCACGTCTGAGGTCGCTACGCGCAGAGCGTTGCTGAGGGGTCTCGCCTTCATATGCGGCCCCGCGTTGGGACACCATATGTCTAATCCGGTACTGTCGAAGCTGGCCACGGCAGTGTAATTTTCTAACTGGCAATAGCTTTCTTCTGGAGACGAGAAGCGGCCCTCCTCTACGAGATAAGACTCGGCGAGAGCCCGCTCAACATTCCCTTCATTCACGAAAATGCGAACACTGACGTTTCCGGGTTTGTCATCATGAAGCTGAGGAGCGTCCTCACGCAAAGCCTCTTCAGGATCGAGAACATGCGGTAAAGGCTCCCACTCCACCTTGATCAGATCCACGGCCTCTTGTGCCGTTTCTTCGTCAGTGGCAGCCACAGCAGCAACCTCTTGGCCGAAGAAACGGGCCTTGTCCGTAGGAAGGAACTGCATATCCCGGGTGTATGCGAATACGCCCCATCGATAGGGTATAGCGTCTTTGCCGGTGATGATTGCCCTTACTCCGGGAAGCTTCTCGGCTCGACTTGTGTCGATGTTCAGTATCCTGGCATGGGCATAAGGGCTGCGGAGCACTTTAGCATAAAGCATGCCTGGTAAATACAGATCGGCGGAAAACTTGGTTTCACCCTTTGCTTTGGGGACAGAGTCGGTTCGAGATGTTCGCTTACCTACTACTGAATAGTCTGGATTGACATCTTCCTTTTGCAAGGACGGGGCTCGTTGATCGGAGAGAGCCATCACGGATTCGACAATCTTGGTATAGCCGGTGCACCGGCACAGATTGCCAGAGATAGCCTGCCGAATTTCCCTTTCCGTGGGAGAAGGGTTCTTGTCCAATAGCGCCTTGGCCGAAAGTATCATGCCCGGGCTGCAGAACCCGCATTGAATGCCACCGTATTTGACGAATGCCTCTTGGATCGGGTGCAGCTTCTCTCCGTCGGACAATCCTTCTATGGTGACAATCTCTTGCCCCTCAACTTCCGCTGCGAGAAGTAAACAAGAACGCACGGGTGCCCCATTTAGCAAGATCGTGCACGCACCGCAAGTTCCATCCTCACACCCGCACTTCGTCCCGGTAAGTTGCAGATCATCGCGGATGACCTCCAAAAGGGTGCTGTGAGGAGTGATTTCAAGCTTTTCAAGTCGCCCATTTATATTTAGTGAAACTGGAATCCTTCCCATGGTTCTCCTTTATGCCGAATAGGATGCCGACTCTAAGGTTCAATGGTTCATTGAGACCTATTCTCCGGGGCCACCGCCAGTGCTCGGCGCAGTGCCCGGATTACAAGCACTCCCGCCATCTTCCGGCGATAGCCGGCATCCATAGCCAAGTTTCCTATCGGCTGCGCTCTATCCATCACTTCTCGGGACACACCCTGGAGTAGATCCTCTGTAGGCTTGTGACCCTCCAGAAGTCCCGTGGCCTTGGGCACCTCTATTGGGGAAGGCCCCACCGCCCCCAGTACTATTTTGGCCTGTTCCATGGTGCCACTCCGGTTCCCCTTCACCATAACGGCTACTCCGGCCATAGGAAAATCCATGCCTTCGCGCACACGGAGTTTCTCGTAAGCCCCAACAGTCCCGCGGCCAGGAGTTGGGAGTCGGACTTCTGTCAGCACTTCGTCGGGCTTCAGGACGTTGGGCTTCCCACCTCTGCCGGTGTAGAACTTGGCTAAAGGGATGATTTTCTCGCCCTTCGCCGAGGCGATTTTTATCTCAGCTCCCAGCGCGATCAGAACTGGGCCAAGATCACCCTGATAAACCGCCTGGCAACGCCCGGCTTTCTCGACGGCGTTACAGATGTCTCCTCCCAGCTTGAAGCAAGCCTTCAGCCCGCTTCTCCAGAGCTCAGACTGATTATAGTAGATACACCGGGTGTCAAGACAAAGGTTTCCTCCAATGGTGGCTCCATGGCGGATAGAAGGAATGGCCACAAGTTGGACAGCCTGGGCCAGAAAGGCGTACTCCTTTGAGACAAGGGGAGATTTCTCCAGGGCCTCCAAGGTGACCATAGAGCCAATAACAAGTCCACCCCGCTTGTTTCGGCGCACACAATTCAGCGCGGTCAATCCCTTCAGGCCAATCACAACGGCGGGTTTGCTGAGTCTGTAACGAAGGCCAACCATGAGCGCAGTGCCTCCGGCCAGAAGCACTGCCTTCCGGTGATGCTCTTGGAGGATGGCGCAAGTCTCTTGCAGTGAGCGCGGTTGGATAAACTCGAACTTAGGCAACTTCATTTCATTCCTCCCGCTCTACTTCTCCTCCAAGATGTTTCCCTGGGTCTTTCCCACTCCGTGCTGACGATCAGCTAACATACTTACCTATATAGGGGGGCAAACCTCTTTTGTCAAGACAACACCTAAAGGAGAATTAGACAAAAAGCCCGACCCCAAAGCCCGCCGTTCGAAGAAAGGAACTGATCCCCGAAAGCTTCCCGTAAAGTCCCCCAACAATAACGGTTTAGAAAAACAATTTCTGTGAAGAGAAGGTGGAGAATTACCTATCGGTTACTCATTAAGAACCTTTTTCAGTTCTTCGGTTAATGCTGGCACAATCTGGAAAAGGTCTCCGACGATCCCATAGTCTGCATAGCTAAAGATGAGGGCATTCGGGTCTGTATCCACAGCCACGACCGTTTTACACGTACCAATTCCCAGCACATGATGGACAGCGCCTGAGATGCCGAATGCCATGTAGAGTTTGGCGGAGATATTCTTGCCACTCTTTCCAATCTGATCCTTTTGATCTCTCCACCCTTCGTCGACCACAGCACGGGTTGTTCCTACGGAAGCATTGAGCACATCAGCTAACGCTTCAATCATTTTAAAATTGTCAGATCCTTTAATCCCTCGACCTGCGGCTACCACGACATCGGCCTCTGTAATATCCAACTTCGTCCCGGCCGCTTTCTCCACTCCAATGACCTTCTTTTTCAATGAAGAAGGATTAATGTGGGATGAAATCGAAAGGACCTGGGCTGATTTGCCGAGGGCTTCGTCGATAAGGAATGTATTGTTCCTCACCGTCGCCATCTGAGGTCTCGCTTCAGAAAAGGTCATCTCTGCAAAGACCTTTCCTCCGTAAAAAGGGCGTTTAGCTATAAGCTTTCCATTCTCTTCCACGGCCAGACCCGTGCAGTCGGGGGCATAACCTGTTTGTAAGTGCATGGCCAGCCTTGGAAAAAGATCCTTTCCCGTGGAGGTGGCTCCTCCCAAAAGAATAGAGGGTTGATGTTCCTTAATGAGAGGTGTCAGATCGATCAAATAGGCATCGGAAGTGTATGAAGCAAGGGCCGGGTCATCAATAAGATAAATTTTGTCCGCATAAGGAATGAGACCCTTCACGGTTTCTTGAAGACCGCTTCCCAGAAGGATCGCTCCCACCGCCTGGTTGGTCTTTTTTGAAAACTCTGCCACGGCGGTGAGGAGCTCGAAGGTCACTTTTCTGACCTTTCCCTCTTGTTGTTCGGCAAAGACCCATATCTCATCAGGCATGATGCTTCCTTTCGGAATAGTTCGGAGTAATCTCGTTCGGAGTTCGATGTTTTCTTTTTCTCGCTACGAACTCAGAACTCTATTATCAGATCACTTTGGCTTCTTCTTTTAGAAGTTTAACCAGTGTCTTCACATTCTTCGGAAAATCTTCTTCGATCATTTTCACGTGCGGTCTCTTAGGAGGCGGCAAATATTTCCGAACTTTTATTTTAGCGGCTTGGCCACCTGCATCGGTTGCGGTCAATCCCAAAGCAGCAAGATCTAACTTTTTAATCTGAGCCTTGATGGCCTTCATCACATTCATCACCTTAGGAATGCGAGGATTATAGAGACCCTTCTGGCAAGTGAAGAGTGCAGGGAGGGAACAGGAGAGAATTTCTTTCCCAGCCTCTACTTCTCGGATCACCTTCACCCCCTTTTGGGGGTCATCCACCTCGAGGCCGATGATCGCATTGACGTGTGGAATCCCCAATAGCTCAGCGACAGCAGGTCCGACGATTCCTGCATCATCGTCCATGGCCTGCCTTCCCGCCAAAATCAGATCAAAGGGTTTATCTTTGAGATAAGCGGCCAAGGCTTTGGCGATAGCAAACTGATCCGGACCCTCTAAGGCAGGGTCAGTGATCTGAACCGCATCATCTGCGCCCATAGCAATTCCTCTTCTCAGGGCATCCACTTTCTTATTATCGACGGTCAACACAGTGACCTTGGCACCAAACGTTTCTTTCAGTTTTAGACCTGCTTCGACGGCAATTTCATCGAAAAAGTTGGTGAAATATTTATTTTCGATCTCCAGTTCAGAGTCCGATTTGACTTTTATGATCGCTTCCGGATCAGGAACCTGTTTCACCAGGACGTAGATTTCCATCATCAGGTCTCCTCATAGCAAAAAATGATAAAACATCTCTCACCTGGCGAGAGGGGAGAATTCTTACGGTACCGCCCCAACCTCTCGTTCCCCATCAAGGGCGAGAGAACAAGTGGAAGTTAATCTTTACAAAAGATCCTTCCTAAATAATCGCAAAGAACTTCATGGGTGCCGCCGCCATAAAGTAAGAACTTGGCGTCCCTCCAATAACGTTGCGGAGGATATTCCGTGCAGAAGGCATTCCCGCCATAGATTCTCATCGCCTCCTCCACGGCGTACATACACATCTCGGTGGCATGATACTTAGCCAGCATGCATTCGTTAGCGCAGGTAATTTTGTTTTGAATCATCCAGGCACATTTGTAAGCGTAATTCCAGGAGGCCTCATACCAGGCCCAATATTTTGCAAACTTTTCCCGGATCAACTGATACTTACTGATGGGATTTCCAAAAGCAACCCGGTTTTTGGCATACTCCTTTGCATCCTCCATGGCTCCTTTGGCGATGGCTAAGGCACACATCGCCGTCATGATGCGAACTTCGTTAAGAATATCGCCAGCATACTGAACGCCTTTGCCAATCTCTTCACCCAGAAAGTTTTCATCAGGGACAAAGACGTTATCAAAAACCAATTCACCTGTAACGGAGCAACGGGACCCGAGCTTATGGAGTCTCTGGCCGGGCACGAACCCATCGCGATCTGCCGTCTTCTTTTCGACCAAGTAGAAATTGAGACCTTTCAGCCCCATTTTTGGATCGATCGTTGCCATGCAGGTGCAAAACTCAGCGATCGGTCCATTCGTGATCCATTGCTTTCTCCCGTTGATCCTCCATCCTCCATCTACTTTTGTCGCTAAGGTTCTCGTTCCACCCAGGTCAGAACCGGATTGGTCTTCCGTAAAGCAGATGGTTCCGATTTTTTGGCCATTTATTGCGGGTATGAGGACCCTTTGTTTGATGTTCTCGTTTCCAAACCGGGCAATGAAGTAAGTTCCCATGAGAATTTGCATGATCGTCGCCATGGCAAACCCACAGGATCCCCTTGCCAGCTCCTCATAGAAGATCATCTGGGAGATGGTATCCGTAGCCATTCCACCATACTTCTCTTCGTGCCTCAGTCCCAGATACCCCAGAGCGGCAAACTCTTTCCAAACATCCCAGGGAAATTCTTCTTTTTCGTCCAGTTCGGCCACCCTCGGCATAATCAAACGGTTTACCGCGTCCCGAACCGTTTGCCTGAAAAACTCCTGTTCCTCGGTAAAAGTGAAGTCAAGCGCCATGGACCACTCCTTTCGTCGTAGCAGTTCGGAGAATTCCATTTCAATAAACTCCGATCTCCGAACTCAAATAATATTTTTCTCCTTAAACTCCTTCAGCTGGCCAGTATTATATCCCAACAGGCCAACGTAAATTTCCTCATTGTGTTCCCCAAACCGGGGAGGGAAGCTCATCATCCGGTTGATCGATTTGAGATAGGGGTTACTAACAGGAGGAGGGGCAATGGCGATCTCCATCCCGGTCTTAGGATCCTTGCTCCAGATGAGGTTCGGTTTGACGAGCGGATCCTCTATCACTTCTTCGATCGCGTTCACTTTGGATATCGCAATCGTCGCTTTATTGAAAATGTCGATCAATTGTTTCGTCGTAAACTTCTTGGTGACCGCATTGATCCCGTTATTCAAGTTGTCCACATCTGCGATGCGGCCAGCATTTCTTTCATATTCTTTCTTGTAAAGGGATTCAAACCCTGGAATTTTTGTCATGGTCTCCCACTGTTTATCATTTCCTACTGCAATATAAGCATAGCCGTCTTTGGTCTCGTACACAGAAACGGGAGCAAAGAATTCGTGAGTATTCCCCCTGCGGGTCACCTTCTTCTTGAACGTCACCGTATGGGTGATGGCCTGCGTTAGCCACGAGACCGTGCTTTCGAACATCGACAGGTCGATGCGGCTCCCTTGACCGGTCACTGCTCTCTTGTAAAGGGCTTTCATCAAAAGGCCATACCCGTGTTCGCTGGCCCCCATGTCGGGAAGTGGGATTCCCATGACCTGCGGGGTCCCTCCTTTTTCTCCGGTGAGCTCCATCAGCCCGCCTCTGGCTTGAAGAACGGGATCATAAGCTGCCTCATTGCTTTGGGGGCCAAAACCGGTCATTCCCAGCCAGATGATATCTTCTTTTATCTTTCTGAGCATCTCATATTCGATTCCGAGCTTGGCATAGTTTCTGGGCAGTTGGTTGGTGGAAAAAATATCCACCTTCAATTTAATAATGAGTTTTTTGAGAATCTCCTGTCCCTCAGGGGTTCCTATGTCCAGGGTGAGAGCCTTCTTCCCTGCATTGATGGAGAGGTAATAGGAGAACATCCTGTCTTCCTTTAGCACGTCATCGCCTACGCGTCGGTTGGGATCCCCATAGATCGGATGTTCCATGCGAATCACATTGGCCCCATCCTCAGCCAAACGGAGGGTTAAATAAGGGAGGACGGTTGCCTGTTCCAGGCTTAGAACAGTTATATTTCTAAATACTTGAGCGTCTTCCATGGACGTCCACCTCCTCATTGTGATTTTGGATACTGTATACAAAAATCCTATATACCCAAAACAGGAAGCGTGTCAAGTCTTTTCCAAGGTTTTTTTGTCCATCGAGGCAAAAACCGGGTGTGGGCAAGCGCCAAAAAACCCTTGACAATCCAAAACCCTTAGCATATAAGGAAAATGTCGTTCTGGATACAGTATACAGAATTTTCTATGAAGAAGGAGGGTTTTGTGGAGACGACATTGGGGGGCCTTCGGGTCCGCAAAAAAAAGTCCCTGCGGGAAGAAGTCTATGAGTCATTAAAAAGATCTATTCTTCACGGAAAATTGAAGGGCGGGCAGCGTCTCATTGAAGAGCAATTGGCCGATCAGGTGGGAATCAGCCGTACCCCGGTCAGAGAGGCTTTCCACAAACTGGAAAGGGATGAATTGGTCACCCGACTTCCCAAAGGGGGTTTTGCAGTGAGGGAATTCACTAAAGAGGACGTAGAGGAAATCTTTGGGATTCGGAGTGCCCTCGAAAGTTATGCTGCTTATTTGGCCACCCTTCATATTGCTCCGGATAAAATCTCCAGTTTGGAAAACAAATTGAAGGAATCGGAAGATGCCTTAGAGAAAAGAGACGATGATAAGGTCGTCCAGCTTCACACTGAATTCCATGATCTCCTTTACAAATCCTGTAAGAGCAAAAAACTGGTCGAGATGATCAATACCTTCCGCGACTATTTTTATCGGTATCGGTCTGCCTTGCTCCATATAGAAAATGGCATCAGCTACTCCAATAAAGACCATCGTCAGATGTTGGAAGCAATGAAGAAGAAGAACCCAAGATTGGCAGAAAGGCTTGTCCGAAAGCATTTGGCGAGAGGCAAGGAACTCGTTTTAAGAGAAATTGATGAGGGAAGAATGGTCCCTTAAAGGAGTAAAACGGTGGAGAAAAAAATTCGCATCTTAGTCGCAAAACCTGGTTTGGACGGTCATGATCGAGGAGCGAAAGTGGTGGCACAAGCCCTCCGCGATGCAGGGATGGAGGTCATTTACACCGGTCTTCATCAGACCATCGACCAGATCACCCACACAGCCATTCAGGAGGGTGTCGATGTCATCGGTCTATCCATTATGTCCGGAGCCCACCTGCCGATCTGTGAAAAACTGATGAAGGAAATGAAAAGAAAGAAGATCGATGACATCTTGGTCGTCATCGGCGGCGTCATCCCCAAACGGGATATCCCTCCTCTCCAAGAGATTGGGATTCAGGGCATTTTCCCCGGAGGGACTTCTTTCGACAAATCGATCCAATGGATCAAAGAACACGTTAAGCAAAGAGTGTGATTCGCGCTGGTGATTCGTGATCGGCGGTTTTATACTCTCCCAGTTCACGAATCACGATTCATCCTTCACGCGGGAGTTTACTATGGGCGTAGCAAGATATATCAAGAATGAGAAGGACGAAGTTCAGGATGTCGTTCTCCAGTCGGGCATCCATGTCAAACCCCTTTATACACAAAAGGATTTAGAGGAAATCGGTTTTAAGCCTGCGCAAGATTTAGCTCTTCCTGGAGAATATCCTTTTACCCGTGGGATCCATCCATTGGGTTATCGAAGCCGGGAGTGGACCACTCGACAGTATACAGGTTTCGGAACGCCCAAGGAAACCAATGAGCGTTTCAAACTTATGATTTCTCATGGCCAGACAGGACTCAATGTGGCGTTCGATCTCCCTACCCAGATGGGGCTTGATTCCGATGACCCATTGGCTGAGGGTGAGGTGGGAAGAGTCGGTATGGCAGTCGACTCGCTGCGTGACTTTGAAGTAGCCTTCCAGGGAATCCCACTTGACCGAATCGGTGCCGGGCTCACCATCAATGCTGTGGCAAGCATCATGCTGGCGATGTTCCAGGCGACGGCCGAAAAATATGGATTTAGAAAAGATCGGGTGAGCGCTACTCCTCAAAACGATATTCTCAAAGAAATGATCGGGCGGGGAGCATGGATTTTTCCAGCAAAACCAGCCGTACGGCTCATCGGTGATACGATCGAATATTCGATGAAGGAACTTCCCCGAACCAACCCTGTCAGCGTTTGTGGTTATCACATTCGCGAATCGGGTTGTTCTCCTGTTCAGGAAATCGCTTACGCCTTCCAGATTGCCAATACGTATATTGAGGAAGTCTTGCGCCGTGGCCATCCCATTGACGATTTTGTCAGGGGTTTCACTTTCAACCTCAATGTCTTTGGAAACCTCTGGGAACAAGTAGCCAAATTCCGTGCTGCAAGAAAACTCTGGGCAAAAAACCTGAAGGAGCGTTACGGGGCCAAGGATAATCGGTCCCTTCTCTTGCGGGGACTCTTCGGTGGCGGTGGATATGGGATGACCAAAGCCCAGCCCGAAAACAATATCATTCGAGGTGCATACTATGCCCTGGCAGCGGCTTTAGGTGGAGCTCAGACGACGGCGCTCTGTTCCTTTGACGAAGCCTATACCATCCCAACGCCCCGAGCAGCCCTCCTCTCCCTCAGGACATTCCAGGTTCTGATGGAAGAGATCGGTTTGAGAGATACGGTAGATCCCCTGGCGGGTTCCTATTTTATTGAAACCTTGACCAAAGAGATGGAGGAAAAAATTATTGAGGAGATGAAGCGGGTCGATGAAATGGGGGGGATGATCAAGGCGGTTGAGACCGGCTACGTTCAGAAAGAAGTCGCAAGGCAGGCCTACGAGTTTGAGAAAGGGGTTCAGAGGGGAGAGTTGATCAAGGTGGGAGTAAATAAATATACGGAAGGGGAAGAGATGGAGGTTGAACTCCATGAATACCGGTTGGAATCTGCAGAAGAACAGGTCCAGCGGCTTCGGGAGGTGAAGCGCGAAAGAGACAATCGAAAGGTTTCAGAATTGCTGAAAGATCTCGAAAGGGCTGCAAGGGCTGAGAAGAATGTCATGCCCTATCTTCTGGAATGCTGCAAGGCTTATGCCACTGTGGGTGAGATGACAAAGGTCTTTAAAGAGGTTTACGGAGAATTCAAAGAACCATCCATTTTCTGAAGATAAAAATTCCAAATCCGAAACACGACATTGGAGACAAACACCAAGACTGGATACAAGAAGGGAGTTTTCTTCAACCTCATAAGAAAGCCTTCATCTTTGAAGAGCTATCCAAGACGGGAAGGGGCAAAATCCAAAAGCTCCTTTTGAGCGAAGGGCGTCTTACTAAATCGTAAATTGCAAATGGCTGATTGTAACATCTGAAATTGAAGCGACCAAAGAGACTCCATGACTGAAAAAGTTTATCGGTTAGGCTGTGACATTGGTGGCACGTTCACCGACTTTGTCCTGTTGAACGATCGAACAGGGGAGATAAAGATCCATAAGTGTCTGACCACTCCTAAGGATCCTTCGGATGCCGTGGAGTATGGCATCAGAGAAATGGAAAAAAATACACCGGGCTTTGTGGAGAGATTGGACGAAGTGATCCATGGAACAACCCTGGTCATCAATTCCATTATAGAAAGAAAGGGAGCCAAAACAGGCCTGATCACCACGAAGGGCTTCAGGGATGTTTTGGAAATCGGAAGGGGGATCCGATATGCTCCTTATGATGTTTTCGCCGAATTCCCCAAGCCCTTGATCCCGAGACAGTTCCGCATGGAAGTGGATGAAAGGATTCGGAGCGATGGGACCGTCCTAAAGCCCTTAGACCCTGATGAAGCAAGGCAGGTGGTCCGTATTCTCCTCAAAATGGGCGTAGAATCCATTGCCGTCTGTCTCATTAATTCTTTTGAGAATCCGACCCATGAGCTGATGCTCAATGAGATCATTGAAAAGGAAGCTCCGGGGATATCGGTCTCCATCTCGTTCCGGGTTTTACCGCAAATTAAGGAATATGAGAGGACCAGCACCACAGCGACCAACGCCTACGTCAAGCCTCTGACGGCAAGATACCTTTCGAGGTTAGCGGGAAGGTTGGAGTCCATTGGCTCTAAGGGAAAGCTTTTCATCATGCTTTCAAGTGGGGGCGTTACCTCTGTCAAGACAGCAGCTGAATTTCCGGTGAGAATCATCGAATCCGGTCCAACTGCAGCGGTCATTGCGGGTCAATACTATGGCAAACTCTTCAACATTTCAGAAATGTTCTGTTTTGATATGGGGGGGACAACTGCCAAGTCGTGCCTGATTCAAAAAGGGGTTGCCGGTGTTGTACCGACCTTTGAGGTCGGCCGTGTTCAGAGGTTCATGAAAGGCAGCGGTCTCACGATTCAGGTCCCTGTTGTGGACTTGATGGAGATTGGAGCAGGGGGTGGCAGTATTGCAAAGGTCAGTAGGATGGGAACGCTTCAGGTGGGGCCGGAAAGCTCGGGGGCGGATCCTGGACCGATCTGCTATGGAATAGGGGGCACGGACCCGTGTGTCACCGATGCCGATCTCTTATTGGGCTATCTCGATGAGAACTACTTCTTGGGCGGTGAAATGAAGCTTGACAAGGAGGGAGCCAGGCGTGGCGTCGAGGAAAAGGTTGCCAAGCCTTTGGGAGTTTCATTCATACATGCCGTGTGGGGAATTCATGATCTCATCAACGAGACCATGGCCGCGGCAGCAAAGACACATATTGCCGAAAAGGGAGGAAACCCCAAGATCGTAACGATCGTTGCCTTCGGAGGAGCAGGTCCAGTTCATGCGTATGGTTTGTGCAAAAAATTAGGAGCCCCTCGCCTGCTTGTTCCGCCCAATGCCGGAGTAGGTTCGGCTCTCGGCTTCTTCACTGCCCCACGAGCCTTTGACCTTCTCAGGAGCCACAAGGTCTCCCTGGGTGCTGCCAATTTTAACGAAATGGAAAAGATTTTTAAGGAGCTGGAGGCAGAGGCAACAAGCATCTTAAGAAAAGAGACCGCAGAAAAAGACATCAAAATCGAAAGGTCGCTGGATATGCGCTTTGTCGGCCAGGGATCGGAGACCAATGTCCCGCTTGCCGGAAGAGACTTCACGAAGATGAAGAAGGAGGGGGTTCGGCGACGATTTGATGAAGTCTACGAGAAGTTATATGGGAGGACCTATCCTGACTCCGAAGTGGAGTTTATTAATTTCAAAGTCAAGGCGAGTCTCCCTGAACATCTGATTCAATTTCCAAGACTTGGAAAAAGGGGGAAATCTCCTGATCAGGCGGTCAAGGGGAAGCGAAAGGGCTACTCCCCCATGGCAAGGGATTTTATTCCCTACACGGTCTATGATCGATACGAACTTTTTCCGAAGGCGAAGTTTAAAGGCCCTGCTATCATTGAGGAGAAGGAGTCGACTGTCGTTGTCGGCGAGGACGCCTCGGTTTCAGTAGATGAATTTGGATTCCTTTGGATTGATATTTCGAGAACACCAGGGCCTGCTCCTTTGCGGCGAGTTCGAAAAAGTCGCTTCGTACCCATGAGCATCAAACCCAGGACCTCAGCGCGAGGAAAATCGAAGCGTTGATTTGTAGGGAACACAGATCTGCGTTCCCTATGTTGCGATTTTATACACAATGACATTAATCTTTTCCTTTTTGTCATTCCGGGCTTGACCCGGAATCCCACTATTTTCGTGGATTCCCGCTTTCGCGGGAATGACGTGTTGTGTTGCGATTAACGACGCTGTGTATACATTGCGAATTTTGGATTGAAAATTCCGAAATCCGAATTTCGAAATCCGCACTGAATAATGGGAGGCATAAGATGGGACGAAGAGGCCGCATATTTGACCCCATCACGTTAGAAATACTCTGGCGACGATTGATCTCCATTGTGGATGAATCAGACAGCTCCGTGGCCCGGACGGCCTTTTCAAGCTTGTTAAGAGATGCCCATGATTATACCTGTATGTTCACGGACCAAAAAGGTCGGGAACTGGCACAAGGGTCGTTTGCAACACCCGGCCAATCTGGCGCGATGGCGTTGGGGGTCAAAAATCTCGTGACCAAACTTCCTTTGGAAACTTACAAACTCGGCGATATCTTCATCACCAATGACCCCTGGGCCCTGGCAGGCCATCTGAACGATGTCTGCGTGATGAGTCCTATCTTCTATAAGAATAAAGTGGTGGCTTTCACGGCCTGCGTTTTTCATCACTCGGATATCGGCGGTCGCGTCTCCTCAGACAACCATGATGTCTTCGAGGAAGGACTTTTCATTCCCCTCGTGAAGCTCTACGAGGGAGGGGTACTCAATCAGTCCGTGATGGATATGATCCGTTGGAATGTCCGGACACCCGATGAGGTGGTCGGAGATATCCGCTCCCAGATTGCAGCCAATCACGTCTGCTCGGAGAAGGTATGCCAGATGCTTAGCGAAAACGATTTGGAGAATCTGGATGACCTTGCGGATCAGATTATCAGCCGTACAGAGAAAAGTATGAGAGAGGAGATTGAGAAAATCCCCGACGGTATCTACCACGCGGAAGGCGCGATCGAACAGATGAAGGGGCAACAGGATGTGGTGATTAAAGCGGCCGTTGAGATAAAAGGAAGCGAGATCACGGTGGATCTCGACGGGTCTTCCCCGCAGGTCAATTGGGGTGGCAACGTGGTCTATAACTTCACTTACGCCTATGTCTTTATGGCGATCAAGAGCATGTTCGGACCGGATATCCCGAACAATGATGGCTGCGCAAAATCCGTCAAACTGAAAGCCCCTGAGGGTACGGTGGTAAACTGTAAATTCCCCGCAGCCGTGGCAGCACGGCTCGTGATCGGGCATTACGTCACAGAGATCGTTTACAGAGCCCTCTCTGAAGTCGCGCCCCGCAAGGTGATTGCTGCAAGCGGAGGCACGCCCGCGCAGATGAACGTGTTCTACGGTAAAAGGAATGATGCGAGGCCGTGGCACTCCGTGATCATCAGGGGGGGTGGAATGGGAGCGAGTTCCGCCAAGGATGGTGATTATGTCTACATTTTCCCCGCGAATGGTGCAAATACCCCTATCGAGATTTTCGAAAGCGACACACCTCTCCTTGTCGAGAACAGGGAGCTCCTCGCCGATTCAGGTGGTCCTGGAAGAATGAAGGGAGGCCTCGGGCAGAGGGAAGTTTTCAGAGTACCTGATGATAAATATGCTCCTGTTCCCCCTGTGAATTTAGGGATACAGGCGGGACGGCACATCCATCCCCCGGAAGGACTCTTCGGCGGTAAACCCGGAGCCAAAGCCCAGTTTCTGGTGAACGGAGTATCTGGCAATCCGTTTGGGTTAACGCAGTTGAAACCGGGTGATGTGGTCACCATCGATGCAGCCGGTGGGGGAGGGTATGGGAATCCCGTAGAGCGTGAACCCGAAATGGTGGCGAGTGATGTTACGGAAGGATATGTCAGCGTTGGAAAAGCCAAAGAAGATTACGGGGCGATTATTAATCCCGAGACCATGACGGTCGACGAAGAGGCGACCAGGAAGCTAAGAGATACATTGAGGAAGGCTATTTGATTCTCAACGGATAGTCCTTCTCTTGAAACAAACGGTAGGATTTAAAACGAATCCAATTTATAATAGAGGGCTTTATGGGACGGACCTTCATGCCGAAAATCAGGACAGAGAGGGAACTGAAGCAAATTCAGTTGGAGAGGCTTCAATGGACAGTGAACCATGTCTATAAGAACTCCGAATTTTATCGGGACCGATTCGATGAAGCCGGAGTAAAGCCAAAGCATATCAAATCGCTGAAGGATATCTCGAAACTTCCCTTTACGACAGCAAAGGCTCTCCAGGAAAAATACCCCTTTCCTTTAAGATCAGCCCCTTTTGAAAAAATTGTCCGAATCCATGCTTCTTCGGGAACGACGGGAAAACGAAAAGTCCTCTGTTACACCCAGAGGGATATCAATGATTGGGCTAATATGTTCGCCCGCTGTTATGAAATGGCTGGTTTAACTACGAAAGACCGAGTCCAAATCGCCGTGGGGTATGGAGTTTGGACAGCCGGCGTGGGGTTTCAACTCGGATGCGAACGATTCGGTGCTTTGGCCATCCCGATCGGTCCTGGAAATATTGACATGCAGTGCCAGTTCTTAGTGGATTTTCAGGTCACCGTGCTTTGCGCTACGGCCTCAATGGCCATCCTGATGGGAGAAGAAGTTCAAAAGAGGGGTCTGAGGGATAAAATCGCTTTGGAAAAAGTCATCATGGGTTCTGAGCGTTCAAGCGATGCAATGCGAGCCAAGATGAAGGAACTCCTGGGCGTGGGACATGTTTTCGACATCCCCGGACTGACCGAGCTCTACGGCCCTGGCACGGGTCTTGATTGTGTCTATCACGAAGGCATTCACTACTGGGCGGACTACTACATCCTTGAACTGCTCGATCCCGATACCCTTCAACCCGTTCCTCCCGGAGAGATCGGCGAAATGGTGGTAACGACTCTTAGGAAAGAAGCTTCACCTCTTGTCCGCTACCGCACCAGAGACCTCTCCAAGCTGATTCCCAAACGATGCTCCTGCGGTTCTATTCTTCCGATGCATGACCGGCTCTTGGGCCGTTCGGACGATATGTTTATCATCAGGGCAGTCAACATCTACCCCGGTCAGATTGATCATATCCTTTCCAACACAAAGGGTGTCGGCAGTGAATACCAGATTCACCTTGACCGCATCGAAGATGGGAAGGATTATATGACCATTCAGGTGGAAAGGGCAGAAGATGGCAATCCAGGGGAAGACCCAACCCTGGCCAGTGCCATTGAAGAAGAGATTAAAAAACAGATTCTGGTCAGTGGCAAGATAGAGATCCTTCACTACGGGACCCTTCCGAGATCGGAGCGAAAGAGCAGACGAGTTTTTGATCATCGGGGGGTATGAGTCCGAGTCATTTAGCGAGAGGGAGGGATGCCCGTCAATCGATAGGGTAAGGAAATACGGGGCGCTTGAGAGTTCATGTTTTATCCTTCAGGGGTTAAATGTCTGAGATGCTTCATTTCGGAGGTGAAATATGAAAAAAAATTTGTTTCTGGTTGCCATCTTCGTGATTTGGACCTTTTCTTTTAAGGTAGTCCACGGCGCAGAGCCTACTAAGATCGGGGGGATATTTTCCTTAACGGGGCCTGGGGCTTACATTGGAGTTTCACAAAAAAATTCTGTCATCATCGCCCTCGATGATTTTAACAAGAAGGTGGGCGTCAGTGGTCGCCCTGTTGAGATGATCCTGAGTGATGATGAGAGCGATCCCACGAAGGCGGTGATGGTTCTTAAGAAGATGATCGAGACAGAACCCATTGTGGCACTGATCGGTCCAACGCGAACCGATACAGGAATGGCAATGATTCCCACTCTTGAAAAGGAGGGAATCCCTACGTTTATGCATGCAGGCGGGGATGTGATCATCACACCGGTCAGAAAATGGATCTTCAAGTCACCTTACCGAGCTGCGGATGCAATGGAGCGAATTTTTCTGTACCTAAAGAAAAACAACCTCACGAAAATAGGGGTGCTTTCCTCATCGGACGGGTTCGGAA
>DATHCH010000253.1:0-12569 GCA_035319625.1 Thermodesulfobacteriota bacterium
CAAATCGGCTCGCCCCGACCATATTTTTCAAATGGATTTTAAGAAGTTGCATTAGTTGACGCCTCATGTTCGTTTTTGACTATTTCTTCATTTCTTACTAATTTCTTACTACTTTTTTCTTCATTACGGTGGCCATTCAACAATTCAACCTGTTCCCTTTGAAATTTGTCGCTCAAATGGGCATATCTGTTTGTCAAGGTCCGTGAAAAAGAGGGGAATAGTCAACATCGGTTTGGGGGAAGTCGCCGTGGTTTTAGATCTCACGTAGATTATCTGATCGTGTTCAGTTGATCTTTTTGGGTTTGGTTTCTTCTACTCATCGCTCTTCTATCCGTGCCCCCGGAGGTATGAGAATACACTTATTTTTTGGTCGAAGTATTTCTAGGGAATTGGCCACAGGATCGGAGTATCCTCAGGTTTAATCTACCATCCCCCAAAAATGAACCCCCCTTGGGACTCATTCCCTCCTTTTTAAATGGACTTTTTTCTTGATTTTGGATAAGTTGTATCCGTAAAATGATTTCCTAAAGTGTTACAGGGTGTTTTTCGGAGTAAGTGGTGGGCACAAAAAATATTTATGAAAGGTTTGTTTGGTTTGACGATCGGGTCCGGGCGAAAAAGTATCCCAATGCTACCGCTCTTGCAGAGCAGTTTGAAATTTCCACCAAGACGGCTCAGAGAGACATCGATTTTATGAGAGACAGGCTCCTTTGCCCTCTCCATTATGATTCAAGCGAAAAGGGATACTATTACGACGACGAGACATTCTCCCTGCCTATGGTCTATCTCTCCTCTGGAGAACTTGCATCTCTTCTCATTGCAAGAAAAATGCTTCAGGACATCAGCGGTGGATACATTGGAGAGGAGATCTCCTCCATCGTGGACAAGATTACGTACGTTCTGAGCAAGCACATGTCGATGGGAGACCGTATTGATGATACTTTTTCCTTTCAGCTAATCGAGTACTCACCTGTCCCGGACACGGTATTCAAAGTCATCCTGGAAGGGTGCCTGAAACAGAGCTGCCTTGCTTTTACCTATTATTCTCCGGGAAGAGAGGAGAAGAGCTCAAGAATGGTCGATCCCTATCACCTATTCAACTACGTGGGAACTTGGCACCTCATTGGTTACTGTCATTTAAGAAAGGGAATTAGAAATTTTGCTTTGAGCAGGATCTCGGAAGCGAAGGTTTTGAATGAGTCTTTCAAATTACCACCTGATTTTGACTTTAAGAAATATTTCCTTTCAACATTCGGCCTTTATAAAGGCAAGTCCACGAAAGAGGTGACGCTCCGGTTTACACCGGAGAAGTCGAGATGGATCAAAGACCAGATATGGCATAAAGACCAGAAGGCAAGATATCTAAGAGATGGATCTCTCGAATTGAGTTTTCCGGTATCAGACTTCTCCGAAATAACGAGGGAGATCTTGAAACACGGCGATGCTGTAGAAGTCATCAAGCCCAAAACCCTCAGAGATTTAATCAAGGCGGAAGCAGAGAAAATAGCGAAGGTTTATTAAAGGTTGCTAAGGATGCGGAGTTATTGCAAGGATAGTCATCTGGTTTCTACCGGGTCCGTAGTACCAGAAAATTCTATAAGCGGCAGGGGTCGATTGCTCGGCATAGGCTTCGAAGATTTTTTCTCCATTAGGTCCTGTGAGGCTGGTGAATTCGTGGGTCTTAAGGCTTTTATGCCTTGGATTCTCCGATAAGAAGCGCATCGCCTTCTTGACAGCGTTGTACCTTTTTTCGAGGCCCTTATCTTTTTTTAACCTCTCAAGTTGATTTTTCGCTTCATCGGTTAGAAATATCTCGAACAAAGGTTCCCCTAAAGGTCTTTAAGATTCAACTTTGAAACTTTTCCTTCGGACGCATCTTTTATTCCCTTTTTGACGCTCTTAAAAGCTTCTTCATTTTGAAAGAGCCAGGCCTCTGAGGCCGGGATTTCAACAACGGGTCGCAGAAGAACTTCCCCCCTATCGTTTTTGTATATCCGGACTCTTTTTAATCCCTTGGGAAGCTCACCAAGGGTGAGCCTGTTCCGGTCATCGATGGTTCTTGTAGCGATCTCTTCAAATTCATCTTCTATTTTAAGAACCCTGCTTCGCATAGATATTACCTCCTGATCTGAATTTAAATATAGCATAAATCCCACTTTGGGTCAATGGGTTGAACCCACTTAAATTCAATAATCCATTCTTATTGCATTATCACTTTAAATCTCGGGCCTTACAGTCTGTTTCCCCCCTATATTTGCTGTCCCTTAGACCCATTTTACTCCCCCGACCCCTTTCTTTAAAACATACGACACTTCCTTGGGGTAGGTCTCCGTCTATAAATAGACTTCTAAGAAAAGTAATCCACGTAACTTTAGAAAGGAGGTTGCTATGGAAATGGACATACCACTAACCGACTTGTTCGAGTGCCCATCTTGTGGTTTTCGAGGTCTTTTCAAAGCCGAGCCTGCGGCTTATGTGAAATGCATCTGTGGCAGGTGGTGGGTGATAGGCGATTACAAATACTTTAAATCCTTAACCCACGAAGAGAAGGAAAAAATCATAACCTGGGATGTAAATTTATATAAAGACCAAAGAGAACTGAATGGTAACCGGTTCGATCGGCCGGATATCTATTCTTAAAAAACCCATTTTATCACCAGCGTGGATATGAATGCGTTCGTTATGAAAAGAAAAAAAGGAAAACTGAATAAAAGCTTTAATCCAGAAAAATACAAGATGACCTGGTGCCCACATTGTAAAGGCACTGGCAAGTCACCCGATGGGGAGGAGGGAACCAAGGTTTGCAGTCAATGCGGAGGGTTCGGGTGGATCAAGAAAGAAGGGGAGGGAAAATGAATAGCAAACAGAGTGAGTTGAAAACCTTAAAGGAAGAATACCTCATGGCAGCGAGGAGATTGAGCCGCGTCAAGTCAGAAGCTAAACGAAGGGAGCTAAAAGAACACGTAGATGACCTGAAGATCAATCTGGGCTGGACTCTTCTTGACCATGCAGAGTACGAACAGGGGCTCGTGTTATTCGAATCGCTTTCGTGGAGAGACTTTGGGGAGACGAAGTATAACGGGATCGCAAGAGCATTGATAGAAATGAAGCATTACGGAGAAGCAAGAAAGATCCTGGAAGAGGGTTTAAAGGAATTACCGGAATCCTGTGTGCTCTGGACATGCCTCGGAAATTTAAACGAGGGTCTGGGCGATCATTTCGAATCATTGATATGTTATGAGGCAGCCATAAGGTGCGACACTGAAAAAGATCCGGGTACACTTTTAAACAAGGCTTTGGCCCTGATGGGTCTGGGATCACATACGGATGCTGTGTCGATTCTTAATCACCTCATCGACGAATACCCTGAGGAGCCATTGTATTTTGCAGAGAGGGGAAACTGCGCATTGGAGACGGGGTATCCTCTTGAGGCGCTTCAATATTACCAAGAAGCGATGGCCGTCTATTCTGAATCTTCAGATATGCACACTGGCGTTTGTATTTACGCCGGGCTTTGCTCTGCGTATATAGAGCTCGGAATGAAACGAGAGGCGATCGTGACCGCCCTGGAAGGGCTTAAGAGATTTCCAGATGGATACCCGGTGTTGTATTACAATGCAGCCGCTGCCTTTTCGGGGATGGGCTGGGGCGAGGAAATGTTGGAGATTCTTAAAAAGGGAGTTGAGAAATTTGCAGAGGATGAGGACCTTAACGAGTTTCTCAGAGAGGTCGAAGACGATATGGATGACCCTGATAAAGGTGACAACCCTCCAATTCTTGGCCTTCTCCTACTCATGGCATTGATTCATAAAAAATGGAGAAAAAAATGAAAAAATCGAATAAGAAGCCTAAAGGAAAAAAGATTGTCCCCTTCATGGGGAAGCCCTCCTCGTCCCTGACGGAAACGGCAGGAGCAGGGTAGGTTCTATAAGTTGGAAGACGAAGTGGACCGAGAGGCGAGAGGATGGCGGATGAGTCCGTAGTAGCGGAGAGGGTAAGGACAACATAACCTTACCGGAGCGAAGGGGCTCTGCTGTATCTTGAATCTTTCGACGGAGGAGAGGCAGGGGAGAATGATAAAGGCTTCCATCAATCTGCAGGAACTGAGGCGAAAGATATACAGCAAAGCGAAGACCGATTCGGTTGGAAGCGGTGGAGTAGGGAAGATATTCACGCTATCTTTATCCGAAAGCAACTCCAAACCGATAGGTGTATAGGCTTTGTTGCGAAGAGAGCAGGAAAGCCGTATGAGGGAAAACCTCATGTACGGTTTAAGGTGGCAGGGGATGGAGAAGTGCTATGGAGAACCTAAACGGGCACGGAGCTGGAAACGGCGGATACGGCCGAGGGGCCACCTAAGGTAACTCGCCATTCCTTGACCCTACCAGGTGGCATCCATAAAAAAGTTGGACCCCGTTTTATGCTAAGGCATTGCACGAAGGGCACAGCAGTTAGTTTAAGATAAAGTTTTGGAGGGCCTAACATATGGGCAAGATGGGATATGGATATGGTAGTGAATGTCACTTGCTTAGATGGATGGGTCGTCACAGGAAAGCCTTTGATGTTGCTGTCCTATCGTCAATTAAACGTGAGGGTTCGAGAATAGAACGGCTTGATTTCGAATTCAAGCAAGGGGAGATGTGGCCCGATGCGGAGTTAAAGGGCATGGATTTCTTGAAGAACAAAGAAGCCCTCCAAAAGGATTGGAATGAGTTCTGGCCCGTAGGAAGAGGTATCCGCAATTGGGATGCAGTAGGTTGGGTAAGTTTTGACAGGATTGAGGAGCTATTGTTAGTTGAGGCAAAAGCACATATTGGAGAGATTAAAACAGATTGTCAAGCGAAGCATCCGGAGAGCATCAAAAAAATTGAGGAATCACTCGGGAAAGTAAAGAATGCTCTTGGCGTTCCGAGTGAAATTGATTGGATGAAAGATTATTATCAGGTCACGAACAGGATAGCCTTCCTACATTTTCTGCACGAACAAAAAATTCCTTCTCATCTGCTTTTTATTTATTTTATTGGAGATCTTTGTAGTGCGGGTCGCAACAGTCCACAATCGGAACGGGAATGGCAGCCAGCCTTGGAAACCCAAAAAAACCATATTGGATTACCAAAAGGACATTCATTAGAAAATTGGATACATGAGCTATTTTTGAAAATCGATAGTGAAGAGCAACAGAAAGGTTAGCGGTTTTTCGTGCGAATTGGCTCACCTAACGTAACGGAATCGGATATTCCCAACCGCATTTCGGGCAGATTTGTTTTGAAGGTTTGAAAAGAAAGTATAAAAATAGCAGAGCCGTAATTGGGAATAGAAGCCAATGCAGCAAAGAGATTAAAAACATGGTGAGTAAGATAATCCAAACCAAACAACCAGTGCCCGTTAATTTGGATCTACCTTCATAGCTGCAATTTGGGCAACGAATCTTCTTAGACCACCAAGTATAAGGCATTTTTACCACGCTTTATATTTGTTCTTTTGTAGGTTTCTGGAGCTTTAACTTTCTTCTCTTACTGATCACCGTCAGCAAGATAAGGAATAGAAGGGCATCCTTGGACCCATCGTCATCTCCATTTTCGATCTCGTATTCAAGATTGGAGAGACTGTTTTTGACAATTTTCTGTTCCTCAGGATTACCGTAAGCGGTGGCTCTGGCATTGGCTATTTTCATCTCTTCCAGAGATTCTTTCTTCCATCCCATAGTCCGGTAACACAAGGCAAGGTCATGACGGGCGAGGACATCATTGGGATCAGAGGCCAAGAGAGTCCTCAATTCTTCAATAGCGTCTTTTGTCCACTTTAGGGACGCATATGCACTGGCTAAAAAGAACCTCTCATCATTATCCGAAGGGAGGATTTTAAGATATTCGGTATAAGCATTCACTGCCTCTTCAAACCACCCCAGTTTTAAGTAGCAATAACCGAGGTCATCGAGAATGCCCGTTCTCCAACTGGGCTCATCATTCAATTGAAGGCACCGCTGTAATTTTATTACAGCATCTTCAAAATGCTCATGATCCATGGAATGATGTGCCTCTCTCATAAGGACAGAAATAATTTGATCGGTTTTGCTAGATTTGTCCATTTTCAGATCTCCTTGATTTACGGACCTATTATAAATATAGACCTCCCCCAATAGGTGTCATAGGTTTAAGGTTGAATAGAGAACTCCTGTACTCTTTCTAACCAGTTTGTAAATGCAGGGCTTGGATAGTTTCAACATCTTTGTTAGCTCCCGGCCATTTAGGTGCCCCATCTAGGGGCACTTCCCCGCCAAATCGGCTCGCCCCAACCATTTTTTTCCAAACCATTTCCAAACATTGCGGGATTGAAGGCCGACCGATAAGCCTCTTTCAATTCTTGAAAGACGTTCCGAAAGCAGGGAGTAGTCCTTTTCTTTTAAGAAGGGATATCGTCTTTAGGGCTTCATCTTTATTCTCAAATTTCCCGATCATCACACGATACCAGGTCTCCCAGGGGGATACTTTCCTGGAAAGGATCTCTATTTTTTTCCCCTTTAATACCGGTTCACCCCTGTAACGTTCGGCAGGATCAGAGGTATCGAAAGTTCCCGCATGAATGCCATAAGTACGATCAGGATATGGAATGATCAATAGGTCTTCAGTGATATGAGGGATCTTGATCTTTTGGTCAACGAGAATGAGATGGACATTGGTAATTTCCGGGTTAAGCTCTAAGAGGAAATCAAGGAGACTTATATTGACTATCCCATAATATTTCTGTGTTAGCTGGGACATGGTCTGCCCATTTTTTACGGCTGCAATTTCTCTCAGTTTATATTCCCTGCCCATGGCAGCAATAGGATGAGAAGATGGAGCCATCTGAGAAGAAGCTGATGTGGAGGCTGGTTCGGTATCGGGATCATGACTCTGAAGGGATTCGATATTCCATGTCTTGGTAGATTTTTGTTTCGCGTGTCTATGGGTTAGAAAAATGAATACTCCCAGACAAAGCATGGAAATGATAATCACAAGGCAACTTTTCTTTAGGAGGAATCGCAATCCAAACGGAAACGGGTGGAATGTGTCCGCAATGTCAGTTGAAGAAAAGGCCTTCTCCTTTCGGTTCGGACCCTCCATCCTTTTTATGACCTCACGGATAATATCAACGTCAATATTCTTTTTGAACAAACTGTAGCCCGTCAATAAAGCATTGTCACAAAGGGCATTGATCACGCGTGGGATCCCACGGGCATAGGTACAGATCAAAGAAAGAGCTTTTGGAGAGAATATCTCAGAGCTGCTGCTTCCAACCAATCTCAGTCTGTGATCGATGTATTCCTTGGACTCCTCCTCGCTTAATCCTCTGATTTGACGCCTGATCTCTATGCCCCGTTTGAGTTGCCTTAGACTTTCTGAACTGAGTCTATCTTCAAGCTCTGGTTGGCCCACGAAAACGATTTGAATTCCCTTAGATTCTAAGTCAGAAAACATTTGGAGCTCTTCCATGACCTTCTGGGGAATGTCCTGCGCTTCATCAATGATGATGACAAGGGTTTCGCCTCGATTACACATGAGCACTGAATATTGAATCAATTGATGCAAAAGATCCATTCTGTTTTCTTTTATAGTGGCCAGGTTCAACTCCCGGAGGATGGTTTTTAATAAATCGGTGAAGGTGATGGTGGTGTGAAAAATTAAGACTGTTTTCACCTTCTCGTCGAGATGCTTGAGCAAAGAGTAAATGAGAGTTGTTTTCCCTGTCCCCGCTTCTCCCGTCATAGAAATAAAACCCTTTCGATTTTTGATCCCATGAATCATAGAAGCCAGTGCCTCTCGGTGGCTGCGTGTGACATAGAGAAATTTGGGATCCGGAGTTAATTCGAAGGGTTTTTCTGAGAAGCCATAAAATTCGGTGTACATATGCTTCCTGATGATGAATGGAGATGAGCCTTTAGAAAATCCGTGTTGCCGAAGGAGAATAGGGACTGAGTTCAACTCTCAATGGCTCACCTCATTATCGGTTAGGTGAGTTGACTACTCCCCCAGACCCTTTTCGGCGAAATCGAAATAGACTGCCTTTGTAACCGTCCTGATCGCATCCAATTTCAATCCCTTCGGGAAAAGGATTTCAATCTTCAATAAAGTTCGTATCTCAATGGCCTGAGATACGTAGTCGAAGAGCCCTCCTTCGCCTGCGTTCATCACAATCCCCCCAAGCCTTTCTTCACCATCCACAGGGAAATAATCCAATGGAAGTTTAACCCAAATTCTTGGATGTTTCTTCTTTTTAACTACAAAAGTATTTTCTTTGGAATTTAAACCTGTCTCTCTCTTTGCTTCTAACCCGTCCAAGGTGGCCAATTTATCCCTCAAAAGGTTATGGGTAGAAGCCTACTAAACAGGGATAAATAAGTCAAATAGAAGTTTAATCTCCGGAGGAGGCCCGCTGACAGAGCTCTGTACCGTGTTGGCAAAGGAGAAAGCCCGTGCCTGCACGCGGGAGCCCATGCCCTCCGAAGCTTTTCGAGGCGGGGCTTCGGGCAGGATGGCGTTACGCCACGCAGGCTTGGTTCCTAATCAAAGCCCCTGCCGGGCCACAGCCCTCCTGGGCCAGACACAGTCCGGTCACGAGATTGCGCATGAACCCACGCCTGTACGCGCTGGACTAATGCTGCCAAGGTAGATAAGGACCTTTTTTCGTATCTTGAGGATTAGGTCTATAAACTTATTTAGATGAGAGTAGACCTACTGATACCTTATGAAGAGCTTTCCTTTTCTTGCCTGCCACTATTCTTGCTAAAGCTTGGACAAAATGTCAAAGAATGAAAAAAATCGGTACCTTTCCATTAAAATGGAGAAAAGTAAGGTAGTAAAAAAATTGTTATTAAGTTGCCAAATTCCTTAAACTTAGGAACAAGTTGTACGGGCATATTCTTGATGCTATTCAGTTGGTATGTTTCTTGCTGAATTCCTCAAATAATCGAAATAAATCTGATTTATTTCTGAATCCAAGGTTATTCAGGATGGAAGATCAAGATAAAAAAAGAGTCATTCTAACGCTTCGATGGACCGTCATCATTGTCACTTCTTATCTCATCCTTTTTGGCAAAGGGAGGGTGATAGACCTCTATTCAAGTTACGTTCTTATTATCGTCTATCTCTTGTCGAATGTTCTACTCACCTTCTTTCCTAAGACATGGTTTTCAAATTTAAAATTATTCTACCCGCTGGTCCTCTTTGACACTGGAATTGTTTCATTCGGAATGTATCTTTCTGAGAAAATGGCCACAGATTTCTATATCGTTTTTTTCTTAATTATCATCTTTGCATCGGTCAGTCGCAATTTTAAACTATTGATGTTCATTGGAGGGATCACTGCACTTCTCTACGGGGTTCTCCTCTATTCATGGGGACTTTTAGCTAAGGAAGAGGGTAGTAGTTATACCCTTCGGATCCCTTTCATATTCATCATGACGGCTTTCTACGGATACATCGTCCAGACCTTGACCAAGGAGAAACGCAAAGAACTCACCATTTCTGAAGACAAATATCGCGGTCTCTTTGAAAATGCCAACGATGGAATCATCCTCTTGAGAGATCCTCAATTGCAAGTCGCGGATGTCAACAGGGAAGTAGAAAAAGCAATGCATTACAAGAAAGTAGAGTTGCTTCAAAAAGAGATCTTTGATTTATTCATCCCTGAAGAAGTAGAGAAAGCAAGAGATTTTTTTAAAGAAGTCGATGAGAGAGGAGAAGGAAGAGCGGACTATCTATCCTTAACGAAGAAGGATGGATTCCCACTCGAGGTGGACTTCTCCGTCAAAAGGATTGATTTAGGGGACGAATCGTTCTATCAGATGATCTTCCGGGATCTGACGGAGCAGAGGAAGCTTGAAAAAAAGATCAGACAAAGTAAAAGAAATCTCGAGGCCATTTTCGACGGAATTCGAGATCAGCTCTCCATACAGGCTCCTGATTATCGAATCCTCCGTGTGAATAGAGCTGTCATCGAACATTACCAAACTGTTTTTGAAAAATTGATCGACCGGAAATGTTACGAGGCCTATTTCCTGAGATCGGAACCCTGTGAAGGATGTCCCGTCTCCGTGACCATCGAAACCAAACAGCCTGCTTCCTCCACCATGAAGAGGTCGGAAGATAATACTACCTTGCAAGTGTTCTCTTATCCGATTTTAGGTGAAAAAGGAAAACTCCTATCGGCCATTGAATATACGAAGGATATAACGGAGCAGCAGAGGCTGCAAGAACAGCTCATCCAGTCAGAGAAATTGGCGGGAATAGGGATATTGGCCTCTGGTGTCGCCCATGAGATCAACAACCCTCTCAGTGGCATTATCGGGATGGCAGAGATTGCACTGGAGGAGGAAGATCTTACTAAGAAAGAAACTTATTTGAAGGATATCCTCAATTGTGCCCAACGAATCAGTGGGATCGTGACTGGACTGCGATCCTACTCCCGGGCGGCCAAGAAGGAAGAACTCAGCCTGGTGGACCTCAACGGCGTTCTTGAAGAATCGCTGAAAATGGTGCAACTGGCGGTCAAAGCGAGTTCGGTGGAGGTGATCAAAGAATTTCAATCTATTGAAAAAATACGGGCCAACATGGGCGAGATTCAACAGGTATTCACCAATTTGATCACCAACGCTTTTCAGGCTATTGATGGAAAAGGTGGAAAATTGGGTCTCTCCACTCGGTTGATAGAGGATTGGGTCGAGGTGAAAGTGAGCGATAATGGTAAGGGAATTCCCCACAAATATCTCAACCATATCTTCGATCCCTTCTTCACAACCAAAAACCCAGGTGAGGGCACAGGTCTTGGTTTAAATATCGTTTACCGTATCGTAACCAAGTATGAGGGGACAATCGATGTGGAAAGTAGAGAGCAAATTGGGACAACCTTTACAATTAAATTTCCAATAAGGAGGACTGAAACATGAGCAAGAAGATATTAATCGTGGATGATGAAGAGGTGATCCGGAAGTTTATAAAAATCCATCTCGTCAAACTGGGCTATGAGGTGACGGAAGCCGCCGACGGAGAGCAGGCCATGGAACAATTGGGGAAAGACGATTTCGATCTTCTCATCTGTGATATTTTGATGCCCAAGAAGGATGGATGGGAAGTGATTAGAGAAGTGAAATCGAATCCCAGAACGAAGGCTATCCCGGTGATCGTTCTCACGGCAAAAAATGAAGATTCGGATATGTTCAAAGGATACAATCTCGGCGCCAATTATTATATGACGAAACCCTTTACGAAAGCCCAGCTTATCTATGGGTTGAAACTCATGCTTGGTGAAACTTCAGAAGAGATAAGGGCATAAGTGGGTTCTTCATTTACTCAGGAGGGCTTCCTCTTTTTAGAGAAAAATAAGTTTTTTCCCTCCTGCCGAGTAGTTTTTTGAAAGACCCTAATTTTTCCTGGCAGACCAAGAGCTGAAATGAATAAGAAATGTTTGAGAGAGATCAGGCCTAGAGAAACAACTACTTCTCGGGGAATGTTCAATATTTCTGTTGACTTATTTCTTGAAATAATATAAACATGCCTCCATCTGGATCGATCAGAATACTACCTAATCAACAGGTCGTTTTGAGATTAGGCAGTAATGAAAAGGAGGGGAAGAAGAAAATTCGGGGATCAAGTATTTGCTGGGTTCTACTTAGGAAAGTCGGGGTTTCGAAGATCACCTCCTTCGACTGTAAAAACGAGAAATCCTCGTGAGGGTAGGAGGGGCGCGTTAGGATGAAAACCATTATTTTTGCCATGTTGGTTACAAGCCTATTGTTGTCTGCGTTGCAAGTTAAAGCTGAACCCCAATACCAATTGGTTGGCCGTGATCTCTCTACCGCTCAACCGCCACCGTCCCGGCTCATCGCAACAGAGCAAGAGGTAAGACAGTTCTTGGACAACTATATCGGACGATATACGAAAAAAGACATCGATGGATTTCTTTGGCTTTTTTCTTTGAAAGCCGTCCAGAATCAGAAAGATGGGCTACCAGGAATCAGAGAGATATACCGCAATTTTTTCGACCAAACCCAGACACTTCTTTGTCGCTTTGAAGATCGGAGGGTGGAGATCTACGATAATGCTGTAGAGATAAAGGCCCGTTACGAAATTGAGGAACTAATGAAAGTAGGTGGAGAAAGGAAATTCTTGAGAGGATCGATACGATGGGTCTTGATCAAGGAAGACGGAATTCTCAAGATCCTTTCTCTTGATTATAAACATGAGAAGGCCCCTTGAACATTTTCCTTTTCCCCATGCCTTTCATTTCGATATACCCTCTTTGGACAAATTCGCCAATTCCCCCTACACCTAAGATCCTTTAAGTCATGACCGTGGAGGGTGCTCGTCAATCCGTTGATAAATATCAGGCATGGTTCATGAGAATGAATCCAGACACCCTCAAGATTCTCTTCTCAAAGGATGCTACTAAAAGAAATCCTCGGGTCAGTCCCGTGAGGAAAGATCAAAGAATTTTGGAGCCTTCCGGCTGAATTCTTCAGTCAGTGCTTGCAAAACCCTTTGAGGACAGGAAGGTAGCTCGTGCCCTTTATCCTCCTTAGAACAGATAGCACC
>DATHCH010000254.1:0-3683 GCA_035319625.1 Thermodesulfobacteriota bacterium
CGTTAGTCTCCGTTGCAATCGATCTTTCGATGAGACCTTACCTTGTCTTTCAGATGAAACTGCGAAGATCCAAGATAGGGACGTTTGACCCCGAGTTGGTGGAGGAGTTCTTCAAGGCCCTTTGCAACCATGCGAGGATCACCCTTCACATCAACCTTCTTTATGGAAGGAACAGCCATCATATGGTAGAAGCAGTGTTCAAAGGGTTTGGAAGAGCGCTCAAAGAAGCCGTCTCTTTGGATGAGCGAGCTTCGGAAGTTCCTTCGACGAAAGGCATGCTATGAATGAGGAGGGTTCAAGGGATCCAGGGTTCCAGCGGTCAACTAAAGAGCATTCTTTGAATCACGAAAACTTGAACCCTTGAACCCTTGAACCTTTATGTTGAGTGAAAGAAATGAATTCAAAGATCGTCATTATCGATTATGGCATGGGAAATCTTCGAAATGTCCAGAAGGGTTTCGAGAAGATTGGTCTTGAGGCCAAATTGACTCGTAACAAAAAGGAGATTGGAAGAGCCTCAGCCATCGTGCTTCCAGGGGTGGGCGCCTTCAAGGATTGTATGGAGAATCTAAAGAAGTATGGCCTGGTCGATCCTCTGCTGCGATCCGTAGAGAAAGGAAAGCCTTACTTAGGCATCTGCCTTGGACTACAAATTCTTTTTTCTGAAAGCGAAGAGTTTGGAACCCACAAGGGACTGGATCTGATTAAAGGAAAGGTAGTAAAATTCAGGCCCGATCCAGAGCATAAGGTTCCCCATATGGGTTGGAATACGATTGAGAAGGAGAAAGACGTTCCCATGCTCCAAGGCATAGTGAGTGGGGATTTTTTCTATTTTGTCCACTCCTTTTATGTTATTCCCGAAAAGGCACGGTGGGTCTCCACTTTCACTACGTATGGCAAACCTTTCGTCTCCAGCATCTGGAAGGAGAACGTCTTTGCCACCCAATTCCATCCTGAGAAAAGTCAGCGGAAAGGATTGAGGATATTGGAGAACTTTGTAAAATCTATCTAACTAAAGACCCCCCCGCCCTTTCCCCTCAGGGGAGAGGGCGGGGGGTGAGGGGGCTGAGGGAGCAAGAAATGAACGAAGAAGAATCTGTAGCGCCCCCATTTATTGGAGGCGAATAGATCGTCGGCTGTGAAGCACTTAACAATTGAGCGGAGGGGCGATTGATGAACGAAGTGAAGGTGAGTGGAATTCGAATCGGAAAAGGGAATCCTCTGGTTCTGATTGCGGGACCCTGCGTGATCGAGAGCGAGGCAAGCGTTCTTGAAGTTGCTAAGGAGATGAAGAAGATCTGCTCAAATCTGAAAATCCCATATATCTTTAAAGCATCTTATGAGAAAGACAATCGAGGGTCAGAGAAATCTTACAGCGGACCGGGCCTTAAAGAGGGCTTAAGGATACTTGCCAAAGTAAAGGAAAAGGTAGGCGTCCCGGTCCTCTCCGACGTCCAGCGGATGGAAGACGTGGATTTGGCCAAAGAGGTTCTCGATGTCATTCAAATCCCAGCGTTTCTTTGTCAGCAGACGAGCCTCCTTCTTAAGGTGGGAAATGCTGGGAAAGTGGTGAACATCAAAAAAGGGCAGTTTATTGCACCCGAAAGCATGGCAGGAGCCGTCAAGAAGATTCAGAGCACGGGGAATCACCAGATTCTTCTGACGGAGAGAGGCACCTGTTTCGGATATAATAAATTGATTGCGGACTTCTGCTCGATTCCCGTTCTGCAGGAGCTCGGGTGTCCGGTTGTCTTCGATGCCACACATGTCATCAGAAATTATGGGATCCCAAGTGAAGATCCGAGGGGGGGCAGTCCCCAATATGTTCCCCATCTCTCGAGAGCAGCCGTAGCGGTTGGTTGCAACGGCCTTTTCCTCGAGACTCATCCGAGACCGAAGGAAGCGCTTTGTGACGCCTCCAGCATGATTCCACTCGATGAAATGGAGAATCTTCTCAAGCAGACCAAGACCATTCATGATATGATGAGAAGTTGGGGGATCACTTAATTGTAAAGTGCGGACTGTGGATTGCGGAATAAAAACTAAGAAAAAGATAATTTCTGATTTCGATATTCGAATGAATTTCTTAAATAGAGAGGAGGGTAAGACGTGAAGATTTTTATCGATACGGCGAATCTCGACGAGATCACGAAGGCAAAAGAACTTGGTTTGGTCGATGGCGTGACGACCAATCCAACGCTCCTCGCGAAGCAAGGCGAGAAAACGGAGGTGTTGATCCGGAGGATCTCGAAAGAGGTGAAGGGGCCGGTCAATGTGGAGGTGACTGGAACTACCTGTGAAGAGATGGTTAAAGAGGCCAAGGTCATGGCGACCTGGGGAGATGCGATTACAATCAAGATTCCTATTAATCATGAGGGCTTGAAAACGGTAAGGGCCCTCTCTTCCGAAGGGATCATGACCACCGTAACCCTTATCTTCTCAGCCAGCCAAGCCATTCTGGCAGCTAAAGCTGGAGCTACCTATGTTTGTCCCTTTTTGGGTAGGCTTGACGATATCGGTTTCAATGGCCTCGAACTGATTCGGCAGATCAGAGGAATCTATGACAACTATGGCAAGATTCAAACTCAGATCATCGTGGCAAGTGTCAGGAGCCCCATTCATGTTATTGAGGCTGGGCTGATGGGTGCGGAGATCGTGACCATACCGCCGGCCATCATCGATCAGATGATGAAACATCCGCTGACGGATAAAGGAATTGCACAATTCTTAGAGGATGCGAAGAAGATCGGCACCAAAAAGTAAAATCCCCGACAATCATCCCTCCCCCTTGATGGGGAAGGATGCGGGTGGGGGTGTGAAAAAGTGTTTCCCCTCCGCTTTATCCCTTCCCACCGGGGGAGGGGGGCTTTCCGGGGCCTTTTCTGTCTGAGATCTAAGAATGGAGGAGGGAGAGATGAAGATGATTTTTAGAAGAAACTGGTTTTGGGGCCTTTTCCTTTCTTTTTTCGTATTGGGTTTGGTGATCCCCAGGGTTGACGAAGCGAGAGCAGAGACGAAGCCTCGTTTGGCCGTTTTACCTTTCTTTTTTGAGCGATTGAACAATCAGGCCAGAGGCACTGTCTTGTGCCCTCTCTGCAAAGGAGTATTTGAAACGAGCCCCGTTCCGTCCGCTGCTGTCATTTACCTTTCTCGACTCCTCTATCAGAAAATGGACGCTCTTGATCGATTTGGAATCACCCCCGTTGAAAAGATGGAAGAAACGTTAACTCCGACGATGAAGGAACAATTTGAAGAGAAACCCTTTCCAACCGCTGTTCAAATCGGAAAGGAGTTGGGCGTCGACTTCATCATGGTTGCATACCTTTTCCGTTTTGAGCAAAGGATCGGGTCCCGGATTGGTGCAGAGAAACCAGCCTCGGTGGGCTTCGATGTCCATCTCATTCGCCTAAGGGATGAGAAGATCGTGTGGATAGGAAAGTTTGACGAAACGCAAAGACCCCTCAGCGAGAACCTTCTCAACATAGGGTCTTTCTTCAGGAGAAAAGCCTCCTGGCTGACTGCAGAAGAGCTCTCGAGTGTGGGAATGGATGAGATGTTGAAAAAATTGCCGGGGGCGAAAGAATTGGAGCAAAAGCCTTGATCGTTATCCCTGCAGTAGACCTGAAGGATGCGAGATGTGTCAGACTCTCTCAAGGCAGGATGGATCAGGAATCCGTTTATTC
>DATHCH010000255.1:0-13270 GCA_035319625.1 Thermodesulfobacteriota bacterium
CCCCCCGGTCAAATTTATCCAGCGGATATGACACAATTTCTCTCGTACTAAATAAAAAATAGTGAGAGACCGAATCGATCTCCCACTATTTCGACTCCCACCTTGCCAAAAGAAACTTCGGTTATCTACTTACCATGAACCGAACATTCTTCGGTCCAATAGGGCTGGATGCCGTAATATCCATAGATATGGGTCTCATATCGAGGGTTATCAATCTTTGTCGCGTCAAACAAGGGAGCAGCCTCCAGCTCTGCCTCGGTACTATTAAGCACAATGTCGAGCTTGCCGGACTGCGTTTCTGAGATCTCCAGAGCAGTCATAGGGACAGGGATAAGCCGGCTACGAGAGCTCCCAATGTTAATAATCGCAAACGCATCATCATAGTTCCTCTCGCTCAGCAATAGGTTCCTGAACGACCCAAGGAATTCGCCGTCCGGACTTTCTACCGGAACCCCAAACATATCAAAGCTGATAAACCCATTTTTCCCCAGGGAGCATGTCGCATATGAGTTAACCACAACGTAACCAGCAGACAAAAGCGAGCCCAGTGCAAAAGCATCCTTTTGAGCTCCAACCATTTCCAGTTTGGACCCCTGTATAGGAGAGTCTGATTTTTCCTTAGCCATAACGAAAGAGCAAAAAGCTACCGTTGCTAAGAGAGCAACGACCGTGAAGAAAACCATTCCTTTCATCCTATTCACCCTCTTTCTTGGTTTTTCTAAATTATATATGGGTATCGAATCCAGTATTGTCAAGCTTATCACGCTTTCAAGAAAGTGCTCGACGCAACACGGGGGCTATGGTGTTTTGGAAAGGGTTCCGGAAGAGTGTTTACGGATCATTGCTTCACAAAAATATGACGGATATTCTGATAAAGCGGCCGCAGCCGGTTGTACATCTTAAGATAGACCTGAGGATATAGCTCGTCGTAGAGCTCGTGAGTTTTCGGGTTGGGCTCGAAGCTATCGCCTGAGTGTGTCATGTCGGCTGCAGCAGCCTTGAAATCGGGGTGAACCTTAACACCTACTGCGGCATCCATGGCCGCTCCCAGTCCTGAAGCCTCATAAACATGCGGCCGGGCAGTGGTTATACCGAAGACATCCGCAGTCAGCTGCATAGCAGCATTGCTCTGGCTGCCTCCGCCGGCGACCCTCAGGTCCGTAACAGGAACGCCGCTCCGCTTTTCGGTGCGTTCCTTTCCCTCTCTTAGAGCATAGGCCAGTCCTTCCAGAATCGCGCGGTAAACGTGAGCCCGGGTGTGCACCTCGCTGAACCCGATAATGGCCCCACGCGCCTCAGGCCCGGGATGGCGCACCCCCGGAGACCAATATGGCTGCAGCACCAGTCCTTGCGAACCTGCCGGCACAGCGTTCACTAAGTCGTCAAATAATACCTCGGGTTCTACACCTCGCTCAGTGGCGATGGTTACCTCGGACAGTCCAAATTCACGCTTGAACCAGCTTATCATCCAATACCCGCGATAGATCTCGATTTCCAGGTTATAGAGCCCTGGCTCCGCCGCGGGGTAAGGTGGGATGAGCCGGATCACTTCGATATATTTGCTGTGGGTGGTGTTGATCGATGCGGTGGTGCCATAACTCAGGCAGGCGACATTCGGCTCCAGCGCCCCTGACCCGAGCACTTCGCAGGCCTTATCGGCAGCGGCGGCTATTAGAGGCAACCCTTCCGGGATGCCGGTGGCTTCCGATGCCTTCCGTGTTATCTGGCCGAGCAGCTGTCCCTGAGGTATCAGATCAGGTAGCAAGCTCGGGTCCATGGGTACGGCCTTCCACTTCCAATCCCATTTAGCCGCCCAGCAGTGGCCCTTATAGTCAAAGGGAATATAGCCGACCTGGCAACCCACCGAGTCTACGAACCTACCTGTCAGCAGGAACGTGAGATACCCGGAAAGTAGCAGATACTTATAGGTCTTGCTCCATATCTCAGGCTGGTAAGTGCGTATCCAGTTCGCCTCAGCTTCTGCGCAGAGATAGGCCACCGTCTCGCTCGCTCCGATGATCGCAAACGCCAGGCCCCATAGCCCGCCGAGCCGGGGTAGTCCTTCACTTCGGCGCTTATCCAGCCAGATAATTGCCGGCCGAAGCGGATTTCCCTCTTGGTCAACGTTGATTACTGTAGCACGCTGGGTGGTCAGCGCGACGGCAGCGATGCTGTCCTTCAAGACACCTGGCTGCTGCCATAAGCCCTGGCAGGCATGACAGGCGGCATCCCAGAAGACTTGCGGCCTCTGCTCCGCCAGTCCAGGGGCATCTGAATAATATGGCTCGACAGGCACGCGCTGTTTGGCAATCAAGTTCCCTCGCGGATCGAACAACAACGCGCGCACGCTCTGTGTACCATTATCGATTGCCAGCAAATTCTCAGCCATTTTTCACCTCAACGATTAGCTGTTTGAAAATTCGTCGTAGAATCCCTCCCGACCTCCCTTTACCAAAAGGAGGAGAGAGGCTTCTCCCGTTGCCAAAGGAAGGAGAGAGGCTCCCCCTTTTGACAAAGGGGGATGGAGGGGGATTAGATCGTTTCTTCCAAAGCACTAAATTACTTTCTGAATCCCCATTGTTTCTTTTTCTGTTCTTCGGTCATATCGAGTGCCAGAGTTCCACCTGGGTTCATAATCTGGTTTGGGTCAAAATGGTTGCGCAACGCACGAATCACATCGACCCAACGCTCGCCCACCTGTTCTTCGAACCACGGGGCGGTCTGCTTCCCGATCCCGTGGTGGTGGCTCACTGCCGCACCTGCCTTCAGGATAGCTTCCAGTATGCCGTACTGCAGGGTGAGGTATTCGTTGATATCTTCGATCCTGGCGACGAAGATGAAATAGAGGTTAGCACCCTGAGGATACGCGTGCGACAAATGGCTCATACAGATGGTATGCGGCCGGCACTTAACAAAAGTGCGCACCTTTTCATGCACCTCAGCCATTTGTGACCAGGTGACCGCGCATTCCAGCGTGTCAATCATAATGCCGTAATCCATGAGATCCTCGCGCATGAAGGGATCAGTGAAACGGCTGTGTTCCCATGCCTGCGCGACCCTGAAGGGTGTCAGCGTGAAGGCATGGTAACTCTTACATATCTGTTTGACCTTCTTGGCTGCTAAACGGGCAAAATCCGAATCCCCGTCAGCAGTCCCCAGAAGCAGGCAGCGCTGCATGGGCTGATAGCCGAGCCACCGTAGCAGCGTATCCGCAGGCGTTCCATGAACGTGGTATGTACGCATGGCCACATCTGTTTCTTCCTGATCGGAAAGGCGGAAAATCGAAGGATAACCGAATTCAGCCTGCATGATCTCGCGGTAAGCGTTGCGGGCATCTTCCCAGTTCTTGAACAAGTAGCTGAAGCGCCGGGTATTCTCCGGAGTATAGCGGCACACCTTCAGGGTAACATTCATCAGGACACCGAAGGTACCTTCGCTCCCGATCATGATTTGGTCGAAATCGGGGCCCGTGGCGCTCCTGGGATATTCGGGCGTTTTAAACACGCCAATGGGGGTGACATAGTCCTGAGCGATCACCATGTCCTCAATCTTGCCGTAGTACGTGGAGTTCTGTCCGGCGCCGCGCGTCACTACCCAGCCGCCTACGCTGGAATGGTCAAACGACTGAGGAAAATGCCCACAGGTATAGCGCCTTCGGGCTGCCAGCGTCTTCGGGGCGTTGTTCAGGATGTGCTCCAGTTCGGGGCCCCACATGCCGGCCTGAACGGTGATTGTCTGGTTGGCCTCATTGAACGCCACTACCTTATTCAAGTGGGCGCTCATATCGAGGCTGACCCCTCCTTTGACAGCCTCTTTGCCGCGGGTAACGGAAGAACCACCGCCGTTCATATAGACAGGAATTCGACGTTCATGACAGTAGCCAATGATTGCTTCCAGGTCCGGCTGACTGCGCGGGCAAAGAACCACGTCGGCGATGTTTTCAACAACCTTGTGACGTAATCGCAGGGCATCGATCGTGCCTGCCCCATAAGAGGCGCGGGTGCGACTATAGGTATCCGTGAAAAGATTTTCGCTGCCAACAATCTGCCGCATTGCCTCAATATGCTCTTCCGCCAGCTTTGGAGGGATCTCAATATCGAAGGGGTCCGTGCAAAGTCTGGGCTTTTTAAAATCTTCGTCGGTCATGCCGAGGCGCGCTTTCAACAGCCTGAAGAGACCGCGATTCGGATGTTTAAAACCCTTTGGATCGCCGTATTTAATCATGCTGCGAAAGGACCTCGAAGGAGCCTCTTGCTCGCACCACTGGGGGTAAAACTCGTCTTTAGTCATCCTCCCCTCCCGGAAGCAACCCGCCTCCTTTTATCAGGGCATGCTATCGCTTTCGATTAATTCGGAAAACTGCTGCAAATCCCGCCCTGCCTACGGCCTCTTTTGCTGACGGAAAGGTGTGAGCGGGCGAGGATATCGAGACGGAACGGGAAGCGAAGGCCCGAAGGGCCTAGAGCTTCCAAAGTTTTACAGCGGTACCTCCTTAAGGTTGACTACTTACAATCAAAAACTTTACGGCATATTGAGCAGCCATAGGCTATCGTTAGCTTGACCCTATCAAGGAGCCGCAATTGTAAATCTTTAGAGATATTCTTGCCCGCCCGCCTTACTGAATTTTTTCACAGCTTCAGAGGGTCAGGGGTGAATTTTTCCGGCTCTATCCTGGCTTCGGGCTGTAATACCTTCGCCAGGTCTGCAGATATGCCGCTTCCTCTTGTTGCCACCGTTCATCGCTCCATTCAAGTTCAGGCTGGACGATAGAACGGATGCGCCCAAGCAGGTCGCCCGCCCCGCGGGGTAAAAGCAGACCAAGGCGTACCCTTCGCAGAAGCAAGTCATCCAGGTGCTCCACTCCCTCTTCGCGTGCCGCCCAGCGCAGTTCCGCCCATACGTTAGGAAGCTGCCCGATGGGCTCCAACTCGCCTTGTTTAGCCGCTGTCATAAGCTGGGCAGTCTCGTCTCCGTGGCGGCCTGCCAGATAAACAAGGCGCGAGGGCTCAAGAGACAAAGACGAAAGGTCTGGCAGGGGGTCGAAGATACGTTCGCGGGTAGCCGCCTGCGGCTTACCAAGCCGTGCCAGTACCCTACCCATTGTCTGTCGTGACATCACGCGAAACGTGGTGTACTTGCCTCCGGTGATCGTGATCAGCCCGTTCTCTTCCCACAGAGCATGCGCGCGCGATTCTTTGGACGGAGTTGCCGCGCCGGTATGAATCACCGGGCGAAGGCCCGAGAAGGAAGACACGATATCCCTATCGCTCAAACCGAGGCTTGGGAACAGGAGGGAGAGCGCTTCTATCATGTAGCCAATCTCTTCCTCGCTGGCGAAAGGTTCAAGGTATTTCTTATCAAGAGCAGGATCGTGGTCAATATCGGTGGTGCCGACAATGGTCGCACCTTCCCAGGGGATGACGAACATGGCACGGCCGTCGCGGGGATGGAAGAGGGTCAGCGCCTGGTTGACAGGTAGGCTGGCTCGCGCAAATACCAGATGGCTGCCGCGCAGCCTGCGCAATCGGGCAGGCTGTCCTAACTGGTTGCGAACCTCGTCGGACCAGGCGCCGGAAGCATTCACCACTACTTTCGCCTTCACTTCGGCCGTATGGCCATCAGGAAATAACCTATCCCTCAGCAGCGCGCCGCAGACCTGACCGTCGCCGGTCCGTAATAATCTTTCCGCCCTGGCGTAGCTGAGCGCTGCACCGCCTGACTGTACCGCCTCGCGCAAGATTCGCAACAGGAGGCGGGCGTCATCCATGACAGCGTCATAGTACTGGAAACCTCCGACGAGTCCCCCTGTATTTAGGAACGGGCAAGTCTCCAGCAGTTTGGTGGGGCTACACTTGCGGTGGTTCCACTTCGGCGCCAGCAGATCATAAATCATCACGCCTAAACCGAGCTTCCAGGAAGGGAAATGATATCGCTCAAAGTTCGGCAGCAGGAATCTGAGGGGAGTGACCAGACCCGGCGCTTCACGCAGTATCCACTCCCGCTCGCGCACCGATTCCTTGGTGACATTTATCTGTTTGTTGCGCAGGTAGCGAAAGCCGCCGTGAATCAGTTTGGATGAACGGCTGGAAGTGCCAAAGGCGAAGTCATTTGCTTCTACGAGCAGAGCCTTCAGCCCTGCTGCCACTGCTTGGCGGAGTATTCCGGCACCGGTGATACCACCCCCGATAATGATTAAGTCCCACGGTTGATCGATCCCCGACCAGATGTGGTCGCGCCAGCCTTTACGCCACATGGAAGACTCCTTTCGAAAAAGCGCTGTCTTAGATAGCGAATCGACCTCTATACGGGACTCCTCGATATCCGACAATAATACAAACGCATTTTATAAATTGACATGCACCCCCTCACCCTTCCCCTTTCCCCTTAGGGGAGAGGGCGGGGCGAGGGGGAATCTAGACAAATGTCAAAATTCTTTCTGCATATGTCTTAGATAGTAATTTTAGCTTATTCCTATAGACACAGATTGTCAATTGGTAAGCCATGGTAAGCCATAAGAGTTAAGCTCCATGCCTTCTCGGTTCGATCTGGGACTTTATCCCATCGACCATCGCTTGAAATGCTGTGCCGTGTGGCGGGACTCAAAATTCTAGAGATAAAAGTGCTGAAGAAGGAGCTATTGGTTACGTCTCAAGTAAAAGGGGGGTCCAGTAGAGATTATGTAGGACAATTAAGTGGGAATGAATGGGCAAAAGCGACTAGGCAACTCCACAAAACTGATTCTTATCCGCTTATGGCTCCTCTCCTCTTAATAAAGAGGGTTTGACTGCAAAGGTTAGGACCTGTGTAAAAAACCTGTTCGAAAGCGGCCTCGAACAGTATCGATCCGGCAACCTGGACGAGGCCATCTCGATATGGAAGGGTATCCTCGCCTTTGACCCCGGGAATGAAGAGGTTAAAAGGGTGGTGGATAGGGCAAGCCTTCAGCTCAAGAATCTTCAGAAGACTAAATAACAGAGAGAATTCTCCCCGGCTTACCCCGTTAGAAATAATGCTCCGCTCGATTTGGAGTCCCGCCACAGCGGGACTGGAATTTCTAACGAGGCTTACTTCTCCTTCTTAAGCTTCTTAATGATCTTCGGGATGAAAAGGGAAAAAACAAATAGGCAGACAGAGAAAAAGACCTTGAAAGAAAGTAATTGACCCCAATCGCCTCCGACCCAGACCTCCTTTAACGTCCCGATGAAAAAAGTAAAAACAAATGTCCCTACAATGATGCCCAAAGCCGTACCCAAAAAATAATCCCAGAACCGTACCTTGGTCAGCCCCATGCCAAAGTTCATCGCCGTAAAGGGAAAATAAACCAGACGTAAATAGAGCACCGTCGCAAAGCCGTCCCGTTCGATGGCGTCGTCGTATTTTCTCAAGCGATCGCCGATCACCGAGGCGGCAAATTCTCTGCCCAAGGTACGCCCGATCCAGAAAGCGGCGCTCGATCCAACCATGCCTCCTACCCAGACACACAGAAAACCCAGGTAAGCACCGAAAATAGCCGCTGCCAGGGCAGTCAGCAGCGTACCCGGCACAAACAGACAGACACCCACAGCATAGACAACGATAAAAAGGAGAGGAGCCCAAATGCCTGCGGTTTCCAGAAAATGACTCAAGACTGTCTTTGTGAAAAATCCCTTGACCGGAGTGAACCGAATGAAGTAAACGGCCGCGATGACGAAGACAACAAACAGAGCAGCCTTTACCACTGCTCTTTTACGGCTCTTGGTTGGTTTTTGGACAACCGCATTCATGCTGTTTTGCCACCCATGGCAAATGAATTTCCTCCTTACTCTCCCACGAGAGACCGTGTCACAAGGACACGACCCGGTTCCAGACAAGACGGAAGAGAGGGTCGGGTGAAAAGCCTTAGAGCGGAAACCTCTATCAAGTGAGATTCAGACCCACCATATCCTTAAAATGACCCTCCTCACCACAGGAACCGATTAGCCATTCTTAAAAGTCCGCATTCTAAGACTTCGGAACCCGACCGTCTCTTCCGTCAAGGCTGCGATTACAACACAGTCTCCCTTGGCTTATCGCCTCCACGCCAGCCAGCGGGTAAACAATCCTTTAATAAAAGGAGTCAACCGGGTGCGGTTGTAGGCATCGGCCACCTGTTTGATCGCCTCAGCCTGCGTGGGGTAAGTATGGATCACATTTGCCAGTGTCCCCAAACCCATATTGCCAACGATAGCCAGGGTGATCTCGCTGAGCATCTCGCCAGCATGACGGGCGACGATGGTCGCTCCGAGAACTTGGTCCGTTCCTTTTCTGGCGTGGATCTTAACAAAACCTTCTTCCTCTCCGTCGGCGATGGCACGGTCGACGTCGTTCAGCGGTCTGATGAAGGTATCCACAGCGATCCCCTTCTCCCGGCCGTCTCTCTCATACACCCCCACATGAGCAATCTCCGGATCGGTGTAAGTACACCATGGAATGGTCAAGGCACTCAGTTTTTTGCGTCCCAGAAACAAAGCGTTCTGGATGACTATGCGGGCAGTGGCATCGGCGGTGTGAGTGAATTTGTACTTCAGACAGATATCCCCGCAAGCATAGATCCTGGGATTTGTGGTCCGGAGATATTCATTCACCTCGACTCCTTGCCTCTTGTCGTACTTCACCCCTGCGGCCTCGAGATTGAGGCCCTCTACGTTAGGAGCCCGGCCAGCTCCCGCCAGGATTTCATCCACCGCGATCTCTTCCTCTTTTCCGCCACATTCAATATGGATGATTTTGTTCCCGTTCCTCTTTTGCACTTTTTTGGTTTTGCAGTTGAGGACCAGGCGGATTCCCTCACGGATGAAGGACTGCTGGAGGATTTCTGCTGCGTCGTCGTCCTCGCGATTGAGGATATGAGAGGCATTATGAAAAAGAGTGACCTCGCATCCCAATCGCCGAAATGCCTGGGCCAGCTCGCAGCCAATGGGCCCCCCGCCAATGAAGGCAAGACGCCGCGGCCGCTCCGTCAGGGAGAAGACGGTTTCATTGGTGAGAAAGCCGGCTTCGGCTAATCCTTCGATGGTGGGATGAACCGGACGCGTGCCAGTAGCAATCACCGCTTTTCTAAAACGAAGAGCCTTCCCGGCCACTTCCACCGTATCCGGTCGAGAAAACCGACCTTCTCCCAGGAACACATCGACCCCCATATCCTTAAACCGTTTCGCCGAATCATGGGCACTGATCCGAGCGCGTAGCCTCCTCATGCGCTCCATCACGACAGGAAAATCCGCTTCCATGCCTTGCGGAACCCGGATGCCAAATTGATCGGCATCACGAATATCAGCCGCTACCCGGGAGGATCGAATAACGCACTTCGACGGAACGCACCCCACGTTGAGACAATCTCCTCCGAGAAGGTGCCGCTCTACAAGCGCGACCTTTGCACCCAATCCTGCTGCACCTGCGGCCGTGACCAGGCCCGCCGTTCCTGCTCCAATCACGACAAGATTATAGCGAGGGGCCGGTTCGGGGTTTTCCCAGTCGAGTGGGTGGACATTCGAAACCAGAGCTTCATTGTAAACGTCATCCGGGAGAACCATCGGAGTCAGCTCCATCGTTATTTCCTCCTATCGCCCCCACGGTCCGCCGGCCAGGGATGCCGGGAAAGTCTTAGGGGGGAAACCTTTTATTAGGTCAATCAGATGGTTCCAAAAGTATTGCAGAGTCTTGATCACTTTCCCTAATTGAGTACAACGAACTACAAAAACCGCGTCCTAAGACTTTGGAAGCATCCTTGACCGGCGGACCAATTCATACCAGTGCTCCGCCGCAGGACGACCCGGACCCCGCGGTGCAAGCAAAACAATGTTCTCCGGTAACCACACGGCGCATCCTTAGATCCAACGGTCTGAAAGATCGTATGTGGTTCGGAGCCCCGTGATTCACTGGGAGGGCAAGCGCCAGGTTGAAGTCGCAATCATAAAGAGTGCCATCCCATCCTACGCTAATCTGATGGCGACACATCAACCCTGTGACTGTCTGGGGATTAAAGGATTTCCGAAGGAGCTGCAGATAATTCTCTTCCTCCTTTTTCCGGATCAGGTCTGCCCGAAAGCGCCCCAGCGGCATATTGGTGATGGTGAGAAGGCGGGTGAAAGCGATCCCAAAACGCTGGCCCAGCTCGCGCCGGTAATCCTTTTCAAGATCCAATTGGGGAGGCGGCAGAAACGGCCCTCCCGGGTTGTAGACAAGGTTCAGAGGCAAGCCGGATTCGGAGCCGTAGCCCAGGCCGTTCAGTCGTCTGATGGCTTCTATGCTTCTCTCATAAACTCCTCTGCCCCGCTGGGCACATACGTTCTCCTGGAGATAGCACGGCAGGGAAGCCACGAGTTGAACCCGGTGGTACCGGAAAAACTCAGACAAACCCCCCATGTCCGGTTCCAAAAGCACTGTCAGATTGGTTCGAACCTGGACCCGGTGACCCTCCTGACAGAGGGTTTTTACAAAACGGCGGAAATTCGGGTTAAGCTCAGGGGCTCCTCCGGTCAGGTCAATGAGTTTGCAATCCACAGTTTTGGCGGCCTCTAGAACCATCTGCATGGTCGGCCACTCCATCATCTCCTTTCGTTGCGGGGACGCCTCGAGGTGACAATGGTTGCACTGCTGACTGCACCGGAGTCCTAAATTTACTTGCAGAGTCTCAATCTTCAGACTGTACAATCCGTTGTCGCATATACCGGAAATCTGTTTTTCGAATTCGTTCATCCCTTTTCCCTCCCCTGTGAGCTCATGGAGCACTTTTGATGTCTCTCCATTTCCATTATAATTGAGATATTCTGACGAAAGATAGATGAATTTTTTCTCCCGGTCAATCCGGAGACCCTTCTTGCGTCTTTGCCCTGTTTCCCGATGCGGATGAAATCGGCAGAAGGGATGGACGCAGCAATCTGGGTATCCGTTCTCTCACGCTGTTCGCTTAGTTCTTGGCAATCCCTATCGTTAAAATTATCTATTTAGATTGTTGAGGAAGTAAATAGGGAGAACCCTGTATATTGGGGCATGAAGGCACGTATTTTCTCCCGGCAGGATTCATCCTTCTATTCCACTGCTATTGACCGCAAAGAGCTTGACTTACATATAAATATCTGTAGTATGGAGACCAGGTTGTGGTCTTAACCCTTTCGTTGCTAAGCGATATTCAAAGGCGGGGAAGATGACATCGAATGAAATCAGGAATGACCGTATCGAAAAATTAATATCGGCTTTCAATCTTGACGGCTTTGATGTCGACGAAGAAAAAGACGTTTTTCTCCACGAGGAGAAAATAGGGATCGTCGCTACCCATAAAACCGCCACAATAGGAACAACGGGGAAGAAGAAAAAGGTCTTCTACGTGGAAGGAGCTCCTTACGACATGGGTTATTTGATGGGTCAAATGGCAGAACCCCAAATTGAAAGGATGTGCACGGAATTCAATCAAAACATCATCTTCGATTTTATAAGCCTGAACATCAAAGACGAACCGTTGAGGAAAATCCTGGGCAGCATTTTAGACGATATTTTTTATATGCTCTCTTTGCATATTTATCCGGATGTGCCTGCGGATTACAAACAAGAGCTGGAAGGGATGCTGGATGGATGTAATGAGGTTCACCCATCAACAAAAGTGAGCCGCCACGGGCTATGGCTCCTTAATGTAGGAATCGACGCCGCTCTCTCATTCATCTATACCCTTAAACTACCGCTCAAGAAAAAATACCCTGTCGAAATACGCCCCGAACATCTTAGAGTTCCGATCGCATGCAATGGTTTCGCCGTTTTCGGCGAAGACAATCAAAAAAACAAATTTCACTATATGGGAAGAGATTTCATGTTCCCGACGGCGGGGGTTTTTCAAGATACGGCCACCATGATCGTTTATAGGCCCGACCAAGGGCTTCCATTCGTTGCTGTGGCAGCGCCCGGCATCATTGGTTCTATTGCAGCCGTAAATAGTGAAGGCGTTGGCATTGGAGTGAATATGTCTCCCTCGGGCAACTGCAACCCGGGCCGCCCCGGTATCAATTCATTATTGTTAAACCGGCATAGCATCCAACACGGCGAAGATGGCGAATCCGTCGTAGATCTTATCGTTGAGGCTCAAAGAGGGGTCTCGTGGAATTATATCTTGGCGGGTGGTAAGAATGATACGGCCTGCATTGTCGAAGCGGGTGAAACGACGGAGACCATCGATTTTCTCTCCTATCCTCCGGAAGATTTGCGAGAAGGAATATTGAAACCTGCGGAAGCGCTGTTGCAAAATCCATCCACTCCTATCCGGCGCGGCTTAATGGTGAGAGGGAACGATTATGTTTACCCCGATATCTATGCGTCGAAGTTCAACGAAGCGCTCTTTGCCACTTTCAAAGCTAACCCTAAACGATATGAGTATTTACTTCAGGAAAAGTTTGATTATGATTATCAGCCGGAGGATTTTGCTGACAATGGCTATCTAAACAAAACCTGGACGGATAAGCATTGCCCGATGGCCCATTACTTTGCTCCCCAGCGTGAGCATTTCGATAATCTTATTCTGACAACAAACCATTTCATCATTCCTGAAATGCGATTATGTTCCATGTCGCCCGTCAGCAATTTTGTTGCCCAATGGAACTGGGATGATTTTCAATGGCGGTATGACGAACTCCATCACCAATTGTTGAACGCTCTTAATCAAAATTTCTCAAAATACAACCAGTCCTTCCTCGCCTACGAAGAAGCAAAACAGATAATCGATTTTCTGGCTCCATACAACCGATACCCCGACTATTATAATAAGGACCATAAACCGATGGATCAATTGTCAGTACATGGATCCGTTTCGTTGCTCGATCTAAAAAAGAAAACCATCGAAAGTCATTATGGGTATTACAGTGATCAATGGCTTAAAATTTCACTTGAGAATTATCTATAAAACATAGTCCCTCGCGCGGAGGAAAGGTCATGAAATCTAAGTCCGCAATCGGAGCGTACGTCCTGATCGGGTTGGGTATCATTTTCCTCCTGTCCAATCTTGGCTGGCTACCACCTATTCGCTCACTCATGTCTCAGTGGTGGCCACTGATTCTTATTATTGTAGGTGTTTTGGTGCTGATCCGGCGCTCATCCGGTGGAAAACAGTAGATCGTTTCTTAGAAAAACCAAGCGATCCGCCACAGACGGGATGCGCTATTCCTTCCCGCACAATCACCAAGTTGTTTTAGAACCTACGCCCCTCCTCCTTCACGGTAATCTTCAACAACATGCCCCATATTAAAGTGAGGATAAATAGGTTTTATTC
>DATHCH010000256.1:0-15722 GCA_035319625.1 Thermodesulfobacteriota bacterium
GGGACTTCACTTTTTTCTCCAACTCCCCAAATCTGTCTTTTTGCGTCTTGACGATCAATAACCATTCTTTTTCGTCCAAGATTTTTCCCTCCCATCGGTAGATAGACCGGATCGGGGAGATAAGGTTGACGCAGGCGGCCAAATGCCCCTCCACGAGGGCATTCGCAATCTTCAGCCCTTCCTCTTCAGAGCCGCATGTAATGAAGACAACGATTGGGTCAGACATAAATCCTTAGGTTGAGGTTAAGGTCAAGATAAAGATATTATAGTGAACGGTTTAATAAGGCAGTCATTGTGAGGAGTCCCGCCATGGCGGGACGACGTGGCAACCTCATGAGATTGTTTCACTCCGTTCGCAATGACACCGCATGGGCTTCAACTTATTTAGCCGTTCATATAGTTAACCCTGTGCGCAGATGATAAGCGCTTAACTTGTTCACATTGTCATCAGCGGATCATTAAACCCCTCAATTTTCTTCTTATCAACCAAGCCATTTTTAGTCCAGCCTCTTTTCTGATAATAGATATCAAGGATCGCGTCATAATCTTCCCGCTTTAAGATCTTCCCTGCATGGGGCCCTTCGGTCATCGCCAAGTTGAAGACCCTTTCAGGAGGATAATCATCCTTCCGGGAAACGCCGAGCTTCATATTGATGGCCCGGGTAAGGTCATAAAGGTCTCTAGACCGTTGGAGAAGTTCATCCAATGTGGTCTCGATGCCTGTGACGGCTGAATAGAATTCTGCATATTGATGCTCATTAAAACCGAGCTCAATCCAGGGCAACCGGCAGACGCCAAGCATGTCAAACAAGGGCCTGAGTGTCTGGTGGTAAATCACCAGATCGGCCTTCTTTTCCAATGGCCAGTCCATTCCCATCTCCAACTCCTTGGCGATTGTCCAGGCGCGGGCATGATGTGCTCCAATATCTGAAGTGGCATATCCCAATGCCATAGAGATGGCAATTCGCGCATCGTAGGCGGATTGCTCCAGCCCCTTCACCTGTGAGATGATAGGCCGAAGTTGGGGCCACTGTTTGATCACCCCGAAGCTCCCTTCAGCAAGAATATTCCCGATTCCTTTCCGGTGTGCGATGCGATGAACCGTGTCTAAGATGGCCTCTTCAGCTCCCCATTTGAGGTTGAGGCCGTCCAGGTCCTTTTCCGAAAGAAGTCCGGTCTCCTGCGCCTCCATCAGCACGCCGATCAGATTCCCAGCAGTGATCGTGTCGATTCCGAGTTCGTCACAGAGTTGATTTGCCTTGAGGATGGCCGCAAAATTTTGGACTCCGATATTGGAACCAAACATGCAAGCCGTTTCATACTCCGGCCCTTCCACCACCGTTCCTCGATATTTTCCCTCTTTCACCAAGCAGACATTGCCACAGGCCATGGGGCAGGCAAAGCAGGAGGTATCCCCGATCTTATATTTTGAGAGCATCTCATAGCCATTGATCTTCTTGGCATGCTCGAAAACACCCTCCCTGAAATTATAGGTTGGCATGACGCCCGCTTCGTTGACATAATCGATGACGGACATGAGGCCCTGTTCCTGCCAGAACGTGAAATTCTTATTCTCCCTCAGACTCTGAAAAGAGGCCTCTGAAGCTTTTTGTAGCCTTGGAAGATCAAAAACAGGAAGATCTTTGGAACCTCGGACAGCGATAGCCTTTAGGTTTTTTGCCCCCATGACTGCACCGATGCCAGTCCTTCCCGAGTTTCTTCCCCAATCTGAAGTGACACAGGCAAATCGGACCCCGTTCTCTCCTGCAGGGCCAATGGTAGCTACTTTAATATGTTCATCCTTCAGATCCTCCTTGATCATCCCTTCGCTCTCCAAACTTCCTTTGCCTCTTAGTTTCTCATTGGGAATGATTTTTACTCCTCCATTATCGATCCAGAGATAAGAAAGCGACCTTGCCTTTCCGAGAATAGCCAGGGCATCGAAACCAGCCTGTCGGAGTTCCGCACCAAATGAACCTCCCATGCTCGAATCACCATAAATTCCTGTTTCGGGAGAGATGGAGACGAAGGATGTTTTCCCCGAGGCGGGAAGGTAAAGACCTGCCAAAGGTCCGGGAGAAATCACCAAGAGGTTTTCAGGACCGAGGGGATCAATGGTTCCCTTTTGGAGCTGGTCCCAAACCAGCTTGGCTCCGAATCCCCTTCCACCAATATATTTTGAGGCAAAGGCTTCGTGAAATTCCAAAGGCTTTGTCTCATCGCGATCGAGATCAACCCAGAGGATATTCCAGAAATATCCACCCTTAATCTTCCGCTTTTCCCTTTTCGATGTCGGCATACCTTAGAACCTTCCTTTCGCCCTTTTCCACGTACTCCACCTCTTTCATGTGCACATATTTTAAGACACTGGTCATCCGTTGAGCCTGACCCAAGACATGTTCCGGCAAAAAGAGGAGTGCATTTTTGGGGCAAGCTTCCACACAGCGTGGATTTCCATTGCAGAGATTGCACTTAAAAGGGGTTTCGATCTCCTCGTGAAGAAAGACAGCGCCGAAGGGACAGGAGATCACACACTGTTGACATGAGATACACTTTTCGCTGTCAATATCGTAGATACCATCCTTGGTTGTGATGGCTCCGGTCGGACAATTTTCGATGCATTTTGCAATCTTGCATTGTCGACAGACAATGGGCATTCGTATGATTGGGTGAGGATAGACGACCATCACCCGAATGGCGCTCTTTTTGGGGTTGTTCACCCCGAAACGATTGATGGAGCAAACTAACTCGCAAATTTTACATCCTGAGCATCGCTCAGCTACAACAGCCAACTTCCAAGACATTTTCTTCTCCTTCCTCCTCTCCCTGTCCCCTCAGGGGGGAGAGGAGGTCAATAAGATCCTCCAGCATTCCTCCCGGGTCATTCCTAACCTTATAAAGGAGATACAATTTTAGACAATAGGTGTCAAGGTTCGAAGGGAAAACTCCTTGCATTTCGTTGTGTGTTGCGTTATTTTGATTTTCAAGGAGATTACATTTTCTTCATGTTTAAAGGGGCAACTGCAATCCTGGGCGTTTTTGTTTTATTCTTCGGTTGCGCCGCACACGTTGCCACTCAATCCCCATCCGCTTCGCCTGTCCCACCCCCTGTACCCCAACCTGTTCTCCTCCCTCATCTTTCCGTTTCGGATATTTCTTTAAGTGAGACTGGAAAGATAGAGGTGAGGCTTTCAAATACTGGGAAGGGGCCTGCTCCGCACGGTGTCGGGAGTTTGGCGATTTACGTAGACGGTCTTTTGAAATGGAAAGGCTCTCTTGGAGCCCTTCCGGATCAGAGCTTTCTTGAGCCAGGAGGTGCTACCCTCTACACCACTCCGGTTGAGTTAGTCGGTAGGCACGACGTCCAGGCAGTTCTGGATAAGGAAGAGAAGACGGTTGAAGAAGATAATTTGAGTAATGTTTTCCCTAAGGTTTTGGGAAAAGAAGAATCGGAGGCCAAACCCCTCCTTCCCGGCCTTCACATTATCGACCTTTTTCTCAACACCCAGAGGAAATTGTCAGTCACCGTTGCCAACGCTGGACACCGCCCGCTTCCTCTAAAAGTTTGGAATCTGAGGATCTTTGTTGATGGGCTCCCAGAGGGGACTTATCCTATGAAAAGCCTTTCTGATCAGCTTTTTCTTCCGCCCAAGGGAAATCTTACCCTCACCACTCCCTTAACCCTTGCCGGCCGCCACGAAATTCTTGCCCGTGTCGAGTTCACGGGTGAGGTGAAGGAGTCCGATGAAGAGGGTAACAGCCTGAAGAGAATACTGGATGGGCCTCCTGTTGGACCGGAAATCATGGTAAAAGATTTGGACTTGACAGAAGACTTAGAACTAATGATTATCCTCTCGAATGCCGGCGAAACTGATCTCCGTAAAGGGGCTATCTTTCAGATCCAAGTTTTCGTGAACGACCAGAGGATTTCGGAATTTGACCATTTCATTTCCGAGGCATTAAAAGCCAATTTCGGAAATCGTTACCTCGTTGCTCCCCCTTATCGGGTCGGAATTGCTGGAATCTCCAGAGTGAAGGTTTCTATCTCTCCGGAGTTGCCTTCTGATGATATCCGTTTAGAAAATAATTCCCTCGAAAGGACCTTCGTTATCTTTCCGTTCAAGATCGGGCCCCGGGGTGGAGAGGAATTCAATTTTTCCATCTCACCTCCTCCCGTTCAGGGTGGAGGCCATGCGGAACAGGTGGAGGCCGAGGCCAGATGTGAGGGGGGGAGTTCCGCCCTCATACTTTCATTTAAATTATTGGGAAGCTTCAAGGGAGGTCTCACTTTCTCAGGTAGAAGTCCCCTCAAAGTAGAATTCCCCGTTCCTGTTGAGGAACTTCAAAAAGAGAGCGTGTGGAGTGTCTTGGTTACGAACCCTGCTGGTAAGAAAGTGGAAGGACATCTTATCATCCAACATCCGTGACAGTAAGGAGTAAGAATGCAAGGAATCTATGTGCTTTTGATTTTGATCGTGGCCTTGGGGGCGGTTCTTTTTTCCCTGATGGAACAGCGGTGGAGGAGGAGGCTCGAGGAGATCAAAGCGAATTCATCTTCGCAGCCGATGTGGGCTTTGATGCAGCAGCAATTGGAACAACTCAGAGGGCAGATGGGCGACGGGCTTAACAAGAATATTTCCCTCCTCACCGAACAGTTGAGAGCCATTAATGAACAGGTGAATCAACAGCTCCAGATGGTGAACCAGCAACTTCAGAACTCGAGCGGGCAGATTGGTCAACGGCTGGACAGCACCAGAGAAGTGATCAGGAAGGTGAGTGAAAAGCTCGGAGAGCTTTCCAAGACCAGCGAACAGATACACGAGGTAGGAAAGAACATCGCCACCCTTCAGGAGATTCTTCGGCCTCCTAAATTGAGAGGAGGCCTGGGCGAACAATTCTTGGGAGAACTGTTGTCCCAGATCCTTCCGCCCGAATTCTTCACCCTTCAGTACACATTCTTAAGTGGGGAGCGGGTGGATGCGGTGGTGCGAATAGGCGAAAAACTTGTTCCCATCGATTCCAAGTTCCCTCTCGACAATTTCAAACGAGTCGTCGAATGCAAGGCCGATGAGGAGAGGAAGACATATCAGAAGATCTTCTACAGAGATGTGAAGAAACACATTGACGACATTGCGAATAAGTATATCCTTCCTCAAGAAGGAACCTACGATTTTGCCTTGCTCTATATTCCCGCGGAAAACGTCTACTATGAAACGATTACCAAGGATGAGTCTTTCGGGGAAGAGAAAGGGGTCTTGAACTACGCACTGACGAAAAGGGTGATCCCCGTCTCTCCGAACTCTTTTTATGCGTATCTCCAGGTGATTATTCTCGGGTTGAAAGGATTACAGATCGAGAAGGATGCGCTCAAGATACAGGCCTTGCTTTCCGGCCTGAAGAAAGATATCGGAGGCTTTCAAGAGGATTTTCTGTTAGTGGGAAAACATCTCATCAACGCTGTGAATAAGTTCGAGGAAGCCAGGAGACGATTGGATAAATTCAGTTTTAAATTGGATCAGATCGAAAGTCAGCCCTCGTTGCCTTTTAAAGAAAAAGGAGGAGAACCCATAGATTCCTAACAGTTTAAGGTTGAGGTTAAGGTTCAGGCTAAGATTTAGGATAGGAACCACCTAAGCCCTTTCGGTAAGGATCAAGGGTAAGAAGATGGGCGCCAAGAATCCGGTCATCGAAGCTATCAGAGCGAGAAGGTCTGTTCGTCAGTTTACCTGTGAACCGGTTTCGGCTGACGCGCTGAATCAGATTCTTGAATCCGCTGTGTGGGCCCCTTCCGGGAAAAACAACCAACCTTGGAAGTTTGCCATCTTTCAGGACCCGGTGTTGAAAGAGTCCCTGGCCACCCTGACCCACTCTGGATCCATCATCCGAGGGGCTCCAGTCTGCATCGGGGTTTTCTTGGATCATTCGAGAGTTTATGACAGAACAAAGGATGTTCAGGCAATAGGAGCCTGCATTCAAAATATGCTCCTCACCATGCACTCCCTGGGATTAGGGGGCGTGTGGTTGGGAGAGATTTTGAAGAACAAAGAGAAAGTAGGAGAGTTATTAGGGCTGGGTAGGGATTTGGAATTGATGGCCGTCGTAGCATTCGGCCACCCGGCAAAAAGATCGGGCGTTGGAGAAAGAGATCCCTTGGGAGAAGCTGTTCTTTTGAGAAGGTAGTGAAGCTCTTTTCTGTCCTGTCAAGACTGGACAGGCACGGCCAGGCTTTCCAGGGTTGTTATATCATTCCATATTGTGCCCTTTAATCCTGCCTACCGGGTACTTTCCGGTCGCAAGACTGCTCATGGAGATGATCCCCAATAGGGAAGAATGCTTGAGGCTGATGGAGCAACACGGGACGTTGGAACATATTATTCACCACAGCCTCGAAGTGGCAAGAGTAGCTCTCTTTCTGTCCCTGGAATTGAATAAGAAAGGGCAAACGATTGATCTCGATTTAGTGGAGGCGGCCTCTTTATTACATGACCTTGCCAAAACTGAGTGCCTCAAGACAAAGGAGGATCACGCCAAGACAGGCCGTCAGCTCTTGAAAGGAATGGGATACGAAAGGGTGGGGGAGGTCGTGGCACAACATATCAGGTTAGGGAAAGAAGGAAGCTCGTCGACCGTCTCTGAAGAAGAAGTGGTAAACTATGCGGATAAACGCGTCATGCATGATCGGATTGTTCTGTTGGAGGAGAGATTTAAAGATCTCGTAGAGAGATACGGCAAACAGCCGAGCGGCAGGAATACCTTAGGGCAGCTGAAGGGGGAAATCCGTCGCATTGAGAATAAAATCTTCACGATCCTGCAGATTGACCCCAATGCCTTAGCATCTCGATTGGAAAAAGAGATGCCAAAGTTTTAGTTTTCATCAGGATGAAGATTCAATGAAGTTCCCCCTTCCCGTTGAGACGGGACAGGCATGGCGGGCTTCTGAGAAACGTGATGTCAATTCATATGGTGCGCCTTGCGCCCACTTATTTCGCTCTGGTGAGACCGGGCACTGCCGGTTAATAAAATCTTTCAAGGGATATGTTTCATGACGAAGCTTCGTTTTGAGCAGGGCCCTATCCGTCCTCCGAGTGAATCCCATAGCCTCCTCCTGAGGGTAACAAGGAATTGCCCATGGAACCGCTGCGAATTTTGCCACACCTACAAAGAAGAGAAATTTAGCATCAAGAATCCGGAAGAAGTAAAACAGGACATTGACGTTGTTCAAGAAATTGTCTCAGAGATAAGAGCCTTGTCCTGGAAATATGGGTTTGGAGGAGAGATCGCCGCTCCCCTCGTCAATTCCATTTTGCAGGATCCGAAACACGATTCAGACGGCTTTCACAGTGTGGCCTTATGGCTCTACAGCGGTGGAAAGAACATCTTTCTGCAAGATGGAGATAACCTGATTCTCGAAACCGGCGAGTTAGCTGAGATATTGAAATATCTGAAAAAAGTCTTCCCGTCTATCGAAAGGATTACCACTTACGCCCGAGCCAAAACGGTTTCCAGGAAAAAGATTGAAGAGCTTGGGGATCTGCGCCGCGCTGGACTTTCCAGAATCCACATCGGTTTAGAGACTGGATGCGACCCCCTCCTTCAATTTGTCAAAAAGGGGGTGACCGCTCAGGAGCATATCGAGGCAGGGAGAAGAGTAAAGGAGTCGGGGATCTCCCTTTCAGAATATGTGATCCTTGGGTTGGGAGGGAAAGGGATGTGGCGAGAGCACGCCGTGGAGACGGCAAAGGTTCTTAATCAGATCAACGCCGACTTCATTAGAGTTCGGACATTAAAAGTCTTAAAAACGATGCTTCTTTACCAGAAAATTGAAAAAGGTGAATTTGTCCTCATGAGCGATGATGAGATGATAGAGGAAGAAAGGCTTTTGATCGACCATTTGGAGGGGATCACAAGTACCTTTGTCAGCGATCACATCCTGAACCTCCTCCAGGAAGTGGAAGGAAAGCTTCCAGAAGAAAAGGAAAAGATGTTAAATCTCATTGACCGGTATCTCTCGCTTCCCGAAGAAGAAAAGGATAACTTTCGATTCGGAAGGAGAGTGGGAGTTTATCAGTCGGTCGAGGATCTTTCCAGACCAGAACTTAGGAATCGGGTCGAAAGGGTCCTCCAGAAGATTGGATCGGAGAGACCAGGAAGCCTTGAAGAAGTCCTCTCTGAGTTAACGGAGTCGTTTATATAATAGGAAATGTCGTGGATAAGAAGATTAAATTTCTGAAAATAAAGACTTGACTTTTAAAAGAGCGATGGGCTATGATGGGCATCGTTTTTAGTAACCCGATACCATTGTCTATCAGAGAAAATATTTCCCCCGATAAAAGGAGGTGATTTGCATGACGAAGGCGGATTTGATCGCCAGCATAGGGAAGGAGGCCAAGATCTCGAAAGCGTCAGCTGAGAAGGCCCTCAATGCATTTACTAATACGGTGACCAAGGCATTGAAAAAGGGAGACAAGCTGGCCTTGACAGGATTTGGAACCTTCTCTGTGGCGAGGAGGAGGGCAAGAACGGGCAGAAATCCACAAACCGGAAAGGAAATCAAGATTCCTTCCACCAGAGTGGCAAAATTTAAAGCAGGTAATCTGCTAAAGAGTGCTGTAAAGTAATCCTTAATAGAGTAAATCCTGTTTTATAAACCTTCAGAGAGAGGGGAAGAAGATGGATTTCTCCCCTCTTTTTATTATCGAAAGGAAGCAAGAATATGCTATCCGAGGAATGGCGTATAAACAGGTTATAAACATCGAGGTTTGGTAAGTTATCTCTTAAACCACAAGATGTTGTGTTTTGTTAGCCATAAACCACAAAGAAATAACCTATTGAAATCTCTGGATATTTTTTGAATCGATTTATCCTAAAATTTAATTATCTAAGAGAATTGAAGAAGTACGTACCGAGGAAGCATATTTTTCAACAGGAATTGAACATCGGAAGAACCCACTCTTCTAAGCCTTGATTTTTCTGCATCCGAGGGCAGCACGGTCCTCTTTCCCTTGATCTTAAACCTCTTGCTTCACTCATCAACAGGAGATAGCGATGAAATCAACAAAAGAAAGGGTCCCACATGGCTATCGTAGGAAAGTTCCATCATGGAGAAGGGTATACTATTCCGGTTCAATATATAGGGACTTTCTTGCAGCCCTCTTTCAATTCTTTCTCTTTCTTGAGCCGTACTACTTATCGTTTGACAGGAGAAAGAAATAGAGAAAGAAATAGAATTGAAAGACGGAGGGCTTTTTGTTATGTTTAAAAGAGTACTGCTATTCATAGGGCTGTCCGATGAAACATGTCATTCTTGGGACTGCGGGGCACATTGACCACGGGAAAACTTCCCTTGTGAAGGCTCTTACAGGTGTGGATACGGATAGGCTCAAGGAGGAAAAGGAAAGAGGGATTACCATTGAACTCGGATTCACCTTCTTAGACCTACCCAGCGGGATACGGTTGGGAATCATTGACGTCCCTGGCCATGAGAAGTTCGTGAAACATATGGTGGGGGGAGCCTGGGGGATCGACCTGGTTGCATTGATCATCGCTGCGGACGAAGGAGTAATGCCTCAGACGAGAGAGCATTTAGATATTTGTAAACTCTTGAAAGTGAAAAAAGGCTTGGTCGTTCTGACGAAGATCGATTTGGTTGACCGGGAATTATTGGAGTTGGTTAGGGAGGAAGTGCACGAAATGGTGCAGGAAACTTTCTTAAAAGATGCCCCGATCCTTGACGTTTCCTCGGTGACAGGGGAAGGAATTCCTCAGCTCCTCTCCACCCTCGACCTGCTGTCACGAGGGATTGAGGGGAGATCAGCCGATGGCTTATTCCGTTTGCCGATCGACCGTGTCTTCATGATGAAAGGTTTTGGAACCGTTGTGACAGGGACCATGATTTCCGGTAGCCTTTCTTTGGGAGAGATAGTTCAAATCCTTCCTTCTGGGGTAGAAGGGAAGGTCAGGAACCTCCAGGTCTATAATAAAAGCGTGGAAAAAGCCTTTGCGGGGCAGCGAACGGCCGTGAATCTTCAAGGAATCGAAACGGCGGCAATCGAGAGGGGAGACGTTCTCATACGGCCGAATACCCTTAGACCGACGCAACTTATCGATGCTTACCTTGAATATTTACCGGATGCGCCCAGACCCCTAAAGCACCGCACCAAGCCGAGGTTTCATATTGGCACCTCTCTCACGCATGCATCCATCTTTCTGCTGGATCGCGAAGAGCTGCCCCCAGGAGAATGTGGCTTCGTCCAACTGAGATTGGAACGCCCGGTGGTGGCTCTACCTCAGGACACCTTTGTCATCCGGGGTTCTGCAGCGATCCAAACCATAGGTGGAGGAGTTGTTCTGGACAGTCATCCGGACAAACACAGGAGGTATTCTTCTTCAGTAATCGCCGACCTAGCTCTCCTCAAAGACGGTACGAATGAACAAGCGCTCCGGCAGCACATTCAGCATGGAGGGATGAGGGGTATTACCTTGGAAGATCTATTAAACCGAGTCGAGATCTCATCCGGCGAGGTCCAGTCGATCATCAGAAAGATGGCGGAAAGAGAAGTTCTTTTGATCATTGATCCTGAAAAATTGAAAGTCATCGAGAGGGGACAATATCAAGCACTGAAAGAATTAGCTCTGGCGCAGCTGAGGGAGTTTCATCAGCGATTCCCGATGAAATCTGGGTTATCCAAAGAAGAGCTGAGGACGAAACTTCCTCCGGAGGTGGAAATCAAACTTTTTCAAATCCTCATCAACGAGCTCATCCAATCAAAAGAAGTTATGTTGGAGAAGGACAAGTTGAGACTGACCAGCCACCAAGTCTCATCTACCGATGAGAGGGGTTTGGTTAAGCGTGTGGAAGAAGCTGTTCTGGAGGGAGGACTTCAACCCCCCTCTCCGAAAGAATTGTCGGAGCAATGGTCTGAAAAAGAGGAGGAAGTTCGGGCCATTTTTGAACATCTCGTCCATCAAGGGGCATTGTTCAAAATTAAGGGCGAAATTTATCTCCATCAAGTCTCGTTCGAAAACCTGAAACAGGAATTAGTCGCCTATTTAAAGAGCCATCGAGAGATTACTACCCCTCAGTTTAAAGAGATGACCAAGGTCTCAAGAAAATATGCTATCCCTTTAATTGAGTACTTTGATCAAATCAAATTGACGCTTCGGCTGGGGGAAAAGAGAGTGCTGAGGGGGACTTCTCAGAGTCCTAAAAAAAAGTTATTTTAACTTTACGGAAAAGGGTGATTTGAGATGACGAGGACAAAAAAGATTATAAAAAAGAAATTAAAAAAGCCTGATGAATTCATCACTCTTACCGAAAGGACCTTTCTTTTTATCACCCACCATTCCAGGTCTATCGCGGTAGGGGCGGGGATTGTTCTAATCCTCCTACTATGTATTTTTTCTTTTAAAAAGTGGGAAAAGAAAAATGAGGAAAATGCCTACCAGATGTTTCATTTGGCAGTTGAAACTTACGAAATGGTCAGCTCCCCGTACCGCGACGGATCGCCTCAAGAATATCGGGCTGTCTTGGAAAAATTTGACGAGGTCATCACAAAATATCCGAGAACTTCTTCCGGGAAAATCGCAATGTTATTTAAGGGAAACATCTATCTTCGGTTGGGTGAATTTGATGATGCCATTAAAGCCTACGAGGCCTTTCTCCAAAAAACAGGCAAGGAAAAACTTTACCGGTCATTTGCCCTGGATGGTCTTGGTTACTCTTATGGAGGTAAGAAAGAATATGAAAAGGCAGTGGATGCTTACCAAAGGCTTGCTGGTTTGGGGGAGGGTTTCCAATCAGCCGATGCTTATTTAGGGCTGGGTCGGTGTTATGAAAAAGTAGGAAAGAGCAAGGAGTCGCTTGAAAATTATAAGAGTTTCATAAGAGTTTCGAAAAAGTCCGAGATGACGAATATCGTTTTGAGAAAGATCTCCGACCTCGGGAAATAAGGCGGAATGCGCAAGATGATTGCACCACACATGTATTCATGCCAATAAATTTTGACTTTTGTTTTGGATTAAGCTAATAGGTGATTTATGAGAAAAATAATGAGTGGAAATGAAGCTATGGCAAGGGGAGCTTTCGAGGCTGGGGTAAGGGTTGCGGCTGCCTACCCTGGCACGCCCAGCACAGAGATTTTAGAAACCATCGCCAGGGAGTACAAGGAAATTTATGCTGAATGGTCACCCAATGAGAAAGTGGCGTTGGAAGTTTGTTCTGGGGCATCCATGGCAGGTGCCCGAACCATAGCCTGTATGAAACATGTCGGGGTAAACGTGGCGGCTGATCCCTTTATGACGCTCTCCTATGTCGGTGTCAACGGGGGCTTCGTCCTGGTTACTTGCGATGACCCGGAACTGTACAGTTCCCAGAACGAACAGGATAATCGGCATTATGCCAAGTTTGCAAAAGTCCCCATGTTTGAGCCGAGTGACAGCCAGGAGGCAAAGGACTTTATAAAACTGGGCTACGAGGTTAGCGAAAAGTTTGATACTCCTGTCATGGTGAGGAGCGTCACTCGAATCTCTCATGCGAAAGGCATTGTGGAGTTGCAGGATCCGGTTGTCTCTCCAGTCCCTGTAGAGATCAAAAAAGATACCGCAAAATATACCATGCTCCCCTCCTTTGCCCGGATTCGGCACGCCTTCGTTGAGGATCGTTTTCTCAGACTAAGGGAATTTGCTGAGGGATTTTGGGGAAATCGCATGGAAATCAACGACCCAACGACAGGGATCATTTCCGCCGGCGTCTCGTATCAATATGCCAAGGAGGTTTTTCCAAATTATTCTTACCTCAAACTCGGGATGGTATGGCCTCTGCCGAAGGATCTGATTGGAGAATTCTTCAGACATGTGAAAAAAGTTTACATTGTGGAAGAGCTGGACCCTTTTCTGGAGGAGAATATTAGGGCAATGGGATTTAAACCCAAAGGGGGGAAAAACCTATTTCCCATTTGTGGTGAGCTAAACCCATTTCTCATTGAGAAAGGAATGCTGGGAAAGAAATTTAGACCCCCCAAGCCTTTTTATAAGGAACCTCTTCCTCCCAGACCTCCAAATCTATGTCCAGGATGCTCGCACCGAGGAATAATGCATGTTCTAAGGAAATTAAAAGTTTTTACTGCTGGCGACATCGGATGCTACACTTTAGGCGCTTATCCCCCTTTGAATGTGATCAATAGTAACATCTGTATGGGGTCAAGCATAGGCAGCGCTCATGGCATGGCCAAGGCGTTAGGAGAAAAAGGGAAAGGAAAGGTTGTTGGCGTCATTGGGGATTCTACTTTTCTGCATGCGGGGGTCCATCCTCTGATGAACGTTGGCTATAATAAGAGTAAGGTGACCATTATCATATTAGATAATCGAACCACCGGGATGACAGGCCAGCAAGAGCATCCGGCGACTGGATATACCATCAGAGGAGAAAAAACACATCAGGTCGATTTTGTTGAATTGGGACGGGTCCTGGGGATTGAAAATCCGAGAAAGGTGAACCCGTGGAATTTGGAAGAAACGGAAAGGGTGATCAAGGACGAACTCGAAAAGGACGAGCCCTCCCTTATCATCAGTGAAGGCCCCTGCACGCTCCTTCGGAGGGCTTTTCGAAAATATAACAAGCCTCTTCAGGTTGATTCCACCAAATGTGTTGGATGTAAGACCTGTGTCAACTTGGGTTGTCCCGCTATCTCTTATCAACTGGTGGAAGGAGAGATGGCGATGACTGCTGACGGGAAGAAGAGAAAAGGGATATCACATATCGATCCGAGCCTATGTCCGGGATGCCATCTCTGTTATCAGGTCTGTAAATTCGAGGCGATCCGGAGTCAGGAAGAGAGACCGATATTCGGTTTTGAGATCATGTAGCTATCTCTAAACGGGGTGACGGAATGGATCAAATGACCACCAATATATTGGTTGCTGGCGTTGGAGGACAAGGGGTCATTCTAGCGAGTGACATCATGTCTGAAGTTTTTATGGAAGCTGGCTATGATGTGAAAAAGAGCGAGGTTCACGGGATGGCCATGAGGGGAGGAATCGTCACCTCCCATTTTCGTTTCGGCAAAAAGGTTTATTCTCCCCTCATCAAACAAGGGGAGGTGGATATCCTCTTTGCTTTTGAGCAACTGGAAGGACTCCGGTGGCTGAACCATCTAAGGCCTAGCGGCAAAATTCTTATGAACGATCATAAAATTAATCCTCCGGCTGTCAATTTGGGGGAGATGGAATATCCTGGAGCCATCCCTGATACGATTCGATCAAAAATTAGAAATTTTTATCTGGTAAAGGGAACAGAGATCGCACTGCAGTTAGGGGATGCCCGGGCGGCAAATGTCGTGCTCTTAGGTGCTATGTCGAAATGTTTTGAGGTCGATGAAAATCTCTGGCTAAAGACAATTTTGAATTACCTTCCTCCAAAAGTTCATAAATTGAACAGGAAAGCGTTCTCAGCCGGCAGAGACCAAATCTCATAACCTCCATCAAGTTCCCCGGTGACCGCCTGCGTGAAATCGTGCCTTGCTGCACGAGGGCAGGGGAGAGAGTGGGGGTGATGGAAAAATGAATGACCGACCGACTCCAAATACCTCATTTTTCGCTTAAACATACCTTAGAATGCGGGCAATTTTTTCGATTTACCAAGGTTTTCGATAGCTACCTCGTTCATTCCTCGGATCGGATTTTTTCCCTCTGGCAGAAGGAAAATCTCCTCTTCTACGAGGGGATTGAAGAGCCTCTCCTAAGCCATTTTTTCAGACTGGACGATGATTTCGATGCTATATTGAAGGAGATCGACCGAGATCCGGCGATCCATCAGGCAATAGGAGAATATCGGGGGATGAGAGTCATCCGACAAGATCCATGGGAATGTCTCCTTTCGTTCTTATGCTCTTCGGCGAAGGCTGTCTCGCATATTCGCTGTATCCTCGAACATGTATGCAGATCATCGGGGGGAAGGGTTGCCCAGGGAAACTACATGGGTTACCGATTTCCTGGACCCCGATCCATTAAAAATTCGCTTCAACTGGAATCGGCCAGGGCAGGGTTTAGAACACATTACCTCGTAAATGCCAGCCGCTGTACGGACCGGGACCAACTTCTCCTGCTCAAAGATTTACCTTATAAGACGGCTAAAGAAAATCTGATGCGGCTTCCCGGCGTGGGGAAAAAGGTTGCCGATTGCGTCCTTCTCTATTCCCTGGATTTCCTTGAGGCCTTTCCAACGGATACTTGGATAAAAAAGGGTCTACAAAAGATTTATTTCAAAGGGAGAAGTGCCGGAGAGAAGACGATCGAGGATTTTGTATCGAGTCATTTTGGTCCCTATGGAGGCTATGCACAGCTATATCTCTACCATTTCTGGAGAAACCACCCGTTTTGATTTCAGACTTCGGATCGCAAATTGGAGACTGAAAAATCTGAAATTATATTTAGGCCTTAACGATTTTGTTCTTCCATCGGTCCATGCCTTTCGTCACATTCCGAGTATCGATGACAAGGGGAGCGAGCTTGACGATCCGCTGATAATCGATACTATGGTCCGTGACGACCACAGCCGCGTCGACTCGGCGAAGCAGTTGCTCCGTGAGAGGGGAAGAATTTAATCTAAAAGAGTATTTTCTAAAAGAAGGAAGTGATGGGATATAAGGGTCGTGATAGAGGACAGTCGCTCCTTTTTTCTGGAGGAGATTCATGATGGCCAGAGCGGGGGATTCCCTGGCGTCGTC